>LFTN01000177.1:34649-59463 GCA_001513495.1 Clostridiales bacterium DTU087
AGGACATCGCCCTCTCACGGCGAAGACAGGGGTTCAAATCCCCTTGGGGGTACCAAACTCGAAGCTCTATCCATGCGGATGGAGCTTTTTTAGTATTTGGATGATTTCTGCCGTCCATGGCGGAAGGTTCTCACATAAAGGCTGCAGCATCAACAGAAACTAACTCCTGAGGACCTTTCAGTCCAAGAAGGAGGGACGGCGAGTATGAGGTTTCCATGGGCTGTGCGCCGAGAAAAGAAGGATGAGAACAGAGTCAAGGAACAGAACCTAGATATGGAAGTCGGCGCAGAACTGATAGGCAGCGACTTCTCTAGGGATTATCAGCTGGCACCCGATGACGGCATCATAGTCAGACCTACCCCTGTCTCCTTAGGGGATGAAATCAAGGTAGAGTACCGGGGATTGCTGGCCCAGTCCGGTGCTGAGGCAGTATACCTGCACTTTGGTTTTGGCCGCAATGATTGGAGTTATGTTCAGGATATTCCTATGGAAAGAAGCCCTGATGGGACTTGGACTGCTGTGGTCCAAGCAGCAGAGGCCGGCCGCTTCAATTTCTGTTTTCGAGATAATGCCAATAACTGGGACAACAATAGCGGCAGGAACTGGAGCTACGAAATCCACGGTGACGGTGATTTCCACTAGTTGCCCAGCGGCTGCCGGTGCTTGAACTAGCGTTTTGAGGCAGTCCTGTGAGCTAATCAGCCAGACATCAATGGGGATTCCCGGGGCCGGCGGGGGGTCCCCTTCCTTTTTTGTAACAGGAGCCCCGCCCCGGCAGATTGTTCCATGCTCGGCGGATGAAAACAGCCGTTTAGGCTAAGCTATAGGCAGAAATAACTAATCCATGTTGCGATTGACACAGGACCAGGGAAGTAGGCTTTCCTGGCAGGGGATTTCCAGCTATATGCGGAAGTGTAACAGGTATGCAACAGGGTAATGACCTTGGGGATACCGAACGCCTGTGGAGAAATGAAACGGAGGAGAGAGTTCTGTGGCAGATCTATCGGAAAAAACCCGGATGTTTACAGCTGCCGATAGCGATGAGCTGGACATGAAGATGCTGGTCCGTCAGGTATGCCGTGCGTTGGAAGAGAAAGGGTACCGACCGGTAGATCAGATTGTTGGCTACCTGTTGTCCGGTGATCCAGCTTACATTACCAGTCATGGTGATGCCCGACTGCTGATCAAGCGGATCGATCGGGATGAACTCTTGGAGGAAATAGTTCGATCCTACTTGGAAGCCCTTTGAGCTAAACGCAAGTTAGCCGCAGCGGCTGACCGCAGGAGTATCCTCGTGATTGGGGAGGTAGTGTAGTGGCGAAACTGCTGATTAGGGGAGGTACGCCCCTAAAAGGTACAGTGGAAATCAGTGGGTCTAAGAACAGCGCTCTGCCTATTATCGTGGCGGCGTGCTTAGCTGAGGGAGAAAGTGTCTTGGAGAATATTCCCCGAGACATTGACGTATATACAATTTGTCGGATCCTACAGGAATTGGGTGCTGAGATTTGGTTTGATGAAGCCGGCCGCCTCCATGTGGTGCCCGATGGATTGCAGAACTACCAAGCTTCTTATGATTTAGTCAGAAGGATGCGGGCTTCTTTTTATGTTGCGGGGCTGTTGCTGGCCCGGCTGGGCAAGGCGGAGGTGCCTCTGCCGGGAGGCTGCGCACTAGGTTCCCGCCCAGTGGATTTTCACCTGAAAGGTTTCCAGGCACTCGGCGCCAAGATCAGTATTGAACACGGCTATGTCAAGGCAGAAGCCGACGAGCTGGTGGGCAATAAGATCTATATCAACCGGTCAAGTGTGGGTACAACCATCAACTTGATGCTGGCGGCAAGCAGGGCCAAGGGGACTACGGTTCTGGAAAATGCTGCCAAGGAACCGGAAGTTGTGGACCTCGCTATTTACTTAAGTTCCATGGGAGCCCGGATTCGGGGAGCCGGTACCGATGTGATCCGCATTGACGGTGTGGAGCGGCTGCGGGGGACAGAGTATGTCATCATCTCGGACCGGATTGAGGCAGGCACCTTTATGGTGGCCTGTGGCATCACTGGCGGGGAACTGGTTTTGACCAATGTGGTGCCGGAGCACCTGCGGTCATCTATTATGAAGTGCGAAGAGGCCGGCATGGAGATCGAAGAGGATATCAACAGCATTCACGTCCGGGCGCAGGGGCGGCCTGTTGCTGTGGACCTGGAGACAGCGCCTTATCCAGGCTTTCCCACAGACCTGCAGCAGCCCTTTGCCGCGATGATGTCCATCGCCGATGGCACCAGCATTATTCGGGAGACTATCTTTGATCGCTTTCGCTATGTGGACGAACTGCGCAGAATGGGTGCTGACATCAAAGTCGAGCGGGATACAGCCATCATCCGAGGAGTATCGGAACTGACCGGCGCACAGGTAGAAGCGACAGACTTGCGGGCGGGAGCGGCCTTGGTGCTGGCAGCATTGGCTGCCAAGGGTGAAACTGAAATCAGTGGTATCGAGCTGGTCGATCGGGGATATGAGCAGCTGGATGCCAAGTTGAGACAGCTCGGCGCCGATGTGGAGAGGATCGATGATGAGTCCAACGTCTTTGAGGAGTTCCTCACCAGGCCGCTTCTAAGGAGGATCTAGCGGCTGGCTTTTCCGAAAGCTATAGTAAACCAGGTATGCTTGACAGCTCAGGGGGCGTGGGATATGATCGTAACGAGTTTTGCGCCCTGAGCCGTTTTTCATTGATCTTGGCAAAATACTGCGGGCCAGCCGTTCTCTTGGGGGCCGATTTGGCAAAGCTGTGGTCGGATGCTTAAGGAGGAGTCTGTCCGGTGTTGACAGTAGTCTATGTAGCTCCAGATCTGCCAGCGGCGGAGAAGCTCAAGTGTGTCTTGGAAGATGAGGGCATTATGGCAACCTTGCGGCCGGTGGGTGCAGGCAGGCACAGGAATTACTACGAAATCCTCGTATCAGAACTGGAAGCAGAAGAGGCCCAGGAGATCCTTTGCCGGTCCATGGGCGTCTAAAAGGAGTGGGGTGAATGTTTAAGGATCTGTTTCGCGCCAAGCCGAAGTACGTGACCGTCCGACCCCAGGCGGTTCCTGTCAAACAAGATACTTCTCCGGGATTATGGCAGAAATGCCCCCACTGTTCCAATCTACTCTATAAGAAGGATTTGGAGAAAAATTACTACGTATGTGAGAAATGCAGCTTCCATTTTCGCGTCGGGATTGCCGAACGGCTGCAGATGACTGTAGATGAAGGTTCTTTTGAAAGGCTCGATACTCATTTAGAGTCAGACAACCCTTTGGGGTTTCCCGGTTATTCCGAAAAACTGTCCCAGGCCCAGGAGAAAACAGGCCTGGATGAGGCTTTAGTTATCGGTCGAGCCGCTATCCATGGCAATCCATGTATGCTGGCAGCAGCCGATTTTGATTTTATGGCCGGCAGTATGGGTTCAGTAGTGGGGGAACGGGTAACTAGGACCTTCGAGTTGGCTGTCGAGCAGGAACTGCCAGTGGTGATTTTTTCTGCCGGCGGCGGGGGTGCCAGGATGCAGGAGGGAATCCTGTCCTTGATGCAGATGGCCAAGACCAGTCAGGCGGTGGAGCGGCACAATCAGGCGGGCCTTTTGTATGTATCGGTGTTGACCAATCCTACTTTGGGCGGGGTATATGCCAGTTTCGCCTCTTTGGGAGATATCCTGCTGGCAGAGCCCGGAGCATTGATTGGTTTTGCCGGCCCGCGGATCGTGGAAGAAGCTACAAGGCAAAGCCTGCCCAAGGGATTCCAAAGCGCTGAGTTTGCTATGGAACACGGTATGATTGATAAGATTGTTCAGCGCAAGGACATGAGGCAGGTTTTGGGTAAGATTCTATCCTTACACAGAAGGGGGCTGGTTTCCAGTGCGTAACGGCATGTTCGAATGGGAGAAGCCCCTCTATGAGCTGGAACTGCGGATTGCCGAGCTGCAGAAGTTTACTACCGAAGAAGACATGGACCTATCCCGGGAGATAGCTACTTTAGAGAAGAAGGCGGATTCGTTGCGGCGGGAGATCTACCAGAATCTGACCGCGTGGCAGCAGGTGCTGCTGGCCCGCCATCCTAAACGGCCTACTACTTTGGATTATATAGAACNNCCGCAAAAGGGCCGGGATACCAAAGAGAATATTCGCCGCAACTTTGGCCTGCCTCATCCAGAGGGTTACCGCAAGGCCATGCGCCTGATGGAGCAAGCCAATAAGTTCCGCCGCCCCATCATCTCCCTCATCGATGTTGTGGGGGCATATCCAGGCATCGAAGCAGAGGAGCGGGGCCAGGGCAGTGCCATTGCTGAATGTATCAGGCGGATGTCTTTCCTGCAGGTTCCCATAATCTGTGTGATTACCGGTGAAGGCGGCAGCGGGGGAGCTTTAGCCATCGGCATCGGTGACCGGATGCTGATGATGGAACACGCTTGGTATTCGGTCATCTCTCCAGAGATGTGTGCCCAGATCCTCTGGAAGGATTCCAGTAAGGCTCCCGAGGCGGCGGAAGCGCTAAAACTCACCGCCCAGGATCTTTTGAAATTCGGGGCCATCGATGCCATAGTTTCAGAGCCGCTGGGCGGAGCCCACAGGAACCATGAGGAAGCCGCCGCCAATTTGAAGTCGGCTTTGCAGGAAAATTTGCAGTCATTGCTGAAGATTCCCGCTGATGAGCTGGTGGAGCAGCGGCTGGCTAGATTCCGCCGGCTGGGCAAGTGGCGGGAGAGGGCATTAGCTGTATCTGAGGATCAATGATAGGGTATGCGGAAGGGGGAGGACGGCGCCGCCGGGACTGCCGGATATCGCGGCGTGACGGCGGGCCAGAAGAATGGAGACAATTGCTGTACTGACTTCTGGGGGAGATGCCCCGGGCATGAATGCTGCCATCCGGGCAGTTGTTCGAACTGCAGGCTACCATCGACTATCTGTTCTGGGCGTAATGCGGGGGTTTCATGGCCTTATTCATGATGAGTTTATTGAGCTTAATCCCCGTTCTGTCGCTGATATCATCCACCGGGGCGGCACCATTTTAAAGAGTGCCCGGTCGGAGGAGTTTAGGACCACTGAAGGCCAGGCCAAAGCCGTAGAAAACCTGCGCCGGGCTGGGGTTGAGGGCTTGGTAGTCATCGGAGGGGACGGTTCCTTTAGAGGGGCGATGCGGCTGCAGGAAGCCGGGATCAACATCGTTGGCATCCCTGCCACCATTGACAATGACATACCCTGCACAGACTTTTCTATCGGATTTGACACCACCGTCAACACGGTCGTTGAAGTGATCAACAAGATCAGGGATACGGCTACCTCCCATGAGCGGATCTATGTGGTTGAGGTGATGGGCCGGCACAGCGGGTACATTGCCATGTATGCCGGGTTGGCCGGGGGAGCAGAGACTGTCTTGATTCCAGAGGTGGATGACTCCCTAGACGAAGTGTGTGAGCGGCTGATCAGCGGGTATAGGTTGGGCAAAGCCCACAGTATTGTCTTGGTCGCTGAAGGAGTTGGCGGCAATTTCAAGGCTGGTCGGAGTTTAAACGAGAGCAGTGCCTTTCATGTAGCCGATTATGTCAGAGAAAAGACGGGCTTCGAGACCCGTGTTACAGTCTTAGGCCATATCCAGAGGGGCGGCAACCCTACCGCTAATGACAGAATCTTGGCTTCCAGGCTGGGTGCTCGGGCTGTGGAAATGCTGATGGAGGGCCGCGGGGGATGCATGGTTGGAGTTGTACACACCGAGATCAAGGCCACCCCGCTGGAAGAGGTTTTCAAACAGGAAAAGGCCTTGGACTTGGGATTTCATCAGTTGGCTCATATTCTAGCTTCTCAATGATCAATGGATGAACTAGACTTGGCCCACCGAGAAGGTACAAGTTATGGTGGTGAGGCGTTCTCGGACTTCGGGACCTCGCCACTTTGTTTTCTTATGTTGGACTCCTGGTAATGTATCCTACAAGGGTAAGATGTAGATCGACCTAGAGGGGGATGACCAGTGCGCAAGACCAAAATAGTATGTACCATCGGACCAGCTAGTGACAGCCCAGAAGTTATAGCGAACCTGCTGAAGGCCGGGATGAATGTGGCCAGGATCAACTTTTCCCACGGCACCCACGAAGAGCACCGGGCCCGGTTGAAGACACTGCGGCAGGTAGCCAAGGAGCAGGGAACTGTGCTGGGTATCATGCAGGATATCCAGGGCCCGAAGATCCGCATCGGGGACATTCCCGGAAAAGTGATGCTGGAGACGGGACAGAAGTTTGTCATTACTACTGAGGAATGTGTGGGAAGTGCCGAAAGGGTATCAGTCAATTACCAAGGGCTGCCCCGGGACGTAAGGGCCGGCAGTGTCATCTATCTTGATGACGGACTGCTCAAGCTGGAGGTCACTGAAGTCAAGGGCAATGATGTACACTGCCGGGTCGCTGTTGGCGGCGAACTGAGCTCCCGCAAAGGGCTCAGCTTGCCGGGAGTGTCTGCAGACTTGCCGGCAGTTACAGAAGCAGATATTGAGGATCTCCGCTTCGGGGTCGAGCACGGAGTGGATATGGTAGCTGCTTCCTTTGTCCGCCGGGCAGAAGGGGTGGAGACAGTCCGGAGTATCCTCCGCTCTGCCGGCGCAGATATCCCGATCATTGCCAAGATCGAGAACCATGAGGGCGTTGAAAATGTCGATGAGATCATCGCAGCAGCTGATGGCATCATGGTTGCGAGAGGCGATATGGGAGTGGAGATGCGGCCTGAGGATGTTCCTTTTATCCAGAAAATGATTATCGCCAAGTGCAATGAAGCAGGCAAGCCCGTCATCACCGCTACCCAGATGTTGGATTCGATGATCCGCAACGCCCGGCCGACCAGGGCAGAGGTCACCGATGTGGCTTCGGCCATCCTCGACGGCACCGACGCGGTGATGCTGTCTGGCGAGACAGCAGTGGGCAGGTACCCGGTGCTGACGGTGGAGACTATGAGCCGCATCGCTGAGCGAGCGGAGCAGTCTTTGGACCGGGAGAAGTTCACCACTGTAAAACACATGGACCAGGGGACTTCTATCGCTGAAGCTATTAGTTACGCTGTCTGGCAGACGTCCAGAGGGGTCAATGCCGCGGCCATCATCTGTTCTACACAGTTAGGAAGCACCGCCCGCATGGTTTCCCGCTATCGGCCTGAGGTACCGATTCTAGCCATGACTCCCAGTGAAAAGGTTGTCCGGCAGCTGGCCCTGGTTTGGGGGGTTTGTCCCATCTTGGTGCCGCCCACCAGCGATATCGACGGCATGCTGGAGGTCTCCATTGAGGCTGCTTTGCGTACCGGCCTGGTGTCTAGAGGCGACGTGGTGGCAATCTCTGCCGGTGTCCTCACCGATAAGCCTGGTTCAACCAACCTGCTCCAGGTTCATCTGGTGGAATAGGTGAGCTTCCTTGATATCACAGCGTCTTGCAAGCCTAGACGGCATGTGCGCTCTAAGGGAAGGAGTGAGACAATGCTAATCGGTGTGCCTCGGGAAATAAAGGATAACGAGAATCGTGTAGCCCTAACTCCGGCGGGTGTGGAGGAGTTGACCAGCCGGGGGCATCAGGTGATGGTGGAAGCCGCTGCTGGCAGCGGCAGTGGGATTCTTGATGAGGAGTATGAGATTGCCGGAGCAGAGATAGTCGAAGACAGCGCAGAGCTGATCGCGGCAGTGGATATGCTGGTCAAAGTCAAAGAACCCCTGCCGTTAGAATACGAACTTCTGCGGCCGGGCCAGATCCTCTTTACTTACTTGCATTTAGCTGCCGAAGCGGAGTTGACTAAAGCCCTGATTAAGAAGAGGGTAACTGCCATCGCCTATGAGACTATTCAGCTGCCCGACGGGTCTTTGCCTTTGCTAAAGCCCATGAGTGAAGTAGCCGGCCGGATGGCAGTCCAAGTCGGTGCCCAGTTCCTCGAAAAGACCTACGGCGGGCGGGGAGTCTTGCTGGGCGGGGTTCCAGGAGTGCCGCCAGCGGAAGTGGTGATTTTGGGCGGCGGCATTGTTGGCAGTAACGCGGCCAGGATCGCTATGGGCATGGGTGCCCATGTGACTGTAATCGAAAAGAATCCCGAACGGCTGCGCTATCTCAGTGACATCTTTCATGGGAACATAATGCTGGTGATGTCCAACCGCTATAATATCGAGCGGGCTGTGGGGTATGCGGACTTACTTATTGGTGCGGTGTTAATTCCAGGTGCCCGGACTCCCCTTTTGGTCACCGAGGAGATGGTTATGGCCATGAAGCCCGGCAGTGTAATTGTGGATATCGACGTTGACCAGGGGGGCTGCATCGAAACGGTGGATAGGCGGACCACCCACGGTGACCCCATTTACATGAAACACGATGTTGTACACTATTCAGTGGGCAACGTAGCTGCCGCCGTGCCCCGCACCTCTACCTTTGCCCTTACCAATGCGACTTTGCCTTATATACTGCAGATTGCGGAACTAGGAGTCCGCCGGGCTGTCTTAGCCGATGAAGCTCTGGCTAAGGGTGTTAATGTCATTGGAGGTGCTGTAGTCCATCAAGCGGTGGCTGAAGCATTGGACTTAAACTATGTGCCCTTAGAGGAGATGTGGATTGGACAGTGAAAGCAGGGAAGCTATCTCCAGATAAGCTGCGGGGTTTAATATTTGACCGGCTCCACAGCCGGCGCTCAGACATTCTCTTGGGGCCGGGCCTAGGAGAGGATTCGGCCGTCATCGATTTTGGCGAAGAAGTCTGTGTTATTTCAACTGATCCCATCACCGGCGCCAGCCAGCGCTTAGGCTGGCTGGCAGTACACGTTGCCTGCAATGATGTAGCAGCCAACGGTGCCGAGCCGGTAGGTGTGCAGGCGGCCTTGCTGCTGCCGGAGGGTGTAGATGATGAGTTCATCGGTCAGGTAATTTACGACATGGATGCAGCCTGTGACGAGCTGGGTATTGAGATTCTCGGCGGCCATACAGAAGTGACTTCCCAGGTTACCTGTCCTCTGGTGGTAACAACTGCTGTTGGGCGTGCTCCCCGGGACCGTTATGTTACCTCCGCAGGTGCCCAGCCGGGGGATATTATCTATGTGACAAAGGGTGCCGGATTTGAAGGTACAGCCATCCTGGCAGCTGATCACAGGGAGGCCCTGATCAGCCTCGGGGTGGAGCAAAGCCTCTTGGAGAGAGCCGGCGGGTTTTTCCATCAGATCAGTGTAGTGTCCGAAGCCCTAGCCGCCGCCAAGGCGGGCGTATCTGCCATGCATGATATCACCGAAGGGGGCTTCTATGGAGCTCTATGGGAGCTATTGGAAGCCAGCGGCCGGGGCTGTAGAGTCCGGTTAGAAGAGGTCCCTGTCTTGCCGGAGACCGAGGCGATTTGCCGTGCCTTGGAGCTGGATCCCTTGGGGCTGATCTCCTCTGGTAGCCTTTTGATCACGGCACCGCCCGAGGTTCCTGTAGTGGAAGCAGTGCGCCAGGTGGGAGTCACGGCCTATCCGGTGGGGGAAGTCACTGAAGCAGAAAAGCGAATCATGGTTTCACCGACCGGTGAATGGGAGCTTACCCTGCCGGTAGAAGATGAGTTATGGCGGTTTTTGGCTGAGCAGCAGCACGAACCGGAACTTATCCCTTGACGATACTGTGGTTTTCTGCTATGGTATCCATGGATTGAAAATGAAATATGACCTTTAATCCAATCCAGAGAGGTTGGGAAGGACGTCTTCTCAAGGCAGAAAACTGTGCCTGTGTAGATGTACCCATGGCTTCTACCTATCTGGTAAAAGCCTTTTTTTGTGCCATGAAGCGTCTAAGGTCATGAAAGAGAGGGAGTTAGATGTCTTCATTGGTCAGCATTGAGCAGCTCGATAGAGTCACAATCGAGAGGCTGCTCAGACGTGCGCAGAGCTTTCTTGACCACCAGCGGGAAGGCAAGGAAGAGGTAAAGGTAAACGGCACGGCAGTTAACCTCTTCTTTGAGCCCAGTACCCGCACATCGCTATCCTTCCAGTTGGCTGCTCACAAGCTTGGCCTCAAGGTACTGGACTTTGCTGTGGGGAACTCCAGTGTCACCAAGGGAGAATCTCTAGTCGATTCACTTCAGACCATTGACGCTCTGGGAGTGGATGTGGCAGTGATCCGCCATCCTGACAACTGGCCTGGGTTACTTAAGGGTGAGGTGCTCAATCTCTCATTGGTCAATGCCGGTTCCGGCATCCATGAACATCCAACTCAAGCCTTGCTTGATGCCCTGACCATCAGGCAGCACCATGGCGGCTTTTCGGAGCTGAAGGTTGCCATCATCGGGGATATCTACCACAGCCGTGTGGCCCGCTCCAATGCACTGCTCCTTGAGCGCTTGGGAGCCGAGGTGGCATTTTCAGGCCCAGAAGCCTTTCGTAAAGACGACGTAGCCAGGTATCCCTGGATCGATTTTGAACAAGCTATTGCTGAATCGGATGTTGTGATCATGCTCAGGATTCAACATGAGCGGCACGAGCATCTATTTGACACTGCAGATTACAATAAGCTCTTTGGCCTCAACCACTTCCGCTTGCAGCAGATGAAGAAAAACGCCATAATTCTCCATCCTGGGCCTGTCAATCGAGATGTGGAGCTGACCGATGAAGTGCTCCGGGATCCAAGGTGCAAAGTCCTGCAGCAGGTAAACAATGGTGTGGCAGTCAGGATGGCGGTCTTGGAATGGTGCCTGCAGGGAGGTAACAATGAACAGTTGGTATCTGCATGACGGCTTGGTGTTTAGGAGGGGCAGACTGCAGCAGGAAGATATACTCATCCTCCATGGGCGGATTGCTGCCTTTGGCACTGAAGCAGCGAGGCTCAGCCTTGAATCGGCTGTCCCAATAAGGGGCTACGATGCCGGCAATTGTGTTGTGAGCCATGGATTTCTTGACCTGCATGTTCATCTGCGGGAGCCGGGGTTTGAGAGTAAGGAAACCATTGAGTCGGGAACTAAAGCAGCAGCGGCCGGTGGGTTTACAACAGTGTATGCTATGCCCAATACCGAGCCTCCGCTGGACACTGTAGACAGACTGCTTCAACTCCAAGAAAGGATTGAGCAGTCTGCTTTTGTGCGGGTAAAGCCCATCGCTGCAGTGACCAAGGGCCGTGCCAGCCGGGAAATCAATGACTTAGCAGAGTTCATTGACCATGGAGTCAGTGTGTTTTCCGATGACGGCGATCCAGTTGATGACAAGCTCATCAAGGAAGTTATGGAGCAGCTCGCGTCCTTAAATGGGCTGTTGGTGAACCATCTGGAAGATAAGAGCCTCTTGGGGCCAGGGTTATTTTCTGATGGAACTCCCCCTGAGTCGGAATACGTCATGTTGGAGCGGGATTTGGCGACGGTAGCCGAGACACGTTGCAGGTACCATGCGGCCCATCTCAGCTGTGCCCGGTCAGTGAAGCTGATTAGTGAAGCAAAGCAGAAAGGGCTGCCGGTTACGGCAGAAGTCACCCCCCACCACTTGACCTTGACCGAAGACGATACTACCTTTCCGGAAGGCAATTTCCAGATGAAGCCTCCCCTGCGTACAGAAACGGATCGACTAGCCTTAATTGAGGGACTTCGCACCGGCATCATTGATGCAGTGGCCACCGATCACGCGCCCCACGGCCGGGAAAAGGATCACGGCATCTATGCAGACTCGCCGTTTGGCGTGACAGGACTAGAGACAGCCTTTTCTGTCCTTTATTCCAAACTGGTGCTGACCGGGCACCTGGAGCTGGAACGGCTGCTGGCAGCCTTAACTACCGGTCCAGGGAAGGTGGCTGGAAAGAGCTGTGATTTGGAGATAGGTGAGGCAGCAGACATTGTTGTTCTGGATTTAGCATGCCAGCGGACCGTTGAGACAGATGGCTTCTACAGCAAAGGCACAAATTCACCCTATATCGGCCAGCGGCTTCAGGGATGGCCGGTGTTGACATTGGTAGATGGGGTGGAAAGGTATAATATGAAAGGCTGCGGCTGTTCTAAGGAGGCTCGTTGAATGCTGCTTAGAGTAAGAGGTATCTCTGAGATCGCCCCAGAGATCTGGCAGATCACCATCGGCGGCGAATTCCCCTATGAGACAATACAGCCGGGTCAGTTTCTTATGATCCGAGTCGGCTCCGGCAAGGAGCATGTTCTTAGGCGTCCCATCAGTATTGCAGCAGTCACAAAGGAAAGCATGACCATCATCCTGCGGGTGGTTGGCCAGGGAACCAAATGGCTCAGTGAGCGCTGCATTGGTGATTCGCTGGATGTGTTGGGCCCTTTGGGGAGAGGATTTCCCAGACCAGAGAAAGATGCCAGAGTTTTGATTATAGGCGGGGGCCTGGGAGTGCCGCCTCTATACTTCCTAGGAGAAGCCCTGCAGGCAGAGACCGACAATGTAGATATCGTCCTGGGATTTCGCACCAAAGAGCACTGCATTTTGACCGGTGAGTTCTCCCGCTTGGGGCACCTTGTCATTACAACCGATGATGGGTCCCTTGGCATAAACGGCAATGTCATAGATGCAGTTGTGAGTCTCCGCAATTCAGGCCGCAGGTGGGATTACGTGTACTCCTGCGGGCCCCAGGGAATGCTGAGCCGCGTGAAACAGCATTTTTCAAGCCAAGATGTCAAGGGCTATGTTTCACTGGAGGAACACATGGCTTGTGGAGTGGGAGCATGCCACGGCTGTGCGTGTCCATCTGAAGATCATTCGGTCACCCGGCGCATCTGCGTTAGTGGCCCGGTCTTTGCCTGGGATGAGGTGAGTCTATGAGTTATCCCGATCTGAGCATAGAGATTGCCGGCCTTCACTTGCGCAATCCCGTGATACCAGCCTCAGGCTGTTTCGGATTTGGGCGCGAATATGCCAGGTTCTATCCGCTGAATCAATTGGGAGCTGTGGCTGTAAAGGCCACTACCCTCAAGCCCCGGATGGGTAATCCTACACCGAGGGTGACAGAGGTTAGTGGGGGCATGTTGAATGCCATTGGGTTGGCCAATCCCGGTGTAGACTATGTAGTTCGCTATGAACTTCCCTGGCTGGCCAACCAAGATGTTCCCATCATAGTTAATGTAGCTGGAGAGACTGAGCCTGAGTATGTAGAGGTAACCAAGAAAATCTGCGCCTCTGGGCTGGCGTCGGCCATTGAGCTCAATGTCTCCTGTCCCAATGTTGCAGCCGGTGGGATTACCTTTGGTGTCGAGCCAGAAGTCCTGCAGGACTTGGTTGCTGCCGTTAGGGAAGTCTGTACGATCCCTCTGTTTGTTAAACTTTCGCCCAATGTCACCGACATCCGGAAAATAGCTCTGGCGGCCCAAGCAGGCGGGGCAGATGGGCTGACCTTGATCAATACACTGATCGGCATGCAGATCGACATCTACCGCCGCCGGCCGGTATTGGCCAACAGGACCGGGGGATTGTCGGGCCCGGCAATTAAGCCTGTAGCAGTGCGCATGGTCTATGAGGCTGCTCAGGTTGTGGATATCCCCATCATCGGCATGGGAGGCATCTACAGCGGAGAAGATGCGGTGGAGTTGATCATGGCGGGTGCCAGTGCTGTGATGGTGGGGACCGCTAATTTCACCAATCCATTTGCATGCCCACAGATCATTTGTGAACTGGAAGACTTCATGCGGAAGCAAGGGATCAGGAACCTTGAAGAGATTCGGGGGTGTATTCGGTGAAGGTGACTGAACGCATCATCGTGGCACTAGATCTCCAGGCCGAGGACAAGCTCTTGGGCCTTTTGGCTAAGGTACCGGAGTTGTCCCATGTTAAGGTGGGGATGGAGCTTTTTTACAGCTTGGGGCCGGATCTAGTCAAGATGTTGAAAGACAGAGGGCTTAAGGTATTCCTAGACCTAAAGATCCACGATATACCCAACACAGCCTACGGAGCAGTCAACACCTTAAGCCGGCTTGGATGTGACATGCTCAATGTCCACTGTGCTGGGGGCCTGGCCATGATGCAGCGGGCACGGGAAGCACTGGTCGGCGAGACAAAGCTAATCGGAGTTACACAGTTGACGTCAATTGACCAAGAAGCCATGAACCAGCAGCTTAGGATTCAGGGTTCAGTAGAAGAAGTTGTCTTACAGTATGCTGCCCTGGCCAAAGAGGCGGGACTTCATGGTGTTGTGTGTTCTCCTAAGGAAGCGGCAGCGATCAAGAGCCGCTTAGGGAAAGAGTTTCTTGCTGTCACGCCGGGAGTTCGCCCCATGGGAAGTGAGACAGGGGATCAGAAGCGCATTAGTACTCCCGCAGAGGCGATCAAGGCCGGCAGTGATTATCTGGTGATTGGAAGGCCAATAACCCAAAGCAGTGATCCCCAGCGGGTGTTCAATGAGATTTTATCAGAAATAGAGGTGGCGCTATGACTAGAGAAGAACTGCTCACTCTCTTTGAAAAAGTGGGAGCTCTGCAGGCCGGTCATTTCCAACTCACATCAGGGCTTCATTCTGCCCAATACATACAGTGTGCTGCCGTCTTTGAGTATCCGAAGACAGCAGGGAAAATCGTAAAGCAGTTGGTTGGCCAGCTTCCTAAGGGGGTAGACACGGTCATTGCGCCGGCCATTGGCGGGATCAACCTAGGTTATGAGGTAGCTAGGTCCTTGGGTTGCCGCTTTGTTTTCACAGAGAGGGAAAACGGCCTTATGGCCTTGCGCCGAGGCTTTGCCCTAAAGCCGCAGGAGAGGGTCTTGGTCGTGGAGGATGTGGTGACTACTGGCGGCTCGGTGAAGGAAGTTCTGGACATTGCCCGTCAGCACAACTGCACTATTTTGGGAGTGGCGTCCCTAGTGGACCGCAGCCAGGGAAAGGCTGACTTCGAAGTCCCCTTTGTATCCCTGCTTAGTATGAGGATTGAGACCTACCGGCCGGAAGAGTGCCCTTTGTGCACGGCAGGCCAGCCCATTACTAAGCCGGGAAGCAGAAGCAGCTCGGGACTCCAATAATTGAGTTAGATAAGGAGGGGCTGCGGTGAGCAGGCAAAGCTCATCTTCGGCTGGTATAGCTGCATGTACTTACATCACCTTTATTGTCCTTATCATTGCCTGGATAGGCGCGTGGGTCCTGAAGATCTCTCTAGAGCAAAGCATAAGCTGGCTGACGACGAGCATGGGCAGCTTCTTTTACTGGGTGACAGCAAAGGTTTGTATATGGATAGTACCAGCAGTATGGCTGCTCAAGCTGTCTCGTTCTAGTGTCAAGGAAGTGTTCAACTTCCCGAACTGGAGAGCGTGGCTGGCATGGGGAGGAGGAGTAGGATTACTAATCGCGTTAACGGGCATTATTCCCAATTACCTCCAAGGGAATGAGCTTCTGCCTACTGAGTTTAGCTTTCCACTACTCAATGTTCTGCTGGTCGCTCCTGCTTTTGAGGAGTTTCTGATGCGTGGAGCAATACTGAGAAACCTGCAAGAGGAGTACTCCTTTTGGGCAGCTAATGCAGCAACTTCGGTGATGTTTGTTATCCTTCATATCCCTGGATGGCATTTCATGGGAGTTCTGTGGGATAATCTCACCAATCCAGCTGGAGGAGCGTTGTCTATTTTTCTTGTGAGCCTATGCTTTGGCTATGCATCCCATCGGTCTAGCTCGGTGATGGGTGGAGTTCTAGCCCATTGCTTGAACAATCTTTTCTAGCTCTCGGCGCACCTCTTTGCTGCATCTACACGGATCTCACCAACCATCTTTCGCTATCCCGTGGTATTTGTCCCGGGATTCTTGGAATAGCCAATCCTGCTGGGGCACCGTTCTATTGTCTAATCCGATTATGGTAAGTGCCAGCATGTGAATCAGCAAAGCAGCAGCGTTGAGGATATTCGGGGCTTAATTTCGGAAGTTCAGCAAGAAACTCAGCAGGCAGTTGAAGGTATGCAGCGAAGTGTACTAAGTGTCGATATCGAGCAAGACTAAGGCAGTCCTAGACTACTGCATTACGAAAAACAGAGAGGTATTCTATGGACTTGAGAACTGTAATGCTAATGCTGGCAGTGGGATCCTTTGTGTTTGGACTGTTGCTGTTGATACTTAAGTTCGTAGGAAGCAATAGGCAGCGAGTTCCCTTCTGGATTGCGGCCAAGTTCCTCCAGGCTGCTGGGTCCCTGCTGCTGTACTATAGAGTCGGCATCTTTGACAGCATGACAGTTCTGGCACACACTGCCCTGCTGTTAGGCTGTGCCTACGAGGCCTGGGCTGTTCGAGTTCTGACGGGCCGGCCGGTCGACCGCCGGGTGCACCTTCTAACATCGGCCGGGGTCATAGTTGTATGCTCATCTATAGTTTTCTGGGCTTCGCCCTATCGGAGCGGAGCTGTGTTCCTCCTGCAAAGCCTTTTTTTCTTCCTGCCAGCCATATTCCTGTTTCATAGACGAGACCACAAGTTTTTCCTGGAGCTGCTCTTAGGTGTTTGTTACTTTGCGGCGGGTACTGTGCTTTTCATCGCTGCGGTTGTGTGTTGGGGTTTCCCTGAGTTCGCATTAAGTGAAAGCAGCAGCCGTCTTTTCGGCATGATACCGCTTATCAGCTTTTGCATGTTCCTGATCAGCGGCTACATCATGCTGATGCTTGCCAAGGAGAGAAGCGACCGGGAAGTAGCGGAAATGAAAAGAAGCCTGGAGGAGACTGAAGTCCAGTTCCAGCGTGTGGTGGAAACAGCCGTTGAAGGTATTCTGGTGTTTGACCGGGATTTTCGGGTTACCTTTGCCAATCAAAAGATGGCTTCGGTCCTTGGATATACAACTGATGAGATGCTGGGCAGGCCGTATGTCTCTTTCGTTCCTGAGAGCCATCTGGATGTACATGATCACCAGGCCTCTCTAAGGCGGCGCGGCAAGGATTCTGTCTATGAGTGCCTCCTTGTGGGCAAGGATGGCGAGAAGCGCTGGTTCTTGATTTCTGCAAAAGCAATTGTCGATGATAACGGCAGATTTGAAGGCTCCTTTGCCATGTTGACTGATATCACCGAGAGAAAAGATATGGAACTGGCACTGGAGGAATCTAACCGGCGGCTGAGAGAGTTGAGCAATCGGGACAGCTTGACTGGGATAGCAAATAGAAGATGCTTTGACGAAACGCTGGAACGGGAGTATTCTAGACTGAAAAGATCAAGATCAAAGCTCTCAGTCGTGTTATTCGATCTTGATCACTTCAAGGCCTATAACGACCGGTATGGTCATGTCATGGGTGATGACGTCCTGCGCCGCATCGGAGGGGCCCTAAAAGAGTCCTTAAGGGAATCCGTTGATTTGGCCGCTCGGTACGGTGGGGAAGAGTTTGCCTGTATACTGCCTGACACAGATATCCACTCTGCTGTCAAAGTAGCCGAAAGGATTAAGCAGAGAATTGCGGACCTAGAGATCGAACACGAAGACTCTCCTGTTTCCTCGTACATTACAGCAAGTTTTGGTGTAACTACAGTACAGTACTCACCAGAGCTTTCCTTGGATGAGATTGTAGACATGGCTGATAAGCTGATGTACAAGGCAAAGGCCGCCGGCCGCAATCGGATAGAGTCTGCGGAGTGGAGAGGATATGACATGGCAGTGTCAGAGTGAAGTGCTAAGCTGCGAGGCGGGGCCTCACTAGAGATTTCCCGTTAGCACTAATTACTTCCCCTCCAAGTTCACCACGCAGCACTCGCGTACATGAGCGGGTGTTTTCATCTAGACTCCTCCTTTGTTCCTGGTATTACGAAGCACCCCGAGTGTGTTCACTTAGGGTGTGGAGAATCCCGTCTTACCCTCACTTGAGAGACAACACCTATTTTGCCATGCACATTCGTGGGACACGTGCACCGTGTCAGGAAAACGGCAGCGACTAGGGGCTAATAATCTAGAGCCAGAGGGGTGGAGGTAATGGCGACTAGAGAGTTGGCGATGCTCAAATAATGCAGATGTGACAGTGGGGAGTCAACGCTCCTCCGTAGTCAAAGGACATGATGCCTAGTGCGAGAATACAACTAGGGTATGCCAAAGGTAAGAAGAAGTCGGTTGAGTCCTAAGTATAGGCGGAGGGGAGGAAGGATGATGAAGATCACAGTGATCACAGGTACAGAAGTCAAGGGCTGCACTTACCACATCAAAGAGGCTTTCTTGGATGTCCTGCGTGAAGGCAGCTCTATCACAGAGTACGTCCTCCCCCGGGACCTGCCGCACTTTTGTACTGGCTGCAAGACCTGTTTTCTGAAGAGTGAAGAGCTCTGCCCCCATGCTGCATATGTGCGCCCAATTTGGAACTCCATGCTGGATGCTGATCTACTGCTGTTTGCATATCCCGTGTACGCCCTGAGGACCACAGCACAAATGAAAGCCTTGCTGGATCACCTGTGCGTCCACTGGATGGTGCACAGGCCCGATGACAGGATGTTTCGGAAAAAAGCCGTGGTTTTGACCGACGCTATCGGATGGGTTCAGGGAGGGGCACAGAGAGATGTAGCCACAAGCCTAAAGTGGCTGGGTGTTTCTCATGTCAAGAAGCTGGGAATGGCGCTGATGGAGGATGTGTTCTGGACGCAGCTATCCGATGGGAGGCGCGAAGCCATCATCCGCAGAGTGCAAGGCCTGGCCGCTAGATACAAAGAAGGGCGTCCTGCCTGCAAGAGCATAGGAGTGAAGACTCTCTTTGCCATCACCAGGATGATGCACCAAGGGATGGCAAGAAAAGAAGAGCCGCTTTCCGCTGATAACCAGTACTGGCTGGATAAGGGGTGGATCAAGTTGTGACTCTGTTGGCCACACTTCGAATATGGTGAGCTCTATCACATTGATACGCCCTGTACAGTTGCAAACCAAATTGCCATGTTAAGGAAAGCTGGTTTTGCATCAGTCGAAATGGTGTGGCGGATTGGAAACACAACCATTGTGATAGCAGATAAGTGATTAAGCGTTGCCGGGGCCGAAAGTAGTCGCTCTATATAGAACACAAAACCCCAGTTAGACTGGGGTTTACTGCTGGTGCCGAAGGTGGGAGTCGAACCCACACGGGGGGTTACCCCACACGATTTTGAGTCGTGGGCGTCTGCCTATTCCGCCACTTCGGCAAGATATGGTGTGATAGCTTGTGTGTTGCCTCAAGCGACAAAGTAATAATAGCATATTTCACTGCCGTTGACAAGGAGAAATTGTGGGTCAGGGACTGCCTTTACCCACCTCAGACAGGAATACGTTAGTACATGTGGAAGTACTCGAGGAGTGTCACAGAACCGTTACACATTGAAAGTTGTCGTATCCAAAGGAGTAGAATTGCTATGTCATTAGCCCTCTGCAATGCAGTTACCGGATCCGCTGATTCATCGCCGTCAACCGGACAGAGCACCACTGCTCCAGCGTGTGAGAGTATGATGATGCTTTTGCTGCGGCAGCGGCCCTTACTTCTTTTAGGATGGGCCCTGTTCTTCCTCGGCATCCCCCTGACATCTACGATTGTAAGTGTCTTACTGTTGCTGGTGGACTCATTGGTAGTATTCATCCGGGCCCGCCTGCTTGGGCACGAGGTAGCCGGCCCGCCCATACGCTCTAGGCAAGAAGGGGGTAAGGCAAAGCATCTACGTATCTTATTTATCCTACTCGGCTTCTGGGCAATGGTCGGCAGCCTGGCCTCCATTAGGCCCGATATCGCCGTTCCCAGCACTATTGGTCTTGCCCTGATAATCATAACGTTCTTCTTTCGCGCGAGTGACTTACTTTGGGAAGACTGCTGGATTCTCCGAAGAACCATACCTTTTCTAGTGATCGGCCTGCTGATTGCCTCAGGATACGGTATCTATGCCGCCCGGGTCAAGCGGGTAGTTCGGCTTGAACTTCTTGCACAGGGACCCAACGGTACCGGCACTTGCCTACTAATCGCTATACTGCTTGCCTGGAGTTATGCTGATTGGCTGCAAAGGCCCTGGCAGAAGGTGGGGGTTCGTTTAGCTGCCCTTGCTGCAGTACCAAGCCTGCTGTTTACCGGCAGCCGGGGCGCTTGGCTTGGTTTTGCTGGAGGCGTTGCCTCCTACATGCTTTTCAGCAGCAACCGCAGGAACATCGTGTGGGCAGTAGTAGCGGTGCTGATTGTCGCCATGGTGGTGCAAACAAGCCCAAGCGTGCAGCGGCGCATAGATAGAATGTTCAGCCTGGAGCGCAATAGGGATAGATTAGAGGTTTGGTCTGTCACGCTGAGCATGATCCCTGATCATCTAGTTTTTGGCATAGGCACAGCCGTTTTCCCCCACGTGTATCAGCAGTACTCGCCGAGAGGCAATAGCATGGCCCTGGCCCATAATTTCTTTCTGCATGCGCTGGCTGAGTACGGCGTTCCCGGCCTTGTATTGTTGGTCACTGTGGTGGGGCTCAGTATTGTTGCTGGCTTTCAGGTGGTAGCTAAACATCGGTGGGCTCTGGCGCAGGGCGTGCTGGCGGCGCTGATCGGCACCCTCATCCACCAACAAGTTGATAACACTATTCACGCTGCCAATCTCGCTAACATATTTTGGTTCCTCTGCGGCTTCTTGGTTGCCCTCCGCCAAGGACAGGGAGAGACTCCCACAGAGCTCCCGTGCGTTGACAGAGCACAGGCAGAATGCTAAGATGTGTTTGGTAATCATTATTGTTTTCGGTGTTTCAACGTTTCTGGAGGCGATTTCATGGCGGAGAAGAAACGGGGGTTTGTGCGGAACACAAAGCAGCGGGAAGTGATTCTGTCTGTTCTGCGAGGGACCGATACCCATCCTACAGCTGACTGGATTTACCAGGAAGTGAGAAGGGAACTTCCCAACATTAGTTTGGGTACCATCTATCGCAACCTGAGGATTTTGGTGGAGTCCGGAGACGCCTTGGAGCTATCCTTTAGCGGCGAATCCAGTCGGTTTGACGGTAATCCGAAGAACCATTATCACTTTGCCTGCACTAAGTGCGGCAATGTGTATGATATTGATCTGCCCGTAGTTGACGGACTAAATGACGCGGCTGAAAAACTCAGCGGACACAAGGTGAAGTCCCATCGATTGGAGTTCTACGGGATCTGCCAAGAATGTGACGGCAGTGCCGGCGGTGGCTTTCAGTGACCGTGGAGCTCCAGACTGATGCGAGGATGGGGCGGTTTGTCAAGCGGCTGAATCGGTTTGTCTGCCTGATTGATCTGGAAGGCGAAGGTACGGTTTCGGTGCATGTGCCCAGTTCCGGCCGCATGACAGAGCTATTGGTGCCTGGTGCGGAAGTAGTCATTGAACCTTTTCCTCAGTCTAGCGCCTACAAGACCAGGGGCCGCCTGGCCAAAGTCCTTTACGAAGATGGTGACAGCCGGTGTTGGGTTTCAGTTGATTCCCACTTGCCCAACCGGCTGTTTTCTCGAGCTGTCAAGGAAGGTGCTTTGGCCGAGTTCACCTCCTATACAAGCCTGCAGCCAGAAGTAACCCTGGGCAGCAGCAGGCTGGATTTCCTCTTGGAAAGTCCCGAAGTGAAGGCTTTTGTTGAAGTCAAGTCAGTTACTTTGGTGGAGAAGGGGACAGCCCTGTTTCCCGATGCTCCCACCTCCAGGGGAACCCGGCATATAGGAGAGCTGATTGAAAGTCTCCAGGAAGGCTTCCAAGCATTTCTGGTTTTTGTTATTCAAAGAGAGGATGCATCAGTCTTCTCTCCCAACCACAGGATGGACCCTGCCTTTGGGCAAGTCTTGGAGGAAGCAGCGGAGGCAGGAGTTGAGATTCTCGCCTACGACTGTGAAGTAACCCCCCGCAAAGTGGCTTTGCGTAAAGCGGTGCCGGTTGCCCTTCACCTTTAGGAGATAATGCCGCTGTGGAGGTTTAATCATGTTGAGAAAAGAACAGCTGCCCACCCCGGTGCTCCTGGCTGATTTGGAAATACTCAGGCGCAACATTGCCTACATGGCAGAGAAAGCCAAGGATAGGGAGATCAATCTGCGGCCCCATATAAAAACCCATAAGAACAAGGAAATAGCCAGGATGCAGCTGGCAGCCGGTGCAGTTGGGCTGACCTGTGCGACAATCAGTGAAGCAGAGCTGATGGCCGATGCCGGTGTGCATGATCTCTTCATCGCTTATCCGCTGGTCGGCGATTACCAGCTGGCCAAAGCGGCGGCACTGGCCCAGCGGTGCAAGCTGACCTTGGCCTTTGATAGCTATATCGCGGCAAAAAGACTGGATAGCTTTGCTAAGGCGGCAGGCATTAAGTTTACGGTATCCATGATTATAGATACTGGAGGCAGCCGGGATGGCGCGGCTCCGGAACAGGCTCTGGGCCTAGCCCGGGCAGCGGGGCAGTTGGAGAATCTAGACCTGCGGGGAGTAATGACCCATGAAGGGCATTTATATGGCTGTGCCAACACCCAGGAGGTGGAGGAGCAGGCCGAGATATCTGCCCAGAAGCTGGTGGCTGCCGCTGATGAAATGCGGAAAGCGGGGTTCAAGATTGAGACTGTCAGTACAGGTTCCACTCCTGCCTGTTATGCCGATTTTGAGGTTCCCGGGATAACAGAATGGCGCCCAGGTACATACGTTTTTAATGACGCCCAGCAGGCCGCCCTTGGCGCCGCTCTAGGTGACTGTGCCCTGACAGTCAAGGCGACGGTTGTCAGCAATCCGGCCCCGGAGAGATATCTTTTGGATGCAGGGTCCAAGGTGCTCTCTGAGGCAGCACATCCCAAGTTTGGGCACGGGATGATAAAAGGGGTACCGAAGGCCAGAATCGTGAAGGTGAATGAAGAACATGGCTTCATTTCTGCTCCCGAGGGTGTTTTTTCCATTGGCCAGCAAGTGGAAGTGATTCCGGTTCATGTCTGTACAGTGGTCAATCTGAGTGACTCCTTCTATGTTGTGGAAGGGGAGCAGGTAGTGGATCGCTGGACTGTTCATGCCCGGGGGTTGGTGCTGTAATCAAGCAATGATGCAATAGCGGGATTCAGTAGAGAGGGCCAGCGCTGGTTACCAGTCCTAGCGCCGGCCCTCTCAGTGTATTTTGCGGTAGTCTAACAAGCTGCCGGGGTTTCCTATCTAACTAGCTGCAGCGGGAGTATCCGCACTGGGGGCAGTTGCTGCAGCCCTCTTCATACTTGAGCGTGCTGCCGCAGTCCGGGCACTCGCCGGCCGGTGCAGCTGCATCCACAGCAGTCGTGACGCTGTCCAGCTCTTGTCCGGTCTTGCGCCAGTGGATGTAGCGCTCCAGGGCGATGGCGATACCGTCTGGCCCGGACAGTACCAGGCCGCCGTTGAACCAGACAGGGGTAGAAGAACGAATGCCCCGCAGCTGTTTGATGACGTCTTCTACGGGTACTCCTGCTCTGAGCGCCATAGAGATCAGGCGGGCGATGGCTTCATTATTGGCTGCGGCATCACCGCCGGATTTGCCGGTCTGGGCAAAGACTTCGCAGATCCCGTACTCGTCCTCATTGATAGTAACATACATATTGCCGTGGGCTGTAGGAATCCGCAGTGTACGCCCGCTGGTGACTTGGGGCCTGGGCCGTACCACGGCTTTGGGGACACCCTGCTGGCCGCCCTTTTGCTCTTCTTCCGTCTTCTTAATAGTCAGTACCTGACCAGAGCGGCTGCCGTCCCTGTATATGGTGATTCCCTTGCAGCCTGTCCTATAGGCCTCCCAGAAGGCTTTCGCCACATCCTCCTGGCTAGCTTCATTGGGCAGGTTGACTGTCTTGGAGACAGCATTATCAGTGAACTCCTGGAAAGCAGCCTGGATCTTAACATGGTACTCAGGGACAATATCATGGGCGGTTGCAAACAGCTGCTGTATGTGCTCCGGTATATCCTCAATACCCCTCACAGAACCCCGTTTGGCCACCAGCTTCATCAGTTCAGGGCTGTAGAAGTCAAACCGCTTGGCCATGGCTTCAAACAGGGGATTGACTTCCACTAACTGGTCGTTGTCCAGCACATTGCGGGTGTAAGCTACTGCAAACAGCGGCTCGATGCCGGAAGAGCAGCCCGCGATAATGCTGATGGTCCCCGTGGGAGCGATGGTGGTGACTGTGGCATTCCGCAGAGTAGGGATCTCACCGTCATCGTAGATGCTGCCTTTGAAGTTGGGGAAGGGCCCTCTTAGCTTTGCCAGTTCGATGGAAGCTTGCCGGGCTTCCCGCTGGATGAAGGACATTACCTCCCGGGCGGCAGCTATGGCTTCCTCCGAATCGTAGGGTATGCCCCGGAGGATGAGCATATCGGCAAAGCCCATAACGCCCAAGCCGATTTTCCGGTTGGCCTTGGTCATGTGCTCGATCTCAGGCAGCGGATAGCGGTTGGCATCGATCACATTATCGAGGAAATGGACCGCAACCTGGATTACCCGGCGTAAGCGCTCCCAATCCATGGAGTTCCTGGTCACGAACTTGGCCAAGTTGATTGACCCCAAGTTGCAGGACTCGTAGGGAAGCAGGGGCTGTTCACCGCATGGGTTGGTGGACTCAAATTCTCCCACATGGGGAGTGGGGTTAAACTCATTTAGACGATCAAGGAAAATAATGCCGGGCTCACCGTTATGCCATGCCATCTCAACAATCTTGTTAAAGACATCCCGAGCCTTCAGCCTGCCGCTGGGCTGATTGGTGCGGGGATTGATGAGATCGTAGAAACCATCCGCCTCCACGGCTTCCATGAATGCTGTCGTTACGCCGCAGGAGATGTTGAAGTTGGTCAGGTCATCTGAATCCTGCTTGCAGGTGATGAATTCCATGATGTCGGGGTGATCGATGCGCAAGACACCCATGTTGGCCCCCCGGCGGGTGCCGCCTTGCTTAACCGCCTCAGTTGCAGAGTTAAACACCTTCATGAAGGATATGGGGCCGCTGGCTATGCCGCCGGTAGAAAGGACCTTGTCGTTCTTAGGCC
>LFTN01000110.1 GCA_001513495.1 Clostridiales bacterium DTU087
GGTCACGGTCCAATCCCGCTCATCCTTAACAGCCTTGTAAGCTGACTCTGCCATTTCCAGCTGCTTTCTGGCCATGGCCAGTTCCAGCTTGTGGTCAATTGCGTAGGCATAGGCTTCATCCAGCTGAATCTGCCAAGCCGCTATGCCGCCCTCCCAGCCTTGGGCTAGGTAATCCGCCCAAGCAAGGGCTGTTTCTCCATCCACCGGGGCAAGCCCCATGCTCTGCAAGAGGGCCAGCACTGCCAGTTCCAAGCCGGTAGTGGCGTCTTGCAGGTTGTTCTCAGCCTCAAGATATGAGTTCCTTTCCTTGAGGACATCCAAAGGTGTGACGATGCCCAGATCCGCCTTCTCCTCAGCCGCTTGCAGGTTGAGTTCGGCATGGTCTCTAGCCGCCAAGGCAGCCAGCCGGGCGTTATGTGCCCTGATGACATTGAAGAACCTTTCCTGTACGGAGGTTATGGTATTGGATAGAGCTTGTTCTCTGGCCAAAAGCGCGAGATCTGCACCGATTTCTGCCTGGTCTTGAAAACCCCTAATCTGCGGCGTTGGTGCCAGCTGCTGGTAGTAGCTAAGGGTCCCGATGGTGGTGCTCTGCTGCTCCTCGTATAAATGACTCGGAATCGGTGTTCCANNAATATCGCTGGACTGTTAGCCAGATTCTCATGGGTATGCTGAGCTGTCAAGTTCAGCTGGGGCCGCAGGGCGGCATTGACTTCCCTGCCCCCGGCCAAGGCCTCCTGAATGCCCAGTTCGGCTATCTTCACACTTTGATTATTAGCAACCGCTGTCTGCAAAATGTCCTCCAGCGACTGGATGCTGGCCAGCTCCCGGCTGAGAATGGACGGAACTCCGCCGCCCCACGCCCGGCGCGCGGCTGCCTCATCGGCCAGGGCCGTGCCTTGGCAGGCAAAGAGCAGCAGAGCCAGGCACGTCACGGCCGCGGTCAGCCGCAAACCTCCAGTCCTGCTCTCCCTAATTTCCCAAAGCTTTCTATACACCATTATTCAGCAGCTCCTTACTGCCCCTCCGGCTGCCCTGCCACCGGCCGGGCCACCGCATGGAAGTATCTAGCCTTCGCCAGGTTATAGTCATAGATCGCGTTGACCAGATCATTCTTTGCCGATAATACGCCGATCTGGGCATCTTGGAGATCATTG
Source organism: Clostridiales bacterium DTU087 (assembly GCA_001513495.1). GTDB lineage: Bacteria > Bacillota > Limnochordia > DTU087 > DTU087 > DTU087. The sequence continues at coordinate 1,158 of LFTN01000110.1, forward strand.
CTGGTGATCATGTCTGCCTCATAGGAAAGCTCCGATAGGCGCAGCATCTCCACTGCCTCCTCGACACCCTTCTGGAGGACTGGAATGCGCTCTTCTGCTTCCTTCCAGGCAGCGTGGCTCTGCTTGATCTGAAGGGCCAAACCTTCCTTGGCCTGCTCCATCTGTAGTTTCAGTTTGGCAAGGTTAAGTCTTGCCTGTTCTAGGGTGAGAACCGGAGTATAGTCATTATCTGAAATCTCGACGTTCTTCTCTGCCACTTCAATGGCCAGGAGCAGCTGCTTGATCTCATCACGGTTTGCCAGAGCGTACTCCGTATCCCGCTTCAGGTCGACATCCAGCGGCTCCACATCTAAAGCGACCTCCCCGGGCAGGACAGGGGCATCAAGATCAAGGCCTAGGGTCTGACGGAACTTCATCTGTGCAAGCTCCAAGCCGTGCCTGGCCTGGGAGACTCCAGCCTCGCTGTTCAGTACATTGCGGCTGGCCTTGATCACATCTAACCGGGTGGCGGTTCCAGCTGCCAGCTTCTTCTGCGCAACCTCCTCATGGCGGCGAGCCGATTCCAACCCTTCCTGTGCGATGGCCAGCAGGTTCTCCATTCTGAGAGCATTAAAGTAATCAGTTCTCACTTCTAAGGCTAGTTCATCCAGCGCGGTGAGGTACTGCTGCTCGGCTACATCCAGCCCCGCCTGGGCCTGCATCAGCGTAACAGGTGACGGCCGCATGATCATTGCTGCTTCCGCCTGTCTATACTGGAACTGGGCTTCCTCCAGGGCCAGTTTTGCCAGTCTGAGCTTCACGCTGTTCTCCATGGCGATCTGCTCTGCTTCCTCCAAGGTTACATACTGGATATTGCTTGCTTGAGCAGCGGCTGCTACAGCCAGCCCCATTACCAATAGGACAACTAAAGACCAAGTTAACCAGCTGCGTTTTTCCATAGGTATCACTCCCATTTGTTTTCCCTCCGCCTATTAATTCGCATCTGCCTGTCTACTGTGCCGCCTCCGATCCGCTGACGGCAGCCTCGCGGCTTTTGCTGAAGAGCCTGGAGATTCTGTTACTCAATCCATCTGCTACAGTGTAAACCACAGGTACTACGATCAGCGTCAGCAGTGTCGATGTGATCAGCCCGCCGTTGACTGTATAGGCCAGGGGCCTGCCGAACTCGCTCCCTTCGCCGGTAGCCAAGGCTAACGGCACTAGGCCGAGAACGGTGGTTAAGGTAGTCATAAGAATCGGCCTCAACCTGATTTCCCCGGCTCTCACAACCGCCTCATTGCGCTCCATACCCTGTGCCCGCAGCTGATTGATATAGTCAATCAAGACGATGGCGTTGTTGACTACGATACCGACCAGCATGATGGCTCCCACAAAGGACACCACGTTGAGGGTAGAGTTGCCGATCAGCAGGCCCAGGATGACCCCAACGACAGCCAAAGGCAGCGTAACCATGATAATCAGCGGCTGGAGCAGTGACTCGAACTGAGATGCCAGGATCATGTAGACTAACAGGATGCCCAGCACCATAGCCAGGCCCAGCTCTTCGAAGGACTCGGTCATCTGGGTATACTCACCGCCGTAGTCTACTACGATTCCCTCCGGCAAGGGGAAGCTCTTTACAACCTGATGGACATCTTCCATCACCAAGTTGAGGGGCCGGTTGATGACATCTCCGCTGATGCTCACTGTCCGGCTTTGGCCGCTGCGGGTGATCTGGATTGGGCTGGTGCCGTACTGGAGGGTAGCTACATCTTTCAGCGGCACCAGTGAACCTCTGAGAGTCGGGATGGGTATGCTGCCCACTGCCTGAGGGTCACCCCGCCATTCTTCACCTAGGCAGACGGTTATATCGATTTCTTTTCCTTCACTGCGGAACCTGGTTACTGTGGTACCGCTAACTGCTGCCCGCAAAGTAGATGCGACCTGGGCAACGGAAATGCCTTGTGCAGCAGCTTTATCCCGGTTGATGTTCACCTGGATTTCTGGGTTGCGTTCATCTAGGCTAGTGGTCAGCTGCCTGGTCCCTTCCACTTCCTTCAAAGCAGCAACCAGCTCTTGGGAGG
>LFTN01000218.1 GCA_001513495.1 Clostridiales bacterium DTU087
GGAGAAGGGTAAATCAGAGGATTGGCAAAGGGTTAAAGCAGGATGTTCTAACGGAAGGAGTAAAGAGATGGATTCTTCATCGGTTACACCGGAGCAGAAGACGGCGCCGGAAGCTGACTCGGACCGATGGCCAAAGGGGCTGGAAGCGGTGGAAGACATCGGGCCGGAACAGAGCTCCCAAGAGATATCGACAAAGAAGATACGCAGACAGGTTGCCAACTTAGCATCACCGGCCCTGGTGGAAATGGTCTTGGTCAGCTTCGTCAATGTCGCAGACATGATTATGGTGGGCAGGCTGGGTGCATCGGCCATCGCAGCTGTGGGACTTGCCAATCAGCCGGTTTTCCTCGCTACAGGCATGTTTCAAGCCCTGAATGTGGGTACCACCGCACTGGTAGCCCGGTTTGTCGGTGCAGATATGGTGAATAAGGCCAACTCCACAGCTAGGCAGAGCCTAGTTGTCACAGCTGTCTGCGGGGCGCTGGTGAGTCTGATGGTATATATCCTCACCCCCTGGGTCATGGCTGCCATGGGCGCGCGGCCGGATGTGCGCCCACTGGGAATTACCTACATGCAGATAGTCTGTCTAGGGCTGGGCTTTCGGACTGTAAGCATGGTGTGCTCATCGGCACTGAGGGGAGCCGGGGATACCAGGACGCCTATGGCGGTGAACCTGACAGCGAACTTTATTAATGTGGTTGGCAATTACCTCCTCATCTACGGACATTACGGGTTTCCCCGCTGGGAGATCGCTGGAGCAGCGGCTGCCACCAGCCTTGCCGATGCTGCGGCTTGTGCCATGTTCCTCACAGTGCTGTTTTCAGGACGCTCTCGGATTAGGATATCTTTCCGGGGCGGCCACCGCTTTGATTGGCCGGTTCTAAAACGGGTGCTCAGTATCGGAATACCCGCTGCGGTGGAACAGCTGATCCTGCGGGGAGGCCAAGTTATATACGTCCGCATAGTCTCCAGCATCGGCACTGCTGTGCTGGCGGCCCATCAGATCGGCATGAACATCCTTTCCCTTTCCTTTATGCCGGGGCAGGCCTTCAGCATCGCTGCCACCACCCTTGTCGGACAGGGCCTGGGGGCAAAGAACCCGGACTTGGCTGAAAGAAGTGCTGTAGAGACCAGCAGGATGGGAATGATGATATCCACAATGATCGCGGGCTTCATGTTCATCTTCGGGCGGTGGATTGCCGCTTTGTATACCAGTGATCCGCAGGTAATTGAGAGTACTGCCATGGTGCTGCGGATCATCGGCCTAGTTCAGCCGGCTCAGTCGACCCGGTTTATCCTCTCCGGAGGCCTGCGGGGAGCCGGAGATACCCGGTGGCCGCTGTATTCTACCTTTGTCGGCATCTGGGGAGTACGGGTGGTTTTGGGGTATACCCTGGCCATCGGGCTGGGCATGGGACTCCTTGGTGCGTGGCTGGCCATGGCTGTAGACCAGATTGCCCGTGCAATTATCATTCACTATCGATTCCGTAGGGGAGGATGGAAAAAGGCAGTGGTCTAGTACATCTTCATGATTGGCTGGATCAACTGCAGAGGTTGAAGCTCTGCGGGCAAGTGGCTGCCGGCTATGATCTCAGCTCAGGAGCTGCAGCGGAAGGCTCGCCTTTGAACAGGCAGGAACTGCACTTCGTACCAAGAATTATCCGAAGGAATCATTTCAGGTAAAAACGGGAAAGAAATGCTTAAGCTGCCTTGGAGCTTAAGCTCTGAAGTGATAGTGCCTATCTTGCAGCAAAACGAGGGTGGAAGGTGATCTCAGTGAAAGGGAAAGCGAATATTGGGCTGGTTGGCCTAGGGGTAATGGGGCAGAGCTTAGCTCTGAATTTTGAATCCCGGGGATATGGGGTGGCAGTTTATAACCGGGGCGGAAGCAGGGTTGATGAGTTTGTTCAAGGGCCGGCCGAGGATAAAGATATCGTCGGGACTTACTCATATCAGGAACTAGCAGATGCTCTGGAGGTGCCCCGGAAGGTTTTCCTGATGGTAAAAGCCGGAGCTCCAGTTGATTCCGTCATCGCCGACATACTGCCTTTCCTCAGCCCTGGTGATGTGATTATGGATGGCGGCAACTCTCATTTCCAGGACACTGTGCGCCGTCATAATATGCTGAAAGAGAAGGGGATTCTGTTTCTCGGAATCGGTATTTCCGGAGGCGAGGAAGGAGCCCTTAAGGGCCCCAGCATCATGCCCGGCGGCGACAAGGAAGCCTGGGAGCTGGTGAAGGAGCCTTTGTTGGCCATTGCTGCTAAAGTGGGAGATAATGAGCCCTGCTGCGCATATATGGGGCCGGGAGGGGCAGGGCATTTCGTCAAGACCGTGCACAACGGCATCGAGTACGGCGACATGCAGCTGATCAGTGAGGCCTATTTCCTCATGCGGGAGTTGCTGGGCATGTCTGCTGCTGAGATCGGTGCAGTTTTCCAGAGCTGGAATCAAGGGGAGTTGGAATCCTACCTAATTGAGATCACCGCTGAGATTCTCGCTCGGATAGATGAGTACACCAGCCAGCCTTTAGTTGACGTCATCTTAGATGAGGCCGAGCAGAAGGGTACCGGTAAGTGGACTGCTCAAGAAGCCATGGAACTGGGAGTGCCGGTTCCCACCATTGCTGAAGCAGTGTTTGCCCGTTCACTATCAGCTTTGAAAGATGAGCGGGCCGAAGCAGCCAAGCTGTTAACCGGCCCTAGGGGGGAGTTTGCCGGCGACAAGGATCAGCTCCTGGAGGACATCCGACGGGCCCTGTATCTAGCCAAGATCTGTTCCTACGCCCAAGGATTTGCCCTGCTTAAGGCAGCCAGTGATGAGTACAACTGGAATCTGGATTTAGGGCAGGTTGCCTTGATTTGGCGGGGGGGCTGCATTATCCGGGCCCGGTTCTTAGATGAGATTGCTGCCGCTTTTGCCCGAAAAGCAGATTTGACCAATTTGCTCTTGGATCCCTACTTCCGAGAGGCCGTGGGCCAAGGGCAGCTGGCCTTGCGGCGGGTAGCGGCTCTGGCGGCAGATTTTGGAGTTCCTATCCCGGGCTTTGGTTCCGCTTTGTTTTACTACGATTCCTATAGAAGGGAGCGGCTGCCGGCCAATTTGGTGCAGGCCCAGCGGGACTATTTCGGTGCCCATACATACCGCCGGACAGATATGCCTGGGGTTTTCCACACCCAATGGTAAGCGTAGATTGCAGCTGAAGGGGATCCCAGCGGGGTTAAGCTTATCTATCAAAGGGGGTAAGCTTCTATGTCTATTGCCGTAGTTTCCAGGCCTGAACCGTGCCTTATGGTCATCTTCGGCGCAACTGGGGATCTGACCCAGAGAAAGCTGTACCCTGCCCTGGTCAAACTGGCCGCCGAAGGGCGGCTGCCGGAACACTTCGCGGTTGTCGCTGTAGGTAGAAGGGAAAAAACCGATATACAGGTGCGTAAAGAGGCAAGCAGAGCAGCTGCAGCTGCCGGGGCAGGCCCGGCAACCATCGCCGGGGCAGAGGGACTGCTTCAGCACATCCATTACTTTCAGATGGATTTTGATGAGGAGGCATCTTACCCTCGGCTTCGCCAGCGCTTGGCCGAACTAGATGAAGTATACAACACCAGGGGGAACCGCATATATTTCCTTGCAGTGGCGCCCCAATATTTTGGGCCGATTGCGGATCTCCTCTATCAACACGGGATGACTTACCAGCAGGGGACGTGGCAGCGGGTAGTTGTAGAAAAGCCTTTCGGGCAGGATCTGGCTTCTGCCAGGCAGCTGAATGAACGTCTCACCCGGGCCTTTGGCGAGCGGAGGGTATTCAGGATCGATCACTATCTAGGCAAGGAAATGCTCCAGAACTTGATGGTCATCCGGTTTGCCAATACCCTGTTTGAGCCTCTTTGGAACGGAAGGTTCATTGAAGAGGTTCAGATCAGCATCAATGAGACAGTAGGGGTCGAGGGCCGTGGCGGATACTACGATGGGTCCGGCGCTTTGAGGGACATGGTGCAGAACCACATGCTGCAGCTTCTGACTCTAACGGCAATGGAGCCTCCGGTTGATCTGGATGCTGACTCTATCCGAGATGAGAAGGTCAAGGTGCTGCGTTCCCTGCGGCCCATTACGCCGGCGAATCTGGAAGCCAGTGTTGTTCGGGGGCAGTACGGGCCTGGCACGCTGGATGGCAAGCCGGCAGCGGGCTACCGTCAGGAAGAAAGGGTTGACCCCGGCTCTAATACGGAGACCTATGTGGCGTTGAAGCTCCATATCGACAACTTCCGCTGGAGCGGCGTGCCCTTCTATTTGCGTACCGGCAAGCGCCTGCCGGTGCGTTCTGCGGAGATCGTAGTCCGCTTCCGGGAACAGCCGGGAGTCTTGTATTTCGGCCGGACATCGTCGGAGCTGGGGCCCAACTTGTTGGTGGTCAGAATCCAGCCGGAAGAAGGAGTCTTCCTGCAGTTCAACGCCAGGCAGCCCGGTAGCCAAGGGACTATAGTGCCGGTGAGAATGGACTACTGCCAGAACTGCGGTACAGGGCTCAACTCTCCGGAAGCCTATGAACGCCTGTTGGCGGATGTGATGCGGGGAGATTCCACCCTGTTCACCCGGTGGGATGAGGTGGAGTACGCTTGGGAGTTCGTTGACCAGATTGCCGGCCTTTGGGAGCAGGCAGGTACGCCGGTGGAGCTCTATCCTGCCGGCAGCTGGGGCCCGCCCGGAGCTGATCGGCTCTTAGCTCAAAGCGGCCATCGCTGGATCTTGCCCTTCCAGTGCCTGCTGACCGAACGGCCAGACGTCCAAGTAATTGGTTCCGGCCCGATGGTGGAGAGGTGTCAATCTAGATTTCCAGAAGCCCAGGTGGAAAGATGACGGCAGTCCATATTCAGTCATCGAAGGCAAGGAGGTGCCCTGATGGCAAAGCTCTATGATGTGTCGATGCCTATACATGCCGCTATGCCGGTGTACAAGAATCGGGAGGAGAACCGCCCGCGGCTGGAAGTGATCAGGGATTTCAGCAAGGGAGCTTGGGAGACCCAGCTGCATCTGTATATGCACTCTGGTACCCACATGGATGCTCCCTATCACTTTGTGCCAACGGGAGAGAAAATCGATGCTGTAACCCTCGATGAAGTGATCAGGCCGTGCCGGGTCCTGGACTTCACCCATGTCGCCGCAGAGATAACCCCAAGCGACCTAAAGGCCAAGGATGTGCAAGCAGGGGATTTCATCCTATTGAAGACGGGGAACTCCTTAGCAGATAGATTTGTCCCTGACTTTGTGTATCTCGGTGCCGAGGGAGCTAAATACTTGGTTGAACGGGGAGTAAAAGGGGTAGGCATTGACGCGCTCAGCATCGAACGGGACCAGCCGGGACATGCTACCCACCACCTGTTGTTGGGGGCAGGGATAATCATCATCGAAGGATTGCGCTTAGCCGATGTGCAGGAAGGGACTTATCTGCTGCTGGCAGCCCCGCTGGCAGTGGCGGATGCTGAGGCCGCGCCGGTCAGGGTGGTACTGGTAGAGGGCGAGTTGAAACCGTAGCCTGCAGGAGTCACTCTTCATGGGAGGAACTCGGTGAAGGTGTCAGATACCGGTCAATCAAGCTTAGAATCCACTGTTCCAGGGCCTCTCCCTTTTTCCAAAAAACATACAATGCAATGAGGGCCAAAGCAGCGACGATGCCCCAGCCGGCGGGGCTCAAATTGATCAGGCCGGCACCGGTTAACGTAGACACTAAGATACCCGGTGTGCGAAATCCGAGGATTAAAATGAGGAAAGTGCGGGTAGACATGGGGGTAAGGCCAACGACGAAGCAGAGAGCATCATCGGGCACGAAGGGCAGTAGAAACACCAGGGCGATGCCTCGAATCCCTTTCTTAGTGGTCAATTTGCTGAGAAAGGAGCCGGTCTTGTTCCCTACGAACTTCTCTACCAGAGGCTTGCCGAATTTCTTGCTGAGCTTGAACACAAGCAATGACCCGGCCACCATGCTGACAAGGTTGAGTAGAAAGCCGAAAGCAAAGCCGAAGACATAGCCTCCGGCAACTCCAATGATGTTGCCCGGCAGAGGAGCCACTATGATCTGGAGAATGTTGAGCATGACAAACCCCACTGGTGCCCAAGGGCCTGCTTGCTCAAGGAATGCCTCCAGCGCAGTTCTGTTGCTGAACAGTTGATAGAGCTGGGGAGCTGACAGAAGTGGTATGATTGCTGCCAGTCCTAGGATTACTATTGTCGGCCAACGAGACAGCATTGCATCGTTCCTTTCTCAATCTAGGAAGATTATACTGCTGCGGAGCTGGAAAGGCAACCGGCGGGAGTAAATGACATGGGCGGAAGAACTGGCTGCCACATTATGCTATCATCTGTGCCTTGCGGGTGTTAGCACAATCACAATTTCCTCTTGGCGGGCGGCAGCACGTGTGGTAAAATAAATACCGGGTAAGTTAGGAAATAAAAACAGCTGCAGAAGTCTTGGCGAGGCTGGAACTTATCCTACGTTAGAAGCGAAAGGAAGATGGTAGTGAAAAAAGCCGCATTACTCGTTTTAGTTCTTGTCACAGTGTTGGGACTGGCCCTTAGCTCTTCAGCAGCGGACGAGCCGGTCAAGTTGGGTTTAGGCCATGTTACATCAATTGCCAAGTCCCAGGGTTTGACTGTTGATGCCAGCGGAAAGGCAGTGCCTCCGATGGCTCAGGCAGACAGCACCATTGCAGCCGTTGCCTTCGATAGTGACGGCCGGATAGTGAAAGTGTACTTGGACACTGCTCAGAGCAAGATTAGTTTCAACAGAGACTGGACCATCTCCACCGACACAACCGCTCCCGGTCAGACAAAGAAGGAGCTGGGAGATGCTTACGGTATGAGAAGGGCTTCCGCCATCGGCAAGGAATGGTTCGAGCAGATTGCCGAATTTGAGAAATGGATGATCGGCAAGACCGTTGATGAGGTCAAAGCCCTTAAGGTCAAGGAGAGAGATGCTGCCCACCCGGCGGTTCCCGATGTGCCTGAGCTGACTTCTACGGTTACCATTACTGTCCAGGACTACATTGCAGCAGTGGAAAAGGCATGGGAGAATGCTGTACCGGTGAAGTCCGGAGGCAAGACTCTCGGGCTGGGCCACGACGTTTCCCTCGCCAGCTCCAAAACAGCTGCTCCCCAGGTGGACACTACGATGGCCGCTGCTTTGTTTGACGGCGACGGCAAGGTTGTAGGTGTCGTTTTGGATGTCATTCAGAGCAAGATGCCCTATGACACCAAGACTAATCAGCTGGCTGTTGACCCTGCAGCCCCAGTGCTCAGCAAGAAGGAACTGAAAGACGACTACGGAATGCGTAGAGCTTCTAACATCGGTAAAGAGTGGTACGAGCAGGCCGCTGAGCTGGAGAAGTGGATGGTTGGCAAGACCGCTGCTGAAATCCAGGCTTTGAAGGTCAAAGAGAGAGACGCCAGCCATGTAGCAGTACCCGATGTACCGGAGCTGACTTCTCTGGTGACCATCACTGTGGAGAAGTACCTGGCGGCACTGGGTGAAGCATACACCAACGCTGACTAAGAACGTGTCGGATATAGGTTCACCTCCAGCGTGTCTAAGGTGAAATCCAGGATACAATATGTCTTAGGTGAAGCAAGCCTCCCTCGAAAGAGGGGGGCTTGGGTTTCTTAGGAGTCCCGATCATTGGACATTGGACAAGATAGACTGGTGTTGATGATGAGAGTATCGAAGCTCAGGGTTTTAGTGATATCAATCGTGCTGGCGCTCCTTGGGATCGTCATAGCTGTTCGCCTTTACGGAACCAGGGGATATGAGAAATACACCGACAGCTTCTTTGACACCTTTGATACTGTCGTGGTAGTGGTGGCATACAACCGCAGCCAGGAAGAGTTTGATGCGTATTTTGACAAGATCCACCGGCGCTTCCAGGATCTGCATAAACGCTATGACATCTATCACGAATATCCCGGACTCAACAATCTCAAGACCATCAATGACCACGCGGGAGTAAAGCCGGTTAAGGTAGATAAGGAGATTATCGACTTGATTCTCCTAGGAAAGCAGCTGTACAGCCAGACTGCCGGCAAGACTAATATTGCCATGGGTGCTGTGCTGCGGATCTGGCATGAGTATAGGGAGGCAGGGCGGAACAACGCGGAAGCTGCCCAGCTGCCCCCGATGGAACAGCTCCGGGCTGCCTCGGAATATACCGATATTGATAAAGTGATTGTCGATGAGGCCAACAGCACTGTCTACTTGGCAGACAGTGAGATGAGCTTGGATGTGGGAGCCCTTGCTAAGGGCTATGCGGCTGAGCTGGTGATCCAGGAGATGGCGGCCCAGGGCCTAAAATCAGCCATGATCAGTGCCGGCGGCAACATCCGGGCTATAGGCAAGCCCTTGGACGGCATCCGGGAACGCTGGGGTGTCGGTATCCAAGATCCCCAACAGTCCATATTCTCCGAAGATGGACTGCTAGATGTGGTGTTCATCAATGACGGGGCGGTGGTCAGCAGCGGCGACTACCAGAGATACTATGTGGTTGACGGCAAGCGTTACCATCACATCATCGATCCCGCCACTTTGATGCCGGCAGAATACTACCACTCAGTGACGGTGGTTGCCGAGGGCTCTGGGGCAGCAGACTATATGTCAACTGAGCTCTTTCTGTTGCCTTGGCCGGAAAGCAGGGCACTGGCTGAAGAATTGGGTGTAGAAGCCCTTTGGGTGATGCTGGACGGCACTACCCAGACAACCGAGGGGATGAGGGAGATTCTGAGAAGCCAGGGAGCGTCAGGTGCTGCCCGCAGGTGAGGCGCCACCATTCCGGCAGCGCGGCCTAGTTCCCATGAGTGACTGAGTACACAGCAGGCAGCATCCCGTGGAGACTGATTGTGTATAGGGCCCGGCACTGCATCTGGGCCATGCGGCAGGCTTCGGCCAGCTCTTCGTGGCGATCTGTCAGCAAGATGGCCCGGCCCGAGGCAGCCAATACCCTCTTGGCTTCTGCCAAGAACCTGCAGTAAAGGGCGTCAAGGTCTTCATCTTTGGCGATCTGCTTGCCCCAGGGAAGATTGGTGACGATGCTGGTAATGGAGCCAGACGGAATCTCCTTCAAGTCACAGGCATCCAACAGCCGGATCTCCACTTGCTCTGGGGCATTTTGCGTTGCTGTTTGGACAGCTGCCGGGGAGATATCGCCGCCGGTGATGGATACAGCAGGGTATGCTGCCCTCTCAATGGGGATAGTGCCTGAGCCGCAGAATGGATCAAGAAAGACATCATCCTCCCGGGGATCAGACAGCCAGACCAGGGCATGGGCAACGGAGGGCCGCAGAGCTGCCCGGGAGAAGCTGCGCTGCCCCCGAAAGCGAAAGGCAGCGTCAGTCAACTTCAGAGAGAAAAGGGCGTCCTGGCCCAAGATGTCCAGCCGAAAGTGGAGATCATGGGCATCCTTTGTCCCCGGCACATATCCCCGGCCGAGGGTCAATCCCTCTAGAGCCGCGGCCGCCGCGTCAAATCTGCTGAAGGTATGCCGGCCGCTGCGGCTGGCATTGACTATGGCCATTGTCTTTCCATTTGGCCTTGTTAAGAGAGGAAACTCAGGAAAGGCAAGGCTGGCTATCTCGCTGGTTAAGTCCGGCAGGTCAGCTTTGTGGGGGCCGACTTTCAACCAGCCAAGATGCAGATAGAGGTTGTCGATGCACCCAAGCTGCAATAGACTCTCCCAGGGATCATCCGTCACCAGCAGCACACGTCCCCGCATCTGGGCTCGAATCCACGCCTGGGGGAACTTACTCATGATCTCGGAAACTACTATGTCCTCCAACCCCGGCGCAGCCGTCACCATATATGTAAGATCCCCAGCCACATAGACGCCCCCCTGCACTGACCGCTGGTCTTAGGCTCTCTTTTCTTTACGCGGCAGGAGCCCTGCCATTACCTTAGGTTTGCCGCGGCCCTTTGATTCCATAAGGCCTAGATGTCCACAAGCCTAGGTCCATCTTGCCAATTATGGGGGTCCCTGTCAACATGCAGCAAGCTTTATGCTAACTTAGAACTAGGCTTGGGAACGGTCTGTTTTCGAGAAGCGCTTCTTTACTTCCCGGGTCAAAACCTCCAGCAGTTCTGCTCCCTCAGGGGTGAGGCCTTCAGCAACAGACCAGCCGCCCTTGGGTTCTGCCGGCATCGATTCCGGCTTTTCTCTATGAGCAGGGTCAGAAACGCGGCCCAGCAGGTAATCCACAGAGACATCAAATACATCGGCTAACCTGACCAGCATTTCGGTGTCAGGAGAGCGCTGACCTCCTTCGTATAGGGACACAGTACTGCCGGAGCATCCCAGCAGCTTGCCCAACTGGGCTTGAGTCAGGTTAGCTTTATGCCGCAATTGGCGGATACGCTGCCCTAGAACCGACATGTCCCTCACTCCTCACAGAGAGTCTATCACGTTTTGTAATATCCCGGAAGCAAATATTGCAAAATGTAGAGCTCAGCTTGACTTTGACAGATTGCAAAGTTACACTGTAGGCGAAAGAACAGCTTTGGGGAGTGACATAACAGGAGGGACAAGAGGTGAGCAGCTCTGTACTGCGGGAGATGCGGAAAGCAAGGGGAATGACGCAGAAGGAAGTAGCTTCAGCCATTGGCGTGCCCCAGAGCACGTACTGCTTGATTGAGCATGGGAAGCGTCCAGCCGACTGGAAGACTGTCCAGAGAATCTGTGACCTTTTTCAAGTGGAGCATGATCACCTGTTTGTACCTAAGCGCTTTGCAGTTCGCAAAAGCTGATGACCAGCCGGTGACGGCTGGTCATCAGCCGCTTTGATCTTCAGGTGAGCTAGAGGGTCTGGGAGAAGCCTGTGCCGCTGGCTTTAATGTCCCGGGGGTCCCTGATCCAGAAGGTGAATACTCCGACTGCGGCAGCGTTGAGCAGCAGCGCAGCATAGAACACCGTTCCGTATCCAAAATTGTCCACCAGCCAGCCGCCCAATACCGGTGTTAGAACTACGACGGGGGCTAAGAATGTATTGATTATGCCGGCATAGACAGAACGGAAGCCTTCTGGTGCGAACTCCATGACAATGGGCAGGCGGGAAACGGAGTAGGCGGTATTGGAGATGCCAACGAAGGCGAAGCTGATTATGGCCAGAGCCAGCGAGGCAGGCAGCAGCGCTGAGAACGCCGCCAGCCCCATGGCAGCACAAGACAGCAGCAGATTGAGC
>LFTN01000159.1 GCA_001513495.1 Clostridiales bacterium DTU087
AGGCTCTGGAGAAGGCTCGGAGCCAGGGAATTGGACTACTGCTGGAAATCTTTGTGACTTTTTGCCGAGTCGGTGCTTTTACCTTTGGCGGCGGCTTGGCTATGCTTCCCCTGTTTGAAAAGGAAGTAATTGAGAAAAAGGGCTGGATCACCCAGGAGGATATCCTGGATATTTACGCGATCAGCCAGTCCCTGCCAGGGGTAATTGCGGTTAATGCCTCTACCTTTATCGGCTACCGTTTGGCTGGCGTACCGGGTGCCGCAGCAGCCGTCGCGGGGATGATGGCCCCGTCTTTGTTGGTGATCATTGCCATCGCCAGCATCTTTGTTCAGTTCAGAGAGAACTACTATGTAGCCAAGGCCTTTCGGGGAGTGAGGGCTGCAGTGACCGCTTTGATTTTCTTAGCGGCGTACCGCATCGGCAGAGCCACCCTCAAAGAGGCGTTTAGCTGGATAGTAGCTGTCACTGCTTTCCTTGTGATCTTTCTGACCAATATACATGTCATCTACGTTATCCTGGCAGGGGCCCTGCTGGGGATCGTGGTGTCCAAGCTGAGGACAGGGGGTGTCAGTTGATGGTCTTTGCCCAGCTGTTCTTCAGCTTCTTTCGATTAGGATTGTTTACCGTCGGCGGGGGATACGCCATGCTGTCATTGATCCAGAGGGAGATCGGGCGCTTCGGCTGGATGACTCCGGAAGAGTTCATCGACATGATTGCCATTGCCGAGATGACGCCGGGGGCCATCGGCGTCAATGCTGCCACCTTCGTCGGGTTTAGACAGGCGGGGTTATTGGGAGCCCTAGTGGCGACTGCGGGCATCGCACTGCCGTCCCTGATCCTGGTTGTGGCTGTGTCCAAAGTCCTGGACAGATTTCGGGAGCATCCTCTAGTGAACGGAATGCTGCTTGGCGTTCGCCCAGTGGTGGCGGGATTGATTGCTTCATCCGCCTTGTTCATCGCTGATGCTGCCTTCAGGCAAGTGGGAACCTCCGGGTTATCAGGGATTGATCCTGCGGCAGTCATCATGGCAGTTGTCAGTGCCGTGCTTGTGAGGCGCTGCAAAGCCCATCCCATCGCTGTCATCTTAGGAGCGGGAATCGTGGGGCTGTTCATATTTTAGCGTCGGGACCAAGAAACTATGCCGTATGTTGGCAAATCGGCAGGACAATTCGCCAGGGAAAGTGTATTTTAGTACTGAATAGGTTTTTTTTGAGATCAGGCCCATCGGAGAGGTGTTGTAAAGCAGCAATAGAAGAATTAGTACCATGAAAATTGCGACTGATGGGAATAAATGGTATAATAAGCCTGTCCTGTTATGAGTGTTGTGTGGGTGCGAGTGGGCAAAGGGGGACAGGGCGTTGTCGGGCGTTGGAAGCACTCTGGCAGGAGCAATCTTGGCAGGTATCTGGTTAACCGTTCTGTGGAAAATGAGTGTTCAGGGGATCTTTCCATCCATGGATCTGCCCTTGAAGGTGGGAGGCAGTGTACTAGCCGCAACTTATGTCCTGGAAGTCCTCATGCTAATGGCCGGCGGCTATGAGATTCCCCGGATGCTGCTCAGGATCGGCAGGCTGGCATTGGCTTTCTTCCTGACTTTTAGAGGGGTTGTTTGGCTGAAAAACCTATACGCAGTTTATGAAAGCACCATCTCAGAAGCTGGAGTGGATTTTCTAACGGGAGTTGCCAACCGTAAAGTGTTATCTGAAACCCTAGAGCGGTTGTGCCGGAGCAAGCGGAGCAGTGATGCGCCCTTTTCTGTGATTTTGGTGGATCTTGACGGATTTAAGCGGATCAATGATACCTATGGGCATCCTGCTGGAGACAGCTTCTTGCGCATGCTGGCCAATATAATGAAAGAAGAGCTCCGGGATGGAGACTTGTTAGCTCGATACGGTGGAGACGAGTTTGCCATTATAGTCAATCAAGCGACGGCTAAGGAAGCTGCTGTTTTGGTCCAAAGGCTGAAGGACAGGATTGCCAAGGCCGCCTGGCCATTTCCTAGAATCGGCTTGAGCTGCGGGATAGCCGAGTTTCCCTCCGATGGCAATTCCTCTGCTGCGTTGCTGCGCATTGCTGACACCCGCATGTATGCCGACAAGCATCAATCCCAGGAAATAACAATAAATTAACGAAAATACAAATATTTCAGTTGACTAAATCCCTAGGATCTTATAATATATTCTTAGGGTATTTAGGAACTGCAATTTTTATCCAGCTTATCCCAGAATATACACCCGTGAGCTGCCGGAAATGTAACAATTAAGAAAAAATGTTCAGCAAGCCCTTGCAGGAAAGTATCTAGAGTTATATAATTGCGACTATATGAATCCTCGCTTGAGCGAGGCGGGCTGGACTACAGCGGCCTGGTCATATTTCAAATGAATTGAGACTGATTGACTGTATCAGTATATACAGCCTACTTGAGAAAGCGGGAATTAGAGACTTATGGGGACCGAGTCTAAGTTCACTGCGCCGCTTGGATCGGTGACCTAAGTCCTGGTTATATATCAGAATATCTCGTATGGGGCAAGATACGAGAAACGATTCGAACAACCATATCGGAGAAAGGACGGGTTTTTATGCTGCTTAATAGAATGCAGAATGTATCCCAAGTGTTGCAGAATGACGGCAGTGCAGTAGATTTTAACGATTTGGCTGAGGCATTGCGTCTTTCCTATGATGATACCAGTGTGTATATCATCAGCAAAAAAGGGAAAGTATTGGGTCATTCTTTGGAGGACGGTGCCGAGAGCACTTCCTTTGATGAAGAATGGATTGAGACTTTGAGGGTGCCTAACGAACTGAACTCCTCTTTGCTGAAGGTTGGAGCTCTATCGTCCGGCAAGGAGCCCGGCGCCATGCTCGGCACTGACTGTGCCATGATCGTACCGGTTGTCGGCGGCGGCCGGCGGGTTGGTACCCTTCTCTTTGTGAAGAGCAAGGGCGACTTTAACGAGGCAGATGAAGTGATCGCCGAGTATGCTTCCACTGCTGTCGGCATGATTATCTCTGTTGCTATTGATGAAGAGTATGAGGCTGAGGTTGAAGAGCGGAGAATGGCGCGGTCCGCTATCAGGAGCCTGTCGTATTCTGAGATTATGGCTGTCCAGCATATCTTTGATGAGCTGGAAGGGGACGAGGGGCTTCTGGTTGCCAGCCGGATAGCTGACGAAGCCGGCATCACCCGGTCCGTGATTGTCAATGCCCTGCGGAAGCTGGCATCCGCCAATGTGATTGAGTCCAGGTCTTTGGGAATGAAAGGCACTTACCTGCGGATCCTCAACAAGGAGATTCGCAGAGAGCTGGAGGCTCAGCGCTATCCTCAGATTAAGGATAACTCTGTCTTGAGAAAGCGTGCCTAGTGAGCTAACTGGGAAGACATAAAGCAGTGCCGAGGGGGTCAGCCGTAAAGGCTGGCCCTTTTGGCGTGTAGAGCGATTATTCACTGAGATCTGGATCATCTAAGGGCAGCTGCCTGCCTTTGTACAGGACCGGCCTCCCATGCCGGGCCTTCAGCTCATCCATCAGGCGGGTCAGCTTCTCCCGCCTGGGATCGGAGAAGAGGGAGGCCTGGCCGAAGGGGGTCAGCTGGGAGACATAGATCCCCAACAGACGGACAGGGCGCTGGCCAAGATTGTCCACCAGCAGTTGGTGGGCAATGTCGAAGATATCATCATCGTTGTTTATAGGCTCCGGCAGAGATGTTGACCGGGTGATGGTGGTAAAATCATCGTAACGCAGCTTGAGGGTGACCGTTCGAGCCCAACACCCCTCCCTCCGCAGCCGGTAGCCCACCTCGGCGGCTAGGTCTGCCAACACCTGCCGCAGCTTGGACACCGCGGTTATGTCGGTGACAAAGGTAGTCTCTCTGCCCAGGGACTTGGCTTCAGAGCCGGGCTCCACCTGCCTATGATCGATGCCCCTGGCCAAGAGATACAGGGTGAGGCCTTGTTTGCCGAACTGCCTGATGAGCGACTCCTGGGAGCACTGCCTCAGGTCGGCGATGGTGAGCACCTGCCAGCTGGCCAGCACTTCTGCGGTCTTCTTGCCGATGCCCCAAACCTTCTTCACCGGAAATGGTGCCAGCCAGTCCCAGACTGCTTCCGGCTTGATCACCACCAGGCCGTCGGGCTTGCGGTAGTCGGAGGCCAGCTTGGCGATGAACTTATTGGGGCCGATTCCCACTGAGGCGGTCAGGGAGACAGTTTCAAAGATCTTTCTCTTAACTGCCCGGCCTAAGTCCTCCAGGGATTGGTACAGATGCTCACACCCTGTCATGTCCAAGAAAGCTTCGTCAATGGAGACAACCTCGACTAAGGGTGAGAACTGATAAAAAACAGAGCGGATTTGACGGGATACAGCGGCGTACTTCTTGTGGTTTCCGGGAATGAAGATCCCATGGGGGCACAACTTCACCGCCTGGGCAATGGGCATGGCCGAATGAACCCCGTACTTGCGGGCCTCGTATGAGCATGTTGACACAACACCCCGCTTGCTGTCCCGGGAGCCGCCGACAATAACAGGTTTGCCCCGGAGTTCCGGGTTGTCCCGCTGCTCTACAGCAGCGAAAAAGGAATCCATATCGACATGCATAATCGTAGCCATACAGCTTGGCACCCCCGCTCAGCATTATTATACCATCACTGTGCTCGTGTGAGGTTGATTCTTGCCTGAAGAGTGAGATGGCCTCCCGGCGGCAGCGCAATCTGCTGCGAGATTGGGTAGACTGATCTTAGCCGCCTTGGCGGCTTACTATCGCAAGTCTCACGGGAGGTCGGACCAAGTGGGAAGTAATCTGCATGTCAAATATGGTGGTATGGGTTTTACTAGGCTTGCACCTCCAGAGGAGATCAACCGCTTCGTCAGGGAGCTGCCGGCGGAAGAGCGGGAATCTCTGGCGGTGGTGGTGCGGAGATTGGAGGAGGCCGGGTTGATTGCCCTGGATGGAGAACATACAATGACAGTTGATGATGAAATGCAAGGCCTGCAGGAACCCAATAAATAGTGCTAGAAGTGCAGAAGATGGGATGGGGAATAGGGGGGAGAGAAGTGCTGGAAGATAGCCGGGAAGTGGCTGTTGCCTGTGGCTTGCAGTTTCCCGAAAGCGGATTTATGGAAGTCGATGAGTCTCTGCTGGAACTAAAGGCTTTGGCCTACACCGCCGGAGCAGACGTAGCTGCAACCGTCGTACAGAACAGAAGCAGGCCAGACAGCGCTACCTATATTGGCAGAGGGAAGCTGAAGGAGATCAATGAGCTGCTCAATGCCCACGGGGCGCAGCTGGTGATCTTTGATGATGAGTTAACTCCAGCTCAACTCCGGAACTTAGAGGATGCCCTCGGGGTGAAGGTGATTGACCGCACCCAGTTGATTCTGGATATTTTTGCACAGCGGGCCCGCACCAAGGAAGCACAGCTGCAGGTAGAGCTTGCCCAGCAGCAGTATTTACTGCCCAGGCTGGCCGGACGGGGGACATCTCTGTCCCGTCTGGGAGGCGGCATCGGTACTCGGGGCCCGGGAGAGACCAAGCTGGAAACCGACCGGCGCCGGATCAGGCAGCGGATTGCTTTTCTGCGGCGGGAAATCGATGAGATCCGGTCTCAGCGCAGCCTGCAGCGGCGGATCCGTCAGAAAAACGCAGTGCCGGTGGTAGCCTTGGTGGGATATACAAATGCCGGCAAATCCACCTTGCTCAATAGGCTGACAGGGGCGGGGGTCCTGGCAGAGGATCAGCTGTTCGCCACTCTAGATCCTACCATCCGCCGCTGGGAACTGCCGACATCGGGCCAGCCGGTTTTGTTCGTAGACACAGTGGGATTCATCCGCAAGCTTCCCCATGCCCTAGTGGCTGCCTTTCGCGCGACTCTGGAAGAGGTGATGGAGGCCGATGTCCTCATCCACGTGGTGGATGCCGCCGCTTACAACACAGAAGCACAGAGGCAGGCTGTCCTTGAAGTGCTCCAGGAACTGGGGTGGGCGGGCCAGCCGCTGATCACCGCCTTCAATAAGGTTGATACCCTGGCCCGGCGGGCAGCTATATCCAGTCTGCTGGCCAAGATCCCAGACAGCATCGCCATCTCTGCCTTGACAGGGGCGGGCCTTGAGGGGCTGTTTGAACTCTTGGAAAGAAAGCTGGGAGAGAGGCTGATTTACGACACATACGAAATACCTTATGAACACGGAAGTGTCGCCGCCGCCATGCGGGAAATGGGCCAGGTAGTGGAAGAACAGTATACTGAGACTGGGATCAGGCTCCAGGTAGGCCTGCCGGATAGTTCTGCCAGCCGCTGGGCCAAGTACCGCCTGCATCCTGACGATGACAGATGATCACTGGAACCGGAGATGTGCTATAATATTAGCCTAGGAGATTGCAGGGGAGGATAATATGGCAGAAAGGTGGCCTGTGCGGCTCATCCAGCTGTCTCGGGCATTTACCGTCGGCGCAGCCTATTACTCAGTCATCAATATTCCCAGCCTTACTTCATCTTTTGTGGCTATCTTCGTTGCTTTGCTCCTCTTTGATCTGATGATTTCCCTAGAGCGGATCAGGGGCGGATGGGCTGTAGCCAAGAACGTAGTGAGAGTAGTTGTTCCCCACGTGGCAGGCACTGCCATGACCCTAATTTACGGCTTGATGGTTGGCTGCATCTTTGCTGTGCTGGTCCACTTGGGGCTGCCTGTCTCGCTTGGGGCAATTCTGACAGCGGGATTATCCTATTCATTGACAGAGCGGGTGCCGGGGCGGACCTCAAGCACAGTCGGCATTGTGGGAGGTTTAGCTGTCTTTGACAAGACATATAAGCTGGCAGCCAGTATTGAGTTTTTCCCCGAGGTTGGACCGGTGGTGGTGGCCACAATCTACGGGACATTGGCAGCCCTGGTTATGGGATGGGTAACCGGGCTTTTGTTTGGGGGGCTCACCCGGCTGTTCCTGCCCCGGGGGTACCGAACGGTGAGAAGCTCTGCCTATAAGCAGCCTTTGATGCTGAGGCCCATTCAAGAGGTGCTGGACCTAGACGATGACAGCGTACTGGTGAGTTTTCAGGTGACTGCCAACTCAGCAGCCGCCGGCCGGTCCCTCAACTCTCTAGAACTCGGCCAGCGCTATGGGGCCAAGATTTTGAGGATCGACCGGGGCGATAAGAAAATCAGCCTTCCGACAGGAGATGAAATACTGCAGGCAGAAGACGTTCTATTAGTCTATTCGCCGAAGCCCCGCCGGATGGAGGTTGAAGCCCTATTCACCGCCGCTTCTCTGCCAAAGGTGCATCAGTTTCCCGAAGTAAAGGCAGAGGTTGGGCAGGCAGCAAGTGATACTGATGGTGCCACAGATAGTGAGGCAGATAGTGGTATAGACAGTGAGATCGGTCGTGGGACAGGTAGTGAGACGGACAGCGGGGCAGACACTGAGACAGATAGTGAGCAGAGGGGGTAAATAGATGGGCCAGCGCTTTTCTTACGGCGGGCAGGCAGTCATTGAGGGTGTGATGATGCGGGGCCGCAGCAACCTGGCCATTGCCGTTCGCCGCAGCGATGGGGTGGTCCTCCACGAGGAGAGGCTCCAGCCGTGGGCGCAAAGATACCCGGTATTGGGCTTGCCTTTGGTGCGGGGCTCGGTGGCTTTGCTAGAGTCCCTGATCATGGGAGTAAAGGCCTTGAGCTTTTCTGCCAGCCAGTTTGCAGAGGAAGAAGAGGCGGAACTCACCACCAAGGACATGATCTTCACCATCGGTTTTGCAGCCTTGCTGACCGTAGGGCTCTTTATAGCTTTGCCGGCTTATATGGTGCGGCTGGTACAGGCACATATCAGCAGCAATGTACTTCTTAATATAGTAGAAGGCCTGATTAAGATCACGTTTTTCCTGCTGTATATCCTCGGCATTTCTGCCATGGAGGACATCCGGCGGGTGTTTGAATATCATGGGGCAGAGCACAAGGCGATCAACTGCTACGAAGCTGGGGAACCGCTCACGGTGGAGAATGTGGCAAGATACACAACGGTGCATCGCCGCTGTGGGACCAATTTCTTGCTCATCGTCTTCTTTACCAGCATATTCGTGTTTTCGTTTTTCGGCAGGCCCCCCTTCGTGCAGCGGGTATTGCTTCATATCGCTTTGCTGCCGGTGGTGGCAGGCATAGCCTATGAACTGATCCGCCTGGCTGGCCGGCCCAATCGGCCCTGGTGGGTGGAAGTTGTTGCTAGACCCGGCCTCTTGCTGCAAAAGCTGACTACCCGGGAACCAGATGCCGATCAGATCGAGGTGGCCATCAAGGCACTTCAGGTAGTCGTGAATAGAGACGAAGCTAAGCAGGCGGCCATTGGAGGAAGCCGATGTCACCTGGTACATTAGCCTGGCGGCTGCATATCAGGCTAATCGGCTGCTAATGGGATTTGCCCAAGGTGTACAGCAGGTGGCGGCTAGGCGGAACATCACAGCCAGGTGATTTGATGGAGTTGCAGGACAAAGGGCAGATCGTTTTAAAGGTCTGCTTTTTTGCTGGCCTTTAGGGAGTGAGGAATCTTCTATGCTGGAAAAACTGGCAGGTATAGAGAAGAAGTATCAAGATTTGACGAAAAAACTAGGTGATCCAGACTTGCTGGGGGATCCCCAGCACTACGGGCAGGTTGCCAAGCAGCATGCCGAGCTGGAAGAGATAGTCAGCAAATACCAGGAATACCTGCGGGTGGAAAAAGAACTGCAGGATTCAGAACAGATGCTGGCAGATGATCCAGACCCCGACATGCGGGAACTGATTAGTGAGGAGATCGATTCTCTGCAGGAGGCCCGGGAAAAGCTCCGGGGTGATCTGCGGCTGCTCCTCTTGCCTAAAGATCCCAATGATGAGAAGAACGTCATCGTGGAAATCCGGGGCGGGACCGGGGGCGATGAAGCCGCACTGTTTGCAGGGGACCTGTTTAGGATGTACAGCCGCTATGCGGAGAGGCAGAACTGGCGCATCGAATTGATGAACTCCAACCCCACGGAGCTGGGAGGGTTCAAAGAGGTCATCTTCATGGTGGAGGGCCACGGCGCTTACAGTAAGCTGAAATATGAAAGCGGTGTACACCGGGTACAGCGGATTCCCACTACTGAATCGGGGGGCCGGATCCATACCTCTACAGCGACGGTGGCCGTCTTGCCTGAAGCTCAGGAAGTCGAGGTGGAAATCGATCCCAATGACCTGCGGATCGATGTATACCGTTCCAGCGGCCCTGGTGGGCAGAGTGTCAATACGACCGACTCTGCTGTCCGGATTACCCACTTGCCCACCGGCATAGTGGTCTCCTGCCAAGATGAGAAATCACAGCACAAAAACCGGGATAAGGCTATGCGGATCCTCAGGGCCAGGCTCTTAGATAAGTACCAGCAGGAGCAGCAGGCAGAGGTGGCCCAAGCCAGGAAGAGCCAAGTGGGGACGGGTGATCGGAGTGAGAGAATCCGCACTTACAACTTCCCCCAAGGCCGGGTCACCGATCACCGCATCAATCTCACCCTTTATCGGATCGATGCCATCATGGAAGGCGAGATCGATGAACTGATTGATGCACTGCAGACGGCTCAGCAAGCGGAGCAATTGAAGGCAATGGAGGAATAGATATGTCCCAATCGTCTAGGCCTCCGTTGATTTTGGACCTGATCACGAAGGCCAGCCAGTATCTGGCCGCTAAGGGGATCGATACTGCCCGGCTGGATGCGGAGATTTTGTTGGGCCATGTTCTGAACTTAGAACGGATTGACTTATATGTGAGATTTGATCAGCCCTTGGAAAAGGCTGAGGTGGACGCATATCGGCTGGCCATCGGGAAGCGGGGTCAAAGGATGCCGGTTGCGTATATTACCGGTTTTAAGGAGTTCTACTCCCTGAAACTGAAGGTGAGTCCCCAAGTGCTGATCCCTAGGCCGGAGACGGAGCTCCTTGTCGAGGCTGTACTCGCCTGGCTGGCAGAACGGCAGAAGACAAATTGCAGAATCGTGGAACTAGGCACCGGCAGCGGTGCCATTGCTGTGGCTCTGGCCCACAGCCTGAGCCAGGATGCCGGCAATGTTCCCAGCATCTATGCTGTCGATGTCTCAGGGCCTGCCCTGGCCGTTGCAAAGGAGAATGTGGACCGGTGGGGTGTGGGAGAGGCAGTGCAGCTTTGTGAAGGTGATCTCTTTAGTGCTCTGCCCGAGGGGCTGGACTCAGAAGTAGATGTGATTGTCAGCAACCCACCATACATTCGCACCGATGAGCTCAAGGGACTGGCGCCTGAGATTGTCCGTTACGAACCGCTGGGGGCATTAGACGGCGGGCCCGACGGCCTTGCTTTCTATCCCCGGATTTTTGCCGAAGGGCGCAGATTTCTGCGGCGGGGAGGGCTTGCTGCTGTGGAGATCGGCCACGGACAGGGACAAGCAGTAATGTCCATAGCGGAAGAACTGGGGTACACTGAAATTGAGCTCTACAGAGACTATGGGGATCGGGAACGGGTGGTGACGGCGACGTGGAAGTAAGGATGCAGAAGAATACGCAGGTGTTGCAGGTGGTTGTGCCTCCAGGCAGGGGGCCCGATGTCCTGTTGAGCAGTCCGGTGATCCAGGCAGCTGCCAAGGTCCTGCAGCAGGGGGGCCTTGTCGCCTTTCCGACAGAGACGGTATACGGCCTCGGGGCCAACGGTTTGGATAGCGAAGCCGTTGCCGGCATCTTTGCTGCTAAAGGCAGGCCGGCAGACAATCCCTTGATCCTCCACATTGCTGCCATGGAAACCCTTGAGCAGATTGTCCCTGAAGTACCGCCCTTGGCCCGCCGTCTGGCTCAGTCCTTCTGGCCGGGCCCGCTGACATTGGTCTTGCCCAAAGGGCCCGCTGTCCCTGCTGTTACCACCGGCGGCCTGGATACGGTGGCGGTGCGCATGCCGGACCATCCAATAGCCTTGGCTTTGCTGGCGGCTGCCGGGGTGCCGGTGGCAGCGCCGTCTGCCAACATATCGGGGCGGCCAAGCCCTACAGAGGCGGCCCACGTGACCGCGGATCTCCAGGGCAGAATTGACATTATCCTAGACGGCGGCCCCACTCCAGTGGGAGTAGAGTCAACAGTCTTAGACTGCACTGGGACAATACCGGTCATATTGCGGCCTGGGGGTGTTTCCAAAGAAGCACTGGAAGATGTAGTCGGGACAGTGGAACTCGACTCCCATGTGCAGGAGGGAGAAGCGGTGACCGATGGACCGGCCCGCTCTCCAGGCATGAAATACAAGCACTATGCCCCCAAAGCTCCGGCTGTCCTTGTCCGGGGCGAGCCTCCTGGGCTGTTTATGCGGATCACGGAGCTGGCTCAGGAGCTGGATGCTCAAGGGGAGATGGTGGGCTTGATGGCCAGCAGGGAGCTTCTGGACTATTGGCGGGGGCAGGGCATTGATCAGAGCAAGTGGCAGGTGATGTCCATGGGCAGCCGGACGAACCCCGGTGAGCTGGCCGCCAACATCTACCGCTGCCTCCGGGAGTTAGATGAGACCAACGTGACCCAGATCATCTTGGAAGGAGTCCCTGCTGCAGGGGTAGGCCTCGCGGTCATGAACCGCCTGCAAAAGGCAGCTGCTTACCGAGTTGTTGATGCTTGACTACTGCCTGAGAGAAAGCTCCCATGAGGGGACAGCCAATTAATTCGCCTTCTGTCCACATATGGTTCCCCTGTTTAGACACGGAACGTGACAGTCATACTATCTGTGGACAACAGTATGGGAGGCGAAGCCATGGCTTTGGAGATTTGTCCCCGGTGCATCACTGAGCTGCAGAGAGGCCAATGCCCAGACTGCGGGGAGTTTTTCATCCCCAGCTGTTCCCAGTGTGGAAATATGTTGGTTTTTGAGGAAGTTGATTATAACGGGATCAACTTGCTTCGCTGCGGGGTTTGCAGCAATGAGACTGATTTTGAGCTCAAATCCCTCGGCAGCCAGTGGGGGCTTTCGTGAGTGGGATTATTGCATTTTATGGAGGAACCCAAGTCTTGACTGTGGAAATCATGATTACTGGCTGCGACAACCCCTCGTGTTAATTGAGGAAGGGAGGTTTGCCCTGTTCTTGGCCAAGCCTAAGAAGGTATTGTTTGTCTGTACTGGCAATACATGCAGGAGCCCAATGGCTGAGGCCATTTTTCGCCAATTAGCCACGGGTAAAGCAGGTGAGAATTGGCAGGTGAGTTCTGCCGGCATTCATGCCGTCACCGGCAGCCCAGCTACCTCTGAAGCAATGGCAGCCTTGAGTGAACTGGGGCTAGAGATCAGCGGCCACAGTGCCCGCCTGCTGACTGAGGACCTCCTGGAGGATGCCGATCTGATCCTCACCATGACCGCTGGCCATAAGCAGCGGATTCAGCTCCAGTTTCCTGCTGCAGCAGACCGGGTGTTCACTGTCAAGGAGTTTGCCGGTGAGGTTGGCAATCTAGATATCCCCGACCCCTACGGTCAGGGGCTGGCCGCCTATCGGTCAACGGCTGCAGAGCTGCGAGGCTCCCTGGCTGCGGTCTGGAAAAGACTGAATGCCAAAGGCTGATCACGACAGAGCTTGCTGCCGGTTGACATGGGGAGAGATTGGACAAGGTTTGGCAGCCAGAGGAATGAAGGAGCTCATAGCGCCTGATTAATGCGGGAGGCGAATCGATGTCGAAGGTACACCTAATTGACCACCCCCTGGTTCAGCACAAAATGGCCATTGTCAGAGATGTAAAGACTGGCCCTAAGGAATTCAGGGAACTGGTGGACGAAATTGCACTGTTGATGGCTTATGAAGTTACACGGGATATGGCATTGGAAGATGTGGAAGTTGAGACTCCCATGGGTATGGCCCACTGCCGTATGATTTCGGGAAAGAAGATCGGAGTAATTCCCATCCTGCGGGCAGGGCTGGGCATGGTTGACGGCATTGTAGAGCTGATTCCTACAGCCAAGGTAGGTCATATTGGGTTATACCGGGATCCCGACACACTGCAGCCGGTGGAGTATTACTGTAAACTGCCGACAGATATCGGGGAGCGGGACTTGATTGTCCTTGATCCGATGCTGGCTACTGGCGGCTCCGCTGTGGCTGCTATTCGTTTTATAAAGGAGAGGGGCGGCAAAAATATCAAGCTAATGGTGCTGATTGCCGCACCGGAAGGGATTGCAGCAGTGCAGGCTGCCCACCCAGATGTAGATATTTTCACTGCTGCCATTGATGAAAGGCTCAATGATGTCGGATATATAGTACCCGGGCTTGGTGATGCCGGGGACCGGCTCTTTGGGACCAAGTAGCAGCAGGGGAGATGCCTTATGTCAAGTAGGGAAGGGCGCCCCAGCTGGGACCAGTATTTCATGGAGATCGCCCATTTGGTAGCCAAGCGGTCCACTTGCCGGCGCCGGCAAGTGGGAGCGGTTTTGGTGAGGAATAAGCGGATTTTGGCCACCGGATACAACGGTGCCCCCAGCGGCCTGGCCCACTGTTTGGATGCAGGCTGCCTCCGGGAGGAGCTGGGGATTCCCTCGGGCCAGCATTTGGAGATCTGCCGGGGCATTCACGCGGAGCAGAATGCGATTATCCAGGCTGCCCTCCACGGTGTCAGTACAGAGGGCTCAACCTTATACTGCACGGATCAGCCTTGTTCCCAGTGCACGAAGATGCTGATCAATGCCGGCGTCAAGGAGATCATCTATGAAAACGACTATCCAGACAAATTGGCTCTGCAGCTGCTAAAGGAGGCCAAGCTGCCTATCCGGAAATGGAGCCCGGAGGGGATGGCTTGACAGTCCGGCGAATGGGCGTTAAAATTAAGGATGTTGCGTTTACGATAGTATTATCAGAATATGGTAGATACTGAGCGGCTGCTGCCGCATCAGATTTCGGTTCGCTTTAGGATAGTCCAGGAAGGGGGGGCCTTATGAGGGATTATTTGGAAGCTCTTTTCATTGCACTGATCATCAGCTGGTTGATCACACCCTGGTATCGGCGGGCTGCTGAGAAGCTGGGGTTGGTGGATGAGCCCAATGCTAGGCGGCTCAATAGAGTCCCTGTTCCGACCGGCGGCGGCATAGTGATCATGGCAGCCTTCTGGGCAGCTGTCTGGCTATCCGGCGCCAGGCATCAGGCCGTCCCCGGCCTGCTGGCCGGTTCCCTAATCATCGGCATAACAGGTTTGGCAGATGACCGTCTGGACCTCCGGGCCCGAACGAAGCTGATGGGTCAGATCCTGGCAGCTGCCGCTGTTGTGGCCAACGGTACAGTTGTACAGTTTGTCACCAATCCCTTTGGCGGCATGATTTATCTCGGATGGCTGGGGATTCCCCTCACGATCCTTTGGATTGTTGCTGTCACCAATATGTTCAACTTCATTGATGGGCTTGACGGCTTAGCTGCAGGGGTGGCAGTCATCGCCAGTGTATCCCTGTTTGGTGTAGCCCATGAACTGGGGTATAGCTTTGTCGCCCTCTTGCTCCTGGCTCTTGCCGGCAGCACCCTGGGCTTCCTGCGGTACAATTTCAATCCGGCGAGTGTGTTTATGGGCGATACCGGTGCCATGTTCCTCGGCTTCATGCTGAGTTCGCTGGCGGTGGAAGGGGCACTTAAGGGAGCAGCTACTGTAGCAGTGGCGGTACCGGTGGTGATCCTAGGGCTTCCAACCTTAGATACGGTATTTTCCGTTGTGCGGCGGGTGCGAAACGGTGTTCCCTTTTACCAGGCTGACCAGGGCCATCTGCATCACCGCCTCCTGGATTTGGGGCTGTCCCAGAGGCAGGCAGTGCTGCTGCTTTACGGCACCGCTCTAGTCTTTGGCTCTTTAGGCGTGCTATTGGTACAAGCTCCTCCAGCCTTGGGCTTGGGATTGCTCTTTATCCTCATGGGCCTCCTTATCTCCATGGCTAATCGCTGGGGCTGGATCGATCACGGTAAAGAGAGCAGGGGGCAGGGTGAGCGGTTCCTTTAGACAGGATGTCCGCATCTGTATATAGTCTTACCTGTAGATATGCTGACTGTGAATCACTGCCCTCAGCTTTGCTGGGGGGCACTTTTGCTGTTGATTATCAGAGGGGGCAGTAATCAGTGAAAGTGATGGTGGTTTTTGGAACAAGGCCTGAGGCTATCAAAATGGCACCTGTCGTCAAAACCCTCCGGGCTCAGCCTGACAGGTTCACTGTTCAGGTAGTGGTTACAGGCCAGCACCGGGAAATGTTGGATCAGGTGCTGGACTTTTTCCAGCTCACTCCAGACCATGATCTAGGCATCATGCAGCACGGTCAATCACTGACCTATATCACTTGCAGGGTTCTGGCGGGCCTGGAGGGCATCATCAGTGAGGAAAGGCCGGAGATGGTGCTGGTTCACGGCGACACCACAACGACCTTTGCTGCCAGCCTCGCGGCTTTCTACCAAGAGGTCCCGGTGGGCCACGTAGAGGCCGGCCTGCGATCCCATAATCTATACAATCCCTTTCCGGAGGAAATGAACCGCCGTTTGACAGGGGCCCTAGCAACACTGCATTTTGCTCCCACCCAGGGTGCTGTAGAGAATCTACTTAAGGAAGGCGTGCCTGATTCCCGCATCTTCATGACGGGAAACACCGTAATCGATGCACTCTTGGGAACGGTAAGGGATGATTATGTCTTTCAAGATCCCGTGCTCAAGGGTATAGACTTCAATGGGGAGCGGGTGATCCTCTTAACAACCCATCGGCGGGAGAACTGGGGCCTGCCTATGGAGCGGATCTTCAGTGCAGTGCGGGAGCTGGTGACAGCCTTTCCTGATCTCCGGGTGGTTTTTCCGGTACATAAGAACCCCCGCATCAGGGAGGCTGCCGGGAAGGCCTTTGAGGGCCTATCCAGGGTGGACTTGATCGAGCCTCCTGCTTACGAAGAGTTTGCCAACCTCATGGCCAGGGCCTTCTTACTCCTAACTGATTCAGGAGGGCTGCAAGAAGAGGCGCCGAGCCTTGGAAAGCCTGTCTTGGTTCTCCGGGATACCACAGAGCGGCCGGAGGGGATCGAGGCCGGTACCGCCCTGCTGGTTGGCACTGATGTCCGCCGGATCGTGGCAGAGGCTGTGCGGCTCTTGACCGATCCGGAAGCCTATCGGAAAATGGCGGAGTCTCCCAACCCGTATGGTGACGGACGGGCCGCCCAGCGGATTGCCGACATCTTGTGGCAAGAAAGAGGCAAGAATGCATAGATTGCTTTCCTCAACTTTGACCAGCCGGTGCTGCCCATGGTGGTGCCGGCTTTTCTGTTTCCCTGCCTACCCTTGTGCATAATTGGCATCCTCACCAACCACACTGTTGGTTGAAGGGGGGATGGCAATGCAAGTTGAACTGGGCTTTGAGGAAGAACTGCTTTATGGGGAAACCTGCCCGCCTCCAGGGAGAGAGGGCATAGGACAGTTCTGCCGCAGGATTCTCGTCAAGATCGTTCTGATCTGGATCATCCTTCTGCTCTTCTCCTTCGAATACTACCTGCTTGAGGAAAAACAGATCTTGTCCCATCCAGTGGAGGCCTTTGTCAGCCGGACAGATCTAGCGGTTCAATCTCTGATGGTGGGAGTCACAGTGCAGCTGCCCCCTGCGGCCAATTTCAGTGAACTGAAGCCTTTGGTCATGAGAGCTGGACGGCTGCTGGGCATCACTTCTGGAGCAGGCATCCTCGATGCCCAGATTACCAGCGAAGGCCGGGTGCTTGTTTGGACAGCCCCGGACCGGAGAGGCCGGCAGCATACCATCACCGGTGTCATCGGTAAAGATGGTTTAACCCTTCTGGAGATTGAGACCACCGACTGGGACGGGGAAGCGAAAATCAAGGACAGCAGCACAGAGCTGTTCCTATTGGCATCACGGTTCGGCAAGGTAATCTCCACCCGGCTGCAGGTGGAAGGCTATGCTGCCTGTCAAAGCGATGCTGCTCCTGAACAATGGGTTCAGCAGTGGCGGTTATCCGACCTTGAGGTCATCAGAACCGGCCCCGCAGTCAGACTTCGGGGGGTGACCGCTGATTTGGCTCCGGGACAGAGGCAGGCAGTTCCTTTTACCTTGAGTTTCATCCCCACCGGCGGCAGCCGGGGGCGGTTGACCTTGAGTGTTGGCAGTTGAGATATATCAACCCAGCAGTACCCAACTGAGTATATGGAAACTTTTTCTGGGAAAGCTAGATGCGAGGTGGTAGGCATGAATGAGCAGCAGAAAAAGAAAAGCAGAGTGGGTATAGGCCGCATGGCGAAGCTGATGTGGGTAAGGGCAGTCGGTTGGGGAAGGGCATTGGGCAATCTCTTCTATTACGGAGCCAGGAGGCTTCGCCAAAGGCTCGGCCCATGGTGGCATGGTACAGGCAGGAAAATGGCCGTCTCTGGCTTTGTCAGGCTCGCGGCCGCGGCTGTAATCTGTGTGATGGCCTTGGGGCTGGTCAACTATTCATACAAAATGTACTCCTTTCGGCAGCCCCTGAGCTCGCCAAGTATCAAACAGGAGGTCACCTTGGACTATACAACAGCTGGGCCTGACCTTCCGGAAAGACAGCCAGCGGAAACGGTCATTGAGGAAGAGGCAAAGGCAGAGCTGTCAGGGCGTGTGGCTCTTGGCCCTCCGCCCGAGGAGCTTTTCCCAGGCCAAGCACTCCCAGAACTCCAGGGGGACATAGAAGTAACGGCCGCCGCAGCGGGCTCCCGAGAGGAGATGTTGAGCGGTGCCGATACAGCCCCCTCCCGCCCTCCGGTTAATCCTGCCGCCATGATCTGGCCTGTTTCAGGGCAAGTGTCTGTGGGTTACGGCTGGATTAGGCATCCTGTGTATAGGGATTGGCGGTTTCATCCCGGCATAGAGCTTGCCACTGCTCCTAATGCCCAGGTGGCAGCAGTCATGGACGGCCAGGTCCGCCGGATTCAGAGCGACAGGACTCAAGGCCTGTCGGTAACTGTAGACCACGGCGACGGCTGGGAGACTACTTACCGGGGACTGTCCCAACTGCGGGTAAAGGAAGGGCTGATGGTGAGGCGGGGACAGGTCATCGGTACCGCGGGGCCTGGCGCCGGCGGCGAGGCCGGCCGCTTGGTCTTTGAAATCCGCCACGGCGATACTCCTCTGGAGCCCCGCATGTATCTGCCTTGATACCATCGGAATGGCCCTGCCGGGAAGTGAGCAATCATGGTTGATACTAGTAGGAGCCGAGGCTTTGAAGCAGCTATGGTTATAAAGCTTGCCGCTAGGTTTTCAGCCAAGTGACGCATCTGCGAGGCCCCCTTTGGCCCAGCGGCCTGAGGGAGGCCTCGCTTTCTTTGTTCCTTCTTGTCCTTCAGTTATATCCCACATCTCCACGCATATAAATGAACTAAAAACCCGTGGGGGGGACCGGGGAATGAGGGACTATATCCGCCAGCGCGTCCTGGAGATCGGCACTTATATCATTGATACTAAGGCAACTGTGCGGCAGGCGGCCAGCGTGTTTGGAGTCAGCAAAAGTACGGTACATAAAGATGTGACAGAACGTTTACCCCGCGTCAATGAGGAGCTGGCTGTCCAGGTCAAGAAGGTATTGGAGGTGAACAAGGCAGAACGGCATATTCGAGGAGGGGAAGCAACCAAGAAAAAATACAGGAAAAAGCGTGTCTCCTGAAAGTGTCGAAAAACCCCCAATAAACGGTCTCCCTTTGTCAATAAAAAGGAAGGACTTCCCAAAACAGTGTAGAATTACTTGGATACTATTGAGACAAGCCCCGCGGCCAAGGGCACTGAGAAGTGCTGCTGCACTGCAGCTGCTGGGGAGCAGCAACAGCGTCATATAACGGCAGGTTTGGGAAGGGAGGTGGAGCTGCTGTTAAGAGGCCTTTATACTGGAGCCACCGGGATGCTTGTAGGCCTGCACCAAATGGATGTAACAGCCAATAATCTGGCCAATGCCAGCACCCCTGGCTACCGCTCATCTGATACCATTCAGCGGGCCTTTCCATCGCTGCTAATTCAGCGGCTGGAAAGGATGGACAGCGCCGGCGGGGTGCAGCGGGCCTACATTGGCGAGCTGGGTGTAGGGACTACCCTGGATGGGACGTACACCAATTTCGCGCCGGGAGCTCTGCGGCAGACAGATAATCCCCTGGACGCAGCCTTGTTAGAACCGGATGTTTTCTTCACCATCGCTGCAGATGATGGCTTGCGCTATACCAGAAACGGCTCCTTCCAGCTGACTGCCGGCGGCCAGTTGGTGGATAGAAGCGGCAATCCCGTGCTGGGAACCCAGGGTCCGATTTATCTTAGGGGTAATGATGTGATCATCGATCAAGACGGTTATATCTATGTAGACGGCGTATTGGTGGACAGGCTGTTGATTACTGCCTTTACCGAACCACAGATGCTGCAGCGGCAGGCTGGGCAGTATTTTGCAGCCTTGCCGGAAGCCGGTGCCTATGTGCCGGAGGAGTTTACAGTTGTCCAGGGGCAATTGGAGCAATCCAATGTCAACATTGTGAATGAGTTAGTCAAGATGATCAATGTCCAGCGTGCCTATGAAGCCAATCAAAAGGCTGTGAGGGCTGCTGATGACACATTAGGGAAACTGGTAAATGAAATCAATGTCTGAAAAAACACCATCATGATGCTGCACTAAAGGGGAGCAAGGGCAGGACTGCAAGGCAGAGGCCCAGAGCTGCGGAGCGACTGAAGCAGCTCAACTGGAGTGATTATCCCCCAACTTAGTGCGGCGCTGAGGAGGACAAGCTTATGATGCGTTCTCTGTGGACTGCCGCGTCTGGGATGACGGGTCAGCAGTTTAGTATTGACACCATTGCCAACAACTTGGCCAATGTCAACACCACTGGTTTTAAGAAGAGCCGGGTAGATTTTCAGGACCTCTTGTATCAAACAGTTCGCTACGCAGGTACTCCGGTCAACGCCGGCGCCCAGATTCCAACGGGCATAGAGCTGGGACACGGCGTGCGGCCGGTAGCCACCCAGCGGATCTATACGCAAGTTGGATTCCGCC
Source organism: Clostridiales bacterium DTU087 (assembly GCA_001513495.1). Lineage (GTDB taxonomy): Bacteria > Bacillota > Limnochordia > DTU087 > DTU087 > DTU087. The sequence continues at coordinate 19,964 of LFTN01000159.1, forward strand.
AGACCGATAATCCCCTTGATCTGGTGATTGAAGGGGAAGGCTTCTTTCAGGTCTTGATGCCCGACGGCACCTTAGCCTACACACGGGATGGTTCCTTCAAACGGGATGGCGAAGGGCGTCTAGTCACCTCCGACGGCTTCACCCTAGAACCCGAAATCATGGTTCCCGAAGATGCAGTAAGTATCAATATCGGTACAGACGGTACTGTGTCGTTCTTGATTGCTGGAAGCAATGATCTCGTCAACAGCCCCAACAAAATCGAACTGGCCCGTTTTGTAAACCCTGCTGGACTAAAGAGCATGGGCAGGAACCTTTTTGTCCAAACAGCCGCTTCAGGGGAGCCAATTGAAGGGACTCCAGGCCTCGATGGTTTTGGTTCTTTGGCCCAGGGCTATGTGGAGATGTCCAATGTGCAGGTAGTCGAAGAGATGGTGAACATGATTGTAGCCCAGAGGGCCTATGAAACCAATTCCAAAGCAATTCAGGCCTCTGATGATATGCTCCACACAGCTAACAACTTGAGGCGGTAGTAAACTGATCAGGGCAAATAGGATAAGTGACGGCTAGGGGCGAAGGAGTGGGTCAGATGGCAAGGTGCGGGATTAGCAGGGGAAGGGTCTCTCCGACCCAGCGGTGTGCACTGCTGCTAATTGGGATGCTGCTTGCTGCAGGCAGTGGATTTTCCCATCTCCTCTTTGCCGCTGGGCTGCCTGCCGCTACCATCACTTTGCTGTCCAGTGCTGAGGTGCAAGGAGCTGACATAGCCCTGGGCGACATCGCCCAGATTGAATATCACCTCGAGGATCCCGATGGGAAGCCGAAACAGGATCTGGCCGGGGTATATTTGGGACGGGCTCCGCTCCCCGGCGCATCCCGGAAGATTACTGCGGCAACAGTCGAAATGCGCCTTCGTCAAGCGGGGATCCACCCCAGCACAGTTGCCATCATCCCTCCTACGGAGGGAGCAGTCGTGGTGACTACTGCCACCCAGACTGTTGACCCGGACATGTTGACAGGTGCGGTACGTGAGCACCTTTTGGAGAAGCTAGGCGGCAGTTTTCAGATTGGAGTGCAGGCAGCCGGAGGATTGCCTCTGGTTGTACCTGCCGGGCAGCTGGAACTGCGCGTCGAGTCGGTGCCGCCGGGTTATGGCACCTACCAGCTGGGTGTAAGGGTTTATGTAGATGGCCATTGGTATCGAACGGTTCAGGCCAGGGTGCAGCTTCAGCCCCTTCAGCCAGCTGGGGTTTCTTTGGCCGGTGGGGAAGCAGAAGGCGGCTTTATAGGCCAGGATCAAACCGGCCAGAGTGCCGCCGGTGAACCTGCTGCCCATCACGTAGAGAATGGCACCGTCCGGGAGATGTTGGTCAAGGCAGGAGAACCGGTGGTGATTGAGGTCGTGTCAGGCGGGATCCGGGTTGAAGCCTTGGGACGAGCCCGGCAGAGCGGGAGTCTGGGAGATATGATTCGAGTGGAAAATGTGGATTCCCGGAAGATAATCTATGCCCGGGTTGTGGCTGCAGGTGTTGTACGTTTGGATCTCAGCTCTGGAGACTAGACTGTAGGGCAGCCCGTTGGGGTTTTGCACTTTCAGCAGGATGTGTTGGCCTCAGTTGTTGACTGTAAGAAAGGAGGGCCGACAGGCTGATGGATAGATCAAGAGGTGGAAGCTGGAGTCGAATCCTTTGCTTGGCAGCTGCCGAGGCGCTGCTCTTGGCAGCGGCGGTGTGTGTTCAAGCTGCCTCTCTCTGGCGGGACGGACAAGATTCCATCTTTTCAGATACGAAGGCACGTCAAGTTGGGGATTTGGTGACAGTCATCATTGTGGAAAGAACCCAGGCTACGCAATCGACGGAGGTATCTACAGGCAAAGATACATCGACAGAATTCGGACCCGGTTTGGGTATCCTGGATTTCATCCCCCTGGCTAAGGTTGGAGCGAGGGATGGCTGGACAGTTGGCGGGAAAAATGCGCAGGGCGGAAGCCTTTCCGCCAGGATGACCAGCCGGGTAGTGGAGGTACTGCCCAACGGCAATCTTGTGATTGAAGGTCAGCAGAGCCTGGTAGTCAATAATGAAACCCAAGAGATCGTTGTGCGGGGCGTCATTCGGCCCCAGGATATCGCGCCAGATAATACAATCCTGTCTAATTATATTGCTGATGCTGCCATTTCTTACCAAGGTTCAGGGATTTTGGGCGCGCAAGACAAGCCTGGGATACTGACTCAGATCCTCAATTGGATTTTCTAGCAACCTGCCGCCGGATACAGGGGAAGGTGGGAAAAGGATAATGGAACATCGAGCTCCTTTGATAAGATTAGTCTTTTTGCTGATTCTCGTCGGTTTAATTGCATCTCTGTCGCCGAGAGTGTTAGCTGACGGCCTGGAGGCAGGCGCGCAGCCGCAGGTGACCATTGCTGCAGTCGAGCAGCATTACGAAGCTGCACCTTTGGCACAGCCTACGGTCAGACTGAAGGATATAGCCCGCTTTGATGGCGTTCGGGAGAACCAGCTGACTGGTTTAGGCTTGGTCGTTGGCTTGGATGGTACCGGCGACAGCCGGGGCCTGTCCATTCGGATGGTCACCAATATGCTGACCAGATTTGGAGTGGATATTGACCCTGCCGATATGAGAACCCGCAATGTGGCAGCAGTGATGGTAACTGCCAACTTGCCTGCCTTTGCCAGAGCCGGTGACAGACTGGATGTCACTGTTTCATCAATTGGCGATGCCAAGAGCCTGCAGGGAGGTTTTCTCCTGCAAACGCCTCTGCGGGGAGCGGATAATCAGGTCTATGCTGTGGCGCAAGGGCCGCTGTCCATTGGAGGCTTTAATGTCCGGGGCGGGGGCAGCCAGAGTCAGAGCAACCATCCAACCATTGCCCGGGGCCCTGGGATAGCTATTGTGGAGCGGGAGATCTGGGGAGAAGCCCTTCCCATTGAAGACGGGCAGCTCAACTTAGTCCTGCACAGCGGCGATTTCACCACGGCTTACCGCACAGCAGAGGAGATCAATAAGCGTTTTGGCTCTGACACCGCGTATGCCCGGGACAGCACATCTGTCACCCTCAACATACCTGCAGCTTATAGGCAGAATGTGATCGGCTTTTTGGCGGAGGTAGAGGAAATCGAGGTTGCTCCTGATACAGCTGGACGGGTGGTCATCAATGAGCGGACCGGGACAGTGGTCATCGGCCAATCAGTGCGGGTGGCAACGGTGGCCGTCGCCCATGGCAATTTGAAGGTCAGCATCAGCGAAGAAGCCAGAGTATCGCAGCCGCCGCCGTTCTCCAATGGGGAGACGGTGGTGACGACGGCGACCACCCTCGAGGTAGAAGAGGAAGGCGGCCAGCTGATGGTACTACCCGGCACGGCGACTATCGGCGATTTGGTAAATGTCCTGAACACAGTGGGAGCAACTCCCCGGGATATTATCGCTATCCTCCAGGCAATTAAGGAAGCAGGGGCGCTGTATGGAGAGCTGGAGATCATCTAGCGGCTTCTTTAGAGGAAGGAGGCAGTTCAGCCCCTTGAGTTTCTGGGGCTGGCGTATGAACCGATGAAGATAGAACAATCGACGCCTGCTAGTCCATTGAGTGCCGTAAAGGAGCCTGGGAAGCAGGAAGGCAAAGCCCAGGGCACTCCTGGCACCTTTGCCCAGCATCTCCAAGGGGCCTTAGATGCTGCTGCCGCAGAAAGGCTGGATGCGCGGATAGAAACAGCACAGCGCAAAGCCAGCTTGACGGGCCGGGGGAATCTGGGAGAGGCGGCAGACCTGGAAAAGCAAAAGCAGCAGCTCCGGCAGGCCTCCCAGGAGTTGGAAGCGATTTTCCTGCAGCAGATGATTTCCGTCATGCAGCGCACAGTGCCCCGGGATGAAGGCATACTTAAGCGGAGCCAGGCTGAAGAGCTATTTCAGGGCATGTTGGATGAGGAATTGGCCAAGATAATGGCTGAGTCCGGCGAGACGGGTTTGGCTAGGAGCCTCTACCAGCAGCTGGTTCAGTCACTGGAAGAAAAACAAAAGGCTAAAAGTGAGACTTAGGGAGCCCAATGGGCTCCTAAGTTTTTCGGGTAGGATGGGTGTTATACCCATCCTGCTTTTTGGTCTGGCGATTTCAAGGTTCAGAGGAACCTGTACCACTTTCAGCAGGATTTATCAATACACATAAGGAACTTTCATAGAGACCTAAAGGAGGCGGTGGAGTGAGTCACTGGAGGATCGCCATTGAGAGAGGATTCCGAGCTAAGATAAGGGCAGCGGCAGGATGGCTTCTGCTTGCCTTTTTGTTTCTATGCCTGTATCCAGCAGCTTGCGGAAGTGCCGGTACTGCGGCAGCCTCCTCCCAGCCCGGCATCTTCCTGGAAGACTGCAAATACCATACTACCGATGATAAGATCATTTTGGATTTGCAGATGGATGAGCCTGCTTCCTACAGCATGACTTACGATGAAGCGGCTGGTAAGATCATCGTGCAGCTGCCGGGGGTGGATGGCGGGGAGTTATACAGCGATGTAGAAGTCGATGATTCTGTGCTCTATCGAGTCACCGTCGGCCCGCTGGCAGACGCTGAAGCCGGGGGTGTAGAGGCAGCCCTATGGCTTAGGCACAAGATACCCCAGCCCTTGGCTTTTCGGGTCAGGGGAGGCAGGAGGCTGTTAATCGAGGCGGATAAGGAGTTTCGCCAGGGTTTTGAAACCTTCATAGCTCCGGGTTTAGCCTATGGGCATTGGCGGAAAGATACTCCCCAAGGGCCGCTGTTTGTCAACTATATGAGGGTTGATCTCCACCAGCCGGGGCTGCAAGTGCGCCCAGTTATGGCTGATCAGGGCCGGAAAGCTGTCCACGAGCTGGCCGCCCAACATGGTGCCATCGCCGGAGTTAACGGTGTCTACTTTGCTGCCAATGGCCAGCCTTTAGGGCTGGTAGTCATCGACGGCAAGTTGATCAGCCCGCCGTATTTTAACCGGACCGCTGCCGGATTGTGGGCCGATGGGTCTGTCCGCATCGAGAATGTCACTATATGCGGTGAAGTAAAGCGAATTGCCGATGCTGAGGGCAGTGCCGGGCTTGACGCAGATGTGCGGACCATTGATGGTGTGAATCGAGTGCGCTATGCTGATGAACTGATTGTGTATACTCCGGATAACGGGCCTGCCACCGGGACCAACAATTACGGCTGGGAAGTCATAGTAGAAGGAAACCGGGTCATAGGCCTGGGACAGGGGAAC
>LFTN01000032.1 GCA_001513495.1 Clostridiales bacterium DTU087
CCTGGAGGATGTGAGAACGGAAAAGGCAGACACGGCAGCGGCAGGGAAATTTGGTAGATTGCAGGCCGGCCTTACCCGCCGGCAGGCCTGGGGCGCCGGCGAGGATCGCTCCTTCCCGGATCAGGGAGCCGACGGCGGGGCAGTCCAGCTCCAGGATGGCGACAAGGTTAGGCATTCCCACTTCGGGGAAGGCATGGTGGTGTCTGTGGCACGGGAGGGAAAGGATACAGTGGTGACGGTGGCTTTCCCTGGCCAGGGCATCAAGCGGTTTCTGGCTGAGTATGCTCCTTTGGCGAAGGTGTAAACAGGCTCTTCAGCCAGTGAAGGAAGAAATTGAGGGGCCCGGCCCGGGGTACAGGATGGGAGGCCAGGAGCGGAACCTGGCCGATAACCTCATCATTGAGTGTGTAGCGCAGTTCGCCGATTTTCTGTCCCCGGCGGATGGGGGCAGTTGTCTTTTCGATGATGATGTGGGACTTGACATCATCCACCTCCCGGTTGCGGACAACCTTGTAGATGGTCTCTCCGGCTGCGCCGGTCACCTGGCGGTGTAGGCCGCCGTAAACGGTGATCTCCGCCAGTGCTTCTCCTTTTCTGGCTAGGGGCAGCAGGTGGAATTCTTGAAAACCGTATTCCAGAAGCTGGGCGGCATCGTGCCAGCGATTGCGGCTGTTGAGGACCACACTGATCAGCCGGCGGCCGTCTCGGGAGGCAGCCGCCACCAGGCAGTGGCCGGCACCGCTGGTAGTACCTGTTTTGACGCCTTCTGCTCCCTCAAAGGAGAGGAGCAGGCGGTTGGTGTTGTGCCAGGACCACTGGGAGCTGTCAAAACGGGCTTGGTGTTGGGTTTTGCCGACGATTTCGCCAAACTGGGGATACAAAAGTGCCACCCTAGTGATCATGGCTAGGTCAAAGGCGGTGGAATAGTGGTCGGGATGATCCAGCCCGTGGGGGTTGACGAAGTGGGAGTTGACCGCTCCCAGCTCCCGGGCTCTGGCATTCATCCGCTTGACAAATTCCAACTCTGAGCCTGCCAGGTGTTCCGCGACTGCTGCTGCGGCATCATTGCCTGAGGGCAGCATGACGCCGTGGAGCAGATCCCCTAAGGGGATGCGCTGGCGGGCCCGGATGCCCGCACTGGAGCCCCTGATGCCTGCTGCTCTCTGGCTGATGGTGACAATATCGCTGAGATTGCCGCTCTCAAGGGCCAAGAGCGCAGTGAGGATCTTGGTGGTGCTGGCCGGGGGCCGGCGGACGTGTTCATTTTTAGCGTACAGCACAGTACCGGTGGTCCCCTCCAACAGTATGGCACTGGCGGCACTGATGCCGGGGCCCTTGGTATAATCAGGGAGATAATCAAATTCTGGCCCCCAATAGGCGGCACTCCATGCCGGATAGGTAATGGGAAAGCGGACCAGCGCCATGATCGCCGCTGCTGCCAGCAAGAAGCCGAGGGCGGCTAGGATCCAGTAAAGCTGCCGGCGGGGGATATACATGGGAAGCCTGCTCTCCTTTGCCTTGGTTGTTGAGCTGGAACTGCTGCTATGTACATTAATACTTGCCTAGTTTGGCCACTATGTCGGAAAGACTAATTCTGGGAACCTTTAGGTGTTCCTTAAGATTGGGGGCAGCCGGTGTTGGGAAAGGGAGATTTGCGCTTGGATAGATTGGATGAGGCACGCCGTGAAGTTGCGTCCCTGAGGGAACAGATACTCTACCATGATTATCGATATTATGTTCTGGACAGCCCTGAAATTGCCGATGCTGAGTATGATCGGCTCATGCGCCGGCTGCGGGGCTTGGAAGCTGAGTTCCCTGAGCTGATCACCCCTGATTCCCCCACACAGCGGGTTGGGGGCCAGCCCCTTGCCAGCTTCCAGCAGGTGGAACACCGGCTGCCCTTGCTCAGCTTGGACAATGCCTTTACTCAAGAAGACCTGTGGGCCTTTCATCAACGGGTTCAGAGGCGGTGGGATGGAGAGCCGCTAACCTATGTAGTGGAGCCGAAAATTGATGGTGTGGCGGTTTCCTTGGTCTATGAAAATGGAGTGTTCGTCAGGGGAGCCACCAGGGGTGACGGCGAGCGGGGAGAAGATATTACCGAGAATCTACGCACCATCACCAGCGTGCCGCTGCGGCTGCGAGGTGATAAGCTGCCGCCGGTTCTGGAGGTCCGGGCGGAAGCGTATATGGATCGGCAGGATTTTGATGAGCTTAACCGGATCCGGGCTGAGCAGGGTGAGCCGCTGTTTGCTAATCCCCGCAATGCCGCTGCCGGCTCTTTGCGGCAGCTAGATCCCAGGGTCACCGCCTCCCGCAGCTTGAATGTGTTTTTCTATGCTTTGGGATATAGCGAAGGATTGGAGCTGGAGACCCATTGGCAGGTTCTGGAATACTTTAGGGCCATTGGCCTGCGAGTGAATCCCCTCATTGAACGGTGCTCGGATATCGCTGAGGCCTGGGAGTTCTGCCAGAAGATCCAGCAGCTCAGGGAGTCACTGACCTACGATATCGATGGGGTAGTGGTCAAAGTTGACAGCCTGGCTGCCCAGGCGGCCTTGGGAGCCACCGGCCGCAGCCCCCGCTGGGCTGTTGCCTTTAAGTATCCGGCAGAGGAAGCCACCACGGTGGTGGAGGATATCATCGTACAGGTGGGCAGGACCGGGGCCTTGACTCCTTTGGCCATTTTACAGCCGGTGGAAGTGGCGGGATCTACGGTGAGCAGAGCAACACTCCATAATGCCGATGTGCTCAAGGCCAAAGATGTCAGGATTGGGGATACTGTAATTATCCGCAAGGCCGGGGATGTGATTCCAGAAATCGTTACACCGGTGGAGTCTAAGCGCACCGGCAGTGAGCGGATCTTTACTTTCCCCGACCGGTGCCCTGTCTGCGGTGCAGAGGTACAGCGGCTGCCGGGCGAGGCGGTTACCCGCTGTATCGGCAAAGCCTGCCCGGCCCAGCTGGTAGAGGGCCTGGTGCACTTTGCCTCCCGGGGAGCCATGGATATCGAGGGGATAGGGCCGGCTCTCATCAGCCAGTTGGTAGAGGCCGGCCTGGTTAAGGACCCTTCTGACCTTTATTTCCTTGCTCCCGAAAGTCTGCAAGAACTGCCCAGGATGGGGAAGAAATCAATAGAAAACCTGATGGCAGCCATTGAAGCCAGCAAAAGCAGGCCCTTGGCCCGGGTGATTTTCGCTTTGGGCATTCGCCTAGTCGGGGAGGCTGCTGCCCGGGAGCTGGCCGCCCACTTCCGGAGCATGGCAAGGCTGCAGAGTGCCTCCCGGGAGGAACTGCAGGCAGTGCCCTTAGTTGGAGACAAGATTGCCGACAGCATTATCTCCTTTATGGGCGAACCCCAGAACCGGCGAGTGATCCAGCGTCTGGCTGAGGCTGGTGTTACCATGGCGGAGGAGGAATCAGCCCTGCTGGCGGCAGGCAAGCCCTTGGAAGGGAAAACTGTGGTATTGACCGGGACTTTGGCCAACCACTCACGGCAGGAGGCTGCGGAACTGGTGCGCACCTTGGGGGGCAGGGTGACATCATCGGTGAGCCGCAATACCGATTACGTGGTGGCGGGAGCCAATCCCGGATCAAAGCTAGCTAGAGCCCAGGAATTGGGAATTCCCATCTTGAGTGAAGGGGATTTGGAGGGCCTTTTGAAGGAGTGAGACGAAGTGACACTGCAGGAGTTGAAGACCATTGCCGCAACCGCGCGGGTAGGCTTGACAGAGAAGGAAAAGGAAATCTTCCCTGAACAGATTTCCCAGATCATATCCCACATCCAGGCCTTGGATGGGGTAGACACCCACGACACCGCACCTACCTACTACCCCATTAAGCAGGCCGGCTTTCTCCGGGACGATGAAGTAGAGCCGTCCCTGACTAGGGAGCAGGCTTTGGCCAACTGCCCCGATGTGGTAGATGGCTATTTCCGTGTTCCCCGGATTATTGAAGAAGAATAGCTGGCCCTGGTTTCCAGGTTCAGCCTCGGTGGAGACAGGAGGCGAGTTAGTTGCAGTTCAATGAGATGACTATACATGAACTTCGGAGACTTCTGCGAGCCGGGGAAGTAAGCTCTCAGGAAGTCCTGGAGGCGGTGCTTGCCAGGATCGATGAAGTGGAAGGGGAGATTGGGGCTTATCTTGCTCTTTGCCGGGAAGAGGCCTTCGCCCAGGCCCAGAGGGCTGATGAGATGCTGTCCAAGGGGGATGCATCTCCTCTATGCGGTATACCCATTTCCCTCAAAGACAATTTTACTACAGCCGGGGTCCGGACTACCTGTGCCTCCCGCCTGCTGGAGAACTACATACCGCCCTTTGATGCCGCAGCTGCCGCCAGGCTGAAAGAGGCCGGTGCTGTTTTGGTGGGCAAGACTAATCTCGATGAATTCGGCCTGGGGTCATCAACGGAAAACTCCCAGTTCCACTGTACCCGGAACCCTTGGGATCTGTCACGGGTGCCAGGCGGGTCCAGCGGCGGCTCAGCGGCTGCTGTGGCTGCCGGTGAGGCAGTCGCCGCCCTGGGGACAGATACCGGTGGTTCCATTCGGCAGCCAGCTGCCTTCTGCGGGATCGTGGGGCTGAAGCCCACTTACGGCCTGGTATCCCGCTACGGGGTAGTGGCTGCCGCGGATTCGTTGGATCATGTCGGCCCCATGACCCGGGATGTCCGGGATGCGGCTTTGATGCTTCAGGCAATCGCCGGCTGGGATCCCAAAGACCCCACATCGGCTAGGCAGGATGTGCCTCACTATGAGGCGGCTTTGACGGGGAATGTCAAGGGGCTTGTGGTGGGGCTGCCCCGGGAGTTGATGGGAGATGCACTGGATGCTGAGGTAAAGGAAGCGGTGTTTGGCGCCGCCAATCTCCTGGAATCCCTGGGAGCCAGGGTAGAGGAGGTCTCTTTGCCCAACGTTGAGTATGCCATGAGTGCCTTTTATATCATTATCTCAGCGGAAGTCAGCTCTAACCTGGCCCGCTTTGACGGAGTACGGTACGGCTATCGAGCGGCGGAGGCTGAAGATACGGTTTCCATGTTCATCAAGACTAGGGAAGCTCTCGGGCAGGAGGCAAAGCGCCGGATCTTGATGGGTACTTATTTTCTTCAGGCCGGCAATTACGATGCATACTATCTGAAGGCCCTTAAGGTTCGGACCTTGATCAAGGAAGATTTTGAGAAGGCTTTTCAGCGCTGCCATGTGATGATTTCGCCTACGACGCCGACTGCCGCCTTCTCCTTTGGGCACAAGACGGCAACACCTATCAGCATGTATAAATCCGATATTTACACATGTACTGCCAACCTGGCGGGGATCCCAGCTTTGACTGTTCCCTGCGGGTATACCCAAGGAGGCCTGCCCATCGGGCTGCAGTTTATGGGCAAACCCTTTGAAGAATCGACAATACTGCGGATTGGGCATGCATATGAGCAGCATGCCGGCTTGCCTGTGCGGCGGCCAGAGATGGAGGTGAAGGCAAATGGCTGATTGGGAAGTTGTAGTCGGTTTGGAAATCCACGCGGAACTCCTGACCAAATCTAAGGTCTTTTGCGGATGCAGTACAGAATTCGGTGCCGCCCCCAACAGCCAGGTATGTCCCGTTTGCCTGGGGCTGCCGGGGTCGCTGCCGCTGCTCAACAAGAGAGCTGTTGAGCTGGCCATTAAGGCCGGTCTGGCACTGCAGTGCCGGATTAACCAGTTCTCCATGTTTGACCGCAAGCAGTACTTCTATCCGGACCTGACGAAGGCGTATCAGATATCCCAGGACGGCCTGCCTCTGTGCAGCGGCGGGTATGTGGAGCTGTTAGTCGAGGACACTGTCCGGCGGATAGGCATCAACCGGGTGCATCTGGAAGAAGAAGCCGGCAAGTCGATTCACGCCGGTGAGGATATCATGAGCGCGGCTTACTCTCTCCTGGATTACAACCGGGCGGGGATCGGCCTGATTGAGATCGTCACCGAGCCGGACATCCGCTCTCCCGAGGAAGCTCGGTTATTCTTGGAAAAGCTCAGGCTGCTGCTGCAGTACACCGAGGTATCTGACTGCAAGATGGAGGAAGGGTCTCTGCGGTGTGATGCCAATATCTCCCTGCGGCCCAGGGGCAGCAGCGCCTTCGGCGTGAAGACTGAAATCAAGAATCTAAACTCCTTCCGGGCGGTGCAGAGGGCGCTGGAATTTGAAGTTGAGCGGCAGAAGGCCCTGCTGGAGGCCGGCGAGGCCGTGCTGCCGGAAACCCGCCATTGGGACGAAGCCCAGGGGATGACGTTTTCCATGCGCAGCAAGGAGGAAGCCGCCGATTACCGGTATTTTCCCGATCCCAATCTCTATCCCCTAAAGGTTGATCCCAGCTGGGTAGAGGCCGTCCGGGCGGAACTGCCGGAACTGCCCGATGCCCGGCGAGACCGGTTCATGGATGAGTACGGGCTTTCCCTATATGCAGCGGAGGTCTTGACCAGCAGCAGAGACTTGGCCGACTACTTCGAAGAGTGTCTGGCGGAAGTCAAGGATCCCAAGCTGGTCAGCAACTGGGTGATGGGAGAAGTCCAGCGCTGGCTGAAGGCCCACGGGCTGGAGGCTGCCAGCTCGCCGGTGAGGCCCAAGGATTTGGCCGGCCTTCTGGGGCTGATTCAGCAAAATGCGGTGAGCAACATCGTCGCCAAAGACGTGTTGGAAGAGATGTTCACCACCGGCAAGCCGGCTGAAGTGATCGTCGAAGAAAAAGGCTGGAAGCAGATCAGTGATGATGAGTCTTTGGAGGCCATGATTCTAGAGGTGTTGGAAGCTAACCCGGGGCCAGTGGCAGATGTCAAGGCCGGCAAGGCCAAGGCCATCGGCTTCCTAGTCGGCCAGGTGATGAAAGCCTCCAAGGGAAAGGCCAATCCCCAGAAGGTTAATGAGTTGATCCGCCAGCGACTCCAAGTTTAGGCAGTCTGGGAACCCATTGACAGATGGATGGGGTTGGAGTATAGTTAAAAAAATAGTCGACAGCAGCGGTCCTAGAAGGGGCCGGACACTCATATACTTTGTAATATTATCTGCCTCAAGTGCAGATTGCCAAAGCGGGTGAGTTTCTCAACAAGGGGGCATTAGCAGTGTCAAAGCTCATGGATCCACGCAACCAGGCGCCTGTGCAGATCGTAGATACTACCCTGCGGGATGGCGAACAGACAGCGGGTGTTGTCTTCGCCAACAATGAGAAGGTGCGGATAGCCAAGCTCCTGGATGCCTTGGGAGTGCATCAGATCGAAGCAGGAATACCTGCAATGGGCGGTGATGAGCAAGAAGCCATCCGGTCTATTGTCAAGGCTGATCTGCGGGCCAGCATCATGGCTTGGAACCGGGCTGTGATCAAGGATTTAGAAGCCTCCCTGGAGTGCGGGGTAGACGCAGTAGCGATCTCCATATCTACATCTGATATCCACATCAAGCACAAGCTGCAGACCAGCCGGGATTGGGTCTTGAAGCATATGACAGATGCTGTTGCCTTTGCTAAGAGCCACGATTTGTATGTCTCGGTTAACGCCGAAGATGCCTCCCGGTCAGATATGGACTTCTTGATCAAGTTCGGGCGGGAAGCCCGGGATGCCGGAGCCGATCGCCTGCGTTACTGCGACACTGTGGGCATCATGGAGCCCTTCACCATCTGTGAGCGGGTGCGGACACTAAGGGATGCAACGGGCCTGGACATTGAGATGCACACCCACAATGATTTCGGCATGGCCACCGCCAACGCCCTCGCCGGCGTCCGGGGAGGGGCTAAGTTTGTCGGGGTGACCATCAACGGACTGGGTGAACGGGCAGGGAATGCGGCCTTAGAAGAAGTAGTCATGGCGCTCAAGTACGTGGCGAAGATCGATCTCAACTTTAAGACCGATATGTTCCGGGAAGCCAGTGAGTATGTAGCCCGGGCTTCCGGCCGGGAACTGCCGGTTTGGAAAGCAATCGTGGGCACCAACATGTTTGCCCATGAATCAGGGATTCATGCCGATGGAGTGCTCAAAGATGCCTCCACCTATGAGGTCTTTGCACCGGAGGAGGTAGGGTTGGAGCGGCAGATTGTCATCGGCAAGCATTCCGGCACCAGAGCCTTGGTGGCCAAGTTTTTGGAATATGGGATTACTCTGACCAGGGAGGATGCCCAGCTGCTGCTTCCCAAAGTGAGAGAAACCTCCGTTGCCCTCAAACGGGCCCTGTTTGACAAGGAACTAGTCTACATTTACGAGGACTTCAAACAGGAGATGAAACACGGCAAAGATGCCAGCTAGGCTGATAGAAGGTCAGCAGCATATGGCCCTGTGAGTGCATGGTTTCGCACAGAGGGTGAGGCAGTCAGGATTGCGGTTTACGACATTGCAGAAATCGGCATTGGACATCGGTTGGTGTCCGCTGCCGATTTTCCGCGTTAAGGCGATGTGTGTACAATTCGGTAGTTAATACAGGGTACACGGGGGAGGCAGCCGGAAGGTGTTCCCCGTCCCGAGGCAAGTCAACGATCATGGAGATATAAGGGAGGATGGAGCAAATGGGATTGACTTTGGCTGAGAAAATCCTGAGCCAGCGGGTGGGGCGGGAAGTTCGAGCTGGCGAGATCATCGTCTGCGATGTTGATGTAGCTTTAACCCAAGACGGCACCGGGCCTTTGGCGGTGCAGCAGCTGCAAAAGATCGGGATGGAGCAGGCGGCCCGTCCGGAGAGCACTATCCTGTATATTGATCACGCTGCACCGAGCCCCCGGAAAGAGTTGTCCAACGACCATATGCTGCTGCGGAGGTTTGCCGAAAAAACCGGCTGCAGGCTGTCAGATGTCGGTGAAGGAGTATGCCACCAGCTGGTGGCCGAGGATTTTGCGGCTCCCGGCAAGGTGATCATCGGTGCAGACTCCCATACCTGTACAGCAGGGGCCCTGGCCTCCTTTGCCACCGGCATGGGTTCTACCGATGTGGCCATGGGCATAGCGTTGGGGAAGACATGGTTTAGGGTGCCGGAGGCTTTTCAGATCAAAGTTACTGGTCAGATGCCGGCAGGTGTGTATGCCAAGGACTTGATTCTCCATCTCATCGGCATGATTGGCGCCGATGGTGCTACCTACAAGGCCCTGGAGTTTACCGGAGAGGCCATCGAGGCCATGCCCATGTGGGAAAGGCTCACCTTGGCCAATATGGCGGTGGAAGCCGGTGCCAAAGTTGGGTTGATCGCCAGCGATGAGGTGACCAAAGCGTATCTCGCGGCCCAGGGACGGGCTGAAGAGTTCCGCCCCTTGGCAGCTGATCCCGATGCCGCCTATGAACGGGTGATTGACATTGATGCCAGCAAGCTGGAGCCGACACTGGCTGCCCCCCACACAGTAGATAATACCCATACGGTGGGTGAGTTGGCTGGTACCAAATTGGATCAGGTGTTCATCGGGTCCTGCACCAACGGCCGCTTGGAGGATCTGGCGGTGGCAGCCTCGATCATGGAGGGCAGACAAGTAGCTTCCGGGATCCGGTGTATCGTGGTCCCTGCCTCCCGAAAGATTTTCTTAGAGGCAATCCGCCTAGGATATATTGAGACATTGGTAGCTGCCGGGGCAGTCATCCTGGCTCCCGGCTGCGGGCCCTGTGTTGGGGTCCACGAAGGTATTTTAGGAGACGGTGAAGTATCTTTGAATACATCAAATCGGAATTTCCAGGGGAGATTGGGCAACCCCAAGGGGTTTATTTATCTCGGGTCTCCCGCTGTGGCTGCCGCCAGCGCATTAACTGGAGTTATCACTGATCCCAGGGAGGTAATGAACGATGCGGTTGCAAGGTAAAGCCTGGAAGTTTGGAGATAATATAACTACTGATCATATAGCTCCCGGAAGGCTTTTTCACCTCCGTTCCAATCTGCCGGAGCTGGCTAAGCATGTACTGGAGGATGCAGACCCTGAGTTTGCCTCCAAGGTGCAGCCGGGGGATTTTGTAGTAGGCGGCAGCAATTTCGGGCTGGGATCCAGCCGGGAACACGCGCCGACCATAATTAAGATGGCTGGGGTCAGTGCTGTGCTGGCCAAGTCCTTTGCCCGGATCTTCTTCCGCAATGCCATCAATGTAGGGCTTCCGGTATTGATCTGCGATACTGATCAGATCGCCCCCAATGATGAACTGGAGGTCGATTTGAGCAGCGGCAGGATTTACAACATCACTCAAGGGAAAGTCCTCCAGGCGCCAGCCCTGCCCGAGGTGATGATCCGCCTGTTGGCCGACGGCGGTTTGGCGGCCCATGTTGCCAAACACGGCGATCTAGTGGTAGAATAGCGTCAGTTTGGGCAACCATGGAGTTGGGGAGGAAACGGGTTTGGGGTTTGATGGTGTTGGGAAAATCAGCCCCCTAAAGGCTGATTTGCTCTTGGTGCTGGTGACGCTGATCTGGGGCGGGACCTTTCCAGTGCTAAAGCTTTTGGTCACAGTACTGCCTCCACTGTACCTGGTGGGGATGCGGTTTCTCATAGCTTTCATCATTCTCACACCTTTTGCTGTGGGGAAGCGAAGGGCCTTGACCCGGCGGGTAATTTACAGCGGCATCACACTGGGGCTCTTGATCTGGGGAAGCTTCATTACCCAGACCGTGGGCATCCAATACACAACAGCCTCAAAGGCCGCCTTCATTACAGCCCTGTGCGTCGTGCTTACTCCTATACTATCCTCGGTCATGCTGCGCAAGCCTCCGGAGCGGTCAGCAGTGGTGGGAGTGTTGGCCGCAACAATAGGCCTGACCCTGCTGACTGTTGACTTTACTGAACACTTTGTGCTGCAGAAGGGCGATCTCTGGGTGCTTGCCTGTGCCTGGTTGTGTGCCTTTCAGATCATAGCAGTAGACCGCTTCGGGGCATTGGTTGAGCCTGTCTTGCTGACCTGGGTGCAGACAGGCGTGGTGGCAGCAGTGAGCCTGACAGCCGCCCTCCTCACGGAACCGCTGCCCTGGCTCACCCAAGGCGTACAGTGGGCGGGCCTTGCTTACCTGGCTGTGTTCGCCACAGCAGGCTGCCAGTATCTCCAAATAAGAGTACAGCCTTCCTCGACACCGACCAGGGCCAGCTTGATTTACTCCTTGGAGCCGGTGTTTGCATCGCTGCTGGCATTCTTGTTCTTGGGAGAGCGCTTGCCCCTATGGGGCCAAGTGGGGGCGGTGATGATGCTGGCAGGAGTGCTCATCTCCGAACTGGGCCATAAGCAGGCAGAAGAGCAGTTGTACCCGGTGGTACCAGAGTTGGAAACGCCAAAGTAAAGGCTGGAAGGGGGGAGGCAGTGCCTTTCAGGCATGGAAGGGCTGCCGCTTGCTATCGATACAGTCTTGTTTCAACTGGGTCCGTTCCACATCTACGCATACGGTTTCATGCTGTCTATCGGCTATGGTGCCGGGATTATCCTGGCCATGCGGGAAGCACGGCGGCGGGAACTTGCCATTGATTTGGTACTAGATTACCTCATCTGTGTTTTCATTGCGGGGCTGTTGATGGCTAGGTTTGTCTTTGTCATCAGAGAGCTGCCGTATTTCATGGCCTTTCCCGAGGAACTGCTCAATATAGGCAACGGCCTGTCTCCCATGGGTGCCGTGGCCGGCTTTGGCTTGGTAACTGCCTGGTACATATACCGCTGCGCTTGGGACTATCGGGTACTAGCAGATGTTCTGTCTGCTCCCCTGGCCATGGGGCTGGCAATTACCTCCATTGGCACCAGCACCTTGGGCCGAGTGACCAACGTGCCCTGGGGCATCCCCTGGGATGGCCTTCGCTATCATCCTCTGGGGGTTTATCAAGGGATTGGGTACTATCTCAGTTTTGCACTGGTGTGGAGCCTGCGCCGGAAAGCCCGTTACCCCGGCCATATGGCGCTGACGGCAGTGTTCTGCCTAGGCCTGACTCAATTTATAACAGGCATGTTTGCTTACGAGGCGGTCATGTTCAACCTCCGTCAGCTGGTGGGGCTGTTGGCCATGGGGCTGGCCCTGCTCATGGCACAGGAGAAAAGCGTTACCAGTGCCGATGAAGAGTATATGGAGCACTACAGGGCATTAGGACCTTCTAAAGCCCCCTGGTACCGGCGGATGATCAGCTGGTCATGGGGGCTTTTGCTGCTCTTATTGGTCTACTACTACCGGGCAACAAGCATCTGAGCCAAACCGGAGGGCACGCTGCCGGTACCTGGGTCCAAAATCCAAAGTTTCCAATTGGAGGTGCTGCCAGCTTCCAGCCGTTGTGAAGGGGCTCTTAGTTTGAAGCGGCAGCTGTCAAGTCTTCCACATCGACAAAAGCCGGCAGGGTAATGGTAAAACAACTGCCCTCTCCATATTCGCTTTCCACATCAATCTTGCCCTGGTGTTTTTCCACGATATGCTTGACAATGGCCAGCCCCAGCCCTGTACCGCCCCGCTTGCGGCAGCGGCCTTTATCTACCCGGTAGAAACGTTCAAAAATGCGGCTGAGGTGCTTTGCAGGAATCCCAATGCCGGTATCCCTGACTGCCACGTGGACATGCTCGCCGCTGCTGGTTAAAGTGAGCCATACCCGTCCTCCGGGGTCGGTGTATTTGATGGCATTGTCCAGAAGGTTGGTGATGGCCTGGCGCAAGAGGGTAGCATCGCCGAGGACAGCAGGCGGCTGCCCATCGATCTCTAAGTAGAACTGCAGCTCTGCCTCGGCTGCCCTGCTTTCATAGCTCTCCCCGATTTCTTCTACTAGCTCCACAATGTCAACAGGCACCTGGGTTCCTGCTCGTTCAGTGCCCTCCAGCCGAGACAGTTCCAAGAGGTCCTTAACTAAGCTCACCATCCGATCTGTTTCCACTGAGACGATCCCCAGGAACCGCCGGGCTGCCTCCTTATCCTCCCAGGCTCCATCTAGGAGTGTTTCCACAAAGCCTTTTACCGCGGTCAACGGGGTACGGAGTTCGTGGGAGACATTGGCAACAAAATCTGTTCTCATCTTTTCCAAGCGCTTGAGTTCAGTAATGTCGTGGAGGATAGCCACTACGCCCAGGACTTTACCAGTCTTTTGGGAGCGGATCGGGCTGACAATGGCCCGCAGGATGGAGTGTTGGGGTGAGAACAACTGGATCTCCTGCTGGGCAGTTGCCTGTTCAGTCAGTACCCGCTGGAACAGCTGGACCAAGTCATAGTTGCGGACACTCTCTAGAAGGTAGCGGCCCTGACTGTCGGGGCTGATGCCCAGAAGATGGACGGCAGCTGGGTTGACCAGGGTGATCTTCAGTTCCTTGTCTACTACGATCAGGGCATCAACTAGGCTTGACAAGATGGCATTGAGATGGTTCCGGTGCCGGTTTGCTTCCTCTACCAAGAGCGCGTAGTGTTCTGTCATGCCGTTGATTGCCTCACTCAGCTCCACAAACTCTGGATCACCGGCGGACCGGAGGAACACCCTTTCATCTAGATCTCCTTGGGTCACTCGATTGATGGATACCAAAATGCTGTGGATTGGATCGAAGAAGTGGGATTGAGTGTACGAGTGTGTCACATACAGTGCAATTCCGCTGACAAGCAGAAGCCAGAGAAGCCGCCAGCCGGTGCTGTTCAGCCAAACACCCAGCACCGCGGCCAGTATCACAGACAGCACCAGCATCGCCTGGAAAATGAGAATTTTCCGGCTTAGGCGTTGAGAGCGGAAATCCTTCATTTTATCTAGGCTCCTCTACTTTATAGCCTACACCGTGGACGGTGTGGATATAGCGGGGGCTGGAAGGATCTTCATTCATCTTCTGCCGCAGGCGTCGAATATGCACATCGACAGTCCTAGTTTCACCGCCGTAATCATAGCCCCACACTGTCTCCAGGAGCATGTCCCGGGTAAGGACTTTCCCCTTGTTCTGCACCAAGAGCAGCAGGAGATCAAATTCTTTAGGTGTGAGGGTCAGCGGCTCACCATCGAGGGTAACCTGATGGCGGTCAATATCAATCCGCAGGCCCTGCAGGGTGACCACATGCTGGCTGGGCGGTGCTGCTTGGGACGCCCGGCGCAGAGCGGCCCGTACCCTGGCTATCAGTTCTTTGGGGCTGAAGGGCTTTGTCACATAATCATCGGCGCCAATTTCTAAGCCTTTGATTTTATCCGGCTCATCACCCTTGGCTGTCAGCATGATGATGGGGACAGAAGAGGTCTCCCGCAATTCTCTGCAGACTTGCCAGCCGTCCTTGATCGGCAGCATGATATCCAGGAGGACTAGGTCGGGCTTTTCCCGGCGGAATACGTCTAAAGCTTCATCGCCATCATAGGCCGTAACAACATGCCAGTCCTCTCTTTCCAGGTTGAACTTGATTAGTTCAACGATAGATTGCTCATCATCTACCACCAGGATTTTCTCCGGCATATTACTTCTCCCCTCCCATGTTAGGTGTACCCGCTTACTATTATAACATAGAGATTGCTCATATAGTGTCTATAGGTTTAACATAATGTGTTAGCGTAAAGTTTTGGTAGGCGGTGGCAGGAAAAACGCGTGTGGAGATAAAAATAG
>LFTN01000226.1 GCA_001513495.1 Clostridiales bacterium DTU087
CCGTCCGCCAGCTCGTAGATCTTGTCACCGTACTCTTCAACGGCGGGATCGTGGCTGACTAGGCAAACAGTGACTCCATGTTCATCGACTAAAGTCCTAAACAGCTCCATGACTTTCATGCTGGTGGCAAAATCCAACTCGCCGGTAGGTTCATCGGCTAGAATCAAGCTGGGGTTCATGGTCAGCGCCCTGGCGATGGCAACCCGCTGCTGCTCACCGCCGCTGAGCTCCAAGATCCGGTGCCGAGCCCGTTTCTTCAACCCCACCAGCTCCAGGCATTCCAGCGCCCGGGCCCGCCGCTTGCTGTGGGGCTCACCTGCGATCCGCAGGGGCAGCTCCACATTTTCCTCTGCAGTCAAGTAGGGCAGCAAGCCAAAAGACTGAAAGACAAAACCGACCTCTTGTCGGCGCCAGCGGGTCAGCGTCTTCTCTGTAAAGGTGCTGATCTCTGTCCCCTTGAAGAACACCCGGCCCTGGGTGGGCCGATCTAAGCCCCCCATCATATTCAAGGCAGTGGTCTTGCCGGAACCGGAACGGCCCTTGATCACCACCAGCTGCCCCTGGGGCACCGACATGGTTACTCCAGCTAAGGCGCGGACCTCTGTGCCGCCGGTCTGGTAGATGCGATGGACATCCCGCAACAGGACCAGCGGCTCGGAACCACCTGTCGGCTGTTTCGCAGAAGTGTGCATAGATTTGGCGCTACATGCCGCAATTTGCAGCCTATTAGCGCCACCTCTCCCTTCTGGCTAGATTTCGTACTACATCTGATTAATATCGTTTTTGACGTCCTTTCCATTAAGTTCATTCTTCGCCGGATGGTGCCAACCTCCTGCTTGCCTGGGAAGATGCCGCCGCGGATGCCGCTTGAGCTCGATCACGGTTGATGGGCCTTGGGGATGAGCAAGATGACAGATGCAATGCGTCTGTCAATGCGATAAAGAGGATATTTGAGTTTTCTGCTGCTTGGATTGGCGCAGATGTACCTGCAGCAGGCTGCGCTAGGGCATCGCCATCTCAACAGCACAGTTGCCATCTTGACAGCATAGATGAAATGCCGGATCAGCAGATCCGGCATCCAGTGGTTTCTTATTTGACATACCAAGATTTGTAAGAGTTGTACTAAAGGCCCTGCTTAGAAAGGCTCCTGCTGTAGGCAGCATAGCCCTGGATACTATAGTGCAGGACCAGTGTGTGGATGGGCACCTGCAAGAGGCTGGCCAACAGCCGGGGCGGCAGCAGTACCCACACAGCTCTTTGAGAGAGCATCGCCAGCCAGATGGTGTTGAGGACCGACACTGCCAGAGAAGTGAGAAACACAGCCAAAAAGAGCGTCCAGTACCCTGCCTTGTCCCGGGGGAACTGCCGCCAGATGATCACCGGCAGACAGCCGAATACAGCATAACTCAGGGTAAAGCCGGGGAAATACGGCCCAATGGGAAACAAGGTGCTGCCGATCAAATCCGCCAGGGCACCGGTTACAGCGCCGGCACCGGGACCGAACAAGATCCCCGCCAGCATCACCGGCACCTGCCCAAAGCCAATGCGCAGGGCTGGAATTCCAGCAAAGGGGACAATTACCGGCACCATCCGGCTTAATACAATACTCACTGCCACCAACAGGCCCAAAGTAGTCAGCTTCCTGGTTGCAACGCGCACGAGCAAACCTCCCTTTCTCGGTGAGCGCGCACCACACCGAAGCCGGGAGGTCCCAAATCTTCGAAGTGGTAGCGGACGCGGTACTGCATCGCGGGCCTGCACAGCCCTTCGTCTCCAGGCAACTTCCCATCCTAGAGCACTTAACGCACAGCACCTACTCTACCATGTATTCTATTTCCTTCCCCTTCATTCTAGATAAGGGGGAAAGCATTGTCAACCCTCACAGCCCCGCCCCTGCCAGTGACCTGAGGTGCTCCAGATTAGTCACCACCAGCTTTTCCGACAGATCCAGCACATCCTTAGCTACCAAAGACCTTAAGGCTGCTACCAAGTCTCCTTCCCGGGCTCCTATTGCCCGCTGAATGTCACTGACCTGCAGGGGAAAATCGATGATGAGCCCTCCAGGGCTGATCACTCCCTGCAGGCGGGAAAGGCCAAAGAGATATCTGGCCAAGCGGGTCTCCAGCGGCTGGCGGTACAGCTCAGATACAGGGTTTCTCCGGGCGGCGATAGCTGCCAGGTTTTCCATGATCAGCCAAGCAATATCCGGCCGGGATTGGAGGTACTGGGCGAACACCGCCCGTTCCAGTTTCAGGAGCCTGGCGGGATAGACAGCTGCCGCAAAATGGCCATCCCAAACCGACGCAAACAGGGCCAGTTCTTCCAGGCATCTGCCGTCAGTGAGGATATCCAAGGTGGTCTCCCAGCCCTTTTTCTCCTCTACCAGCTTAATGATCCCCTCAGCAACTATATATAGAGCTGCTCCCGCCTCTCCCTGCAGGTCCAGCCGCTCTCCCATGGAGAGTTCCAGCTGATCCATCAAATCCAGAATCTCACCCAGTTCCCCATCAGGAACATTATGCCAAAGGGCAAGGCCCCTCATCATCACCATCAGCTCGGCAGCAGACAACCTCGTCCCTCCTTCCCTGTATCCGGTCTTCTACTTGTGGCTAATGCACTTGACCTTAGGGAACAGATCCTCTACCAGCTCCCAAGCCGGCGGCTCAGTGCCCCAGGTGGTAGCTGCAGCAGCACCAGCTGCCATGGCCCAGGCTAAGGCCTCCGGTAGGCCCTTTCCTTCCCGAAGGGCCCAAACCATCCCGGCAGCTGCCGCGTCTCCGCACCCGACCAATGTCTTTGCTTCCACTTCCGGGGGAATCCCCTGCCAGATACAGCCGTCCCACCCGGCAAACCCTCCTGTCTTACCCATAGTTAAGAGTACACAGCCGATCCCCATTGAGTTCAGTTCTTCTAAGGCACGAATGGCCCCAGCCTCATCCTGAGGCTCCCAGCCCAAGATGTCCCTTACTTCTGTTTCATTGGGCTTAATCAGATCGGGAGAGGCCTTGATGCCTTCCCGCAGGGCCATCCCACTGGCATCTAGAGCAGTCTTGGCACCCTGGGCCCTGGCCGCCTTAACGATTTCGGCGTAGAATTCCGGAGGCGTTCCTGGAGGAGCACTGCCAGAGATCACTACCCAATCCCATTGGGAAGCCTTGGCCTGCACCATGGCGAGCAGCTCCTGCAGATCCTTTTCCGTAACAGTGGGCCCCGGTTCATTGACTTCAGTTGACGAGTTCTCCTCAGCAGCCCAGATCTTAATATTAATCCGGGTATCGCCTTCAACTTCCACAAAATCCACCGGGATGCCCAGCTCCCTCAGGGACTCAACCAGCCAGCGGCCGCTGTCCCCGCCCACCATAGTGACAGCTTCTGTGGGGCAGCCCCACAGGCTCAGGTCCCGGGAGACGTTGATGCCCTTGCCCGATGGATGATCAATCTTGCTCTTAACTCGATTCATGCCGCCCACCACCAGCCGGCCGATCTCCAGTGTCCGGTCGATAGATGGGTTAAGTGTAATAGTTGCAATCACTGCCATCACCTGCCCTGATTTTCCTGCTCGGTGCGGCCCGGAGAAGCTAAATAAGCAAAGGCCTTCCAGCAGAGGATATGAAAAGGTATTCCTTACGATTGCGTGGAATATTTCCAATGGCAAAATTCCCCGTATAGGACTAAAACACCTGCAAGAAAGAGACTGCCTGCCGCCGGCGGCAGCCCTTCCAGCAGAAGCCAGCAGGCAGGCGGCGGCTTTTAGTCCAGGCCTTTTGAGGAGGGTAACTATGGGTTACATGATTGGTATTGATGTAGGTACCAGTGGGGTAAAAACCCTGGTCGTTTCCGAAACGGGAGAGATAGTCACCCAGGCCACAGCGGAATACCCGTTGTATCACCCCAAGGCCGGGTGGGCAGAACAGGATCCAGAGGACTGGTGGCAGGGAACGCTGGCAACGCTCAAGCAGGTTGCCCAAAACCTAGGCCCCAAGGCAGCAGAGGTAAAGGCCATTGGCTTATCGGGGCAGATGCACGGCTCAGTTTTCCTGGACAAATCTGGCAATGTCTTGCGGCCGGCCATTCTTTGGTGTGATGTGCGCACAGCTGAGCAGTGCCGCTACATAACAGAAAAAGCCGGCGGCCGGGAACAGCTGATCAGCCATACTTCCAATCCGGCTCTAGAAGGTTTTACAGCTCCCAAGATCGTTTGGCTGCAGCAAAATGAGCCGGAAACCTACCGGCAGGTGGACAAAGTCCTGCTGCCCAAGGATTACGTCCGCTACCGGCTCACCGGCGAGATCTTTACAGAGATGTCCGATGCCGCAGGTACAGTGCTGCTGGATGTAACCAACCGCCGCTGGTCGGAGGCTGTTTTGAATGCTTTGGACATTTCACCGGCAATTATGCCGGAGGTGAAGGAGGCCACCGATGTTTGCGGCACCCTCACCGCGGCAGCGGCGGAGGCAACGGGGCTTCCGGCAGGGATACCGGTAGCCGGCGGCGGAGCAGACAACGCCTGTGGAGCCACCGGTGCCGGCATCGTCCGTGCCGGCCGGGTACTTTCCAGTATCGGTTCATCAGGTGTCATCCTGGTACACACCGATAAGCCCCAAACCGACCCCGAGGGCAAAGTCCATACTTTCAACCATGCCATTCCCAACAAGTGGTATGTAATGGGAGTCATCATGGCCGCGGGGCTTTCCCTAAAGTGGTTCAGAGATAATTTCGCCCATATGGAAAAGCAGATGGAAAGCCTGACGGGTACCGATGCCTATGACTTGATGAGCCAGCAGGCTGCTCAGACGCCTCCCGGTGCTGAAGGCCTCATCTTCCTCCCCTATCTCAATGGGGAGCGGACTCCCCATGCCGATGCCTTTGCCCGGGGAGTCTTCTTCGGCATCAACCCCAGACATAACCGGGGCCACATGATCAGATCCGTCATGGAGGGAGTTGTGTATGCACTGCGGGATTCGGTGGAGATCATCCGGGGCATGGGAATTCCAGTTGAACAGGTGAGGGC
>LFTN01000190.1:0-300 GCA_001513495.1 Clostridiales bacterium DTU087
CTAACCTTTGATGCCGGTAATCGCGATACCTTCGATGAAGGTGCGCTGGGCGAAGAAGAACAGAATCAGAATGGGAATTACAACCAGGGTGGAGGCAGCCATCAACAGCTCCCACTCAACCCAGTTGGTGGTTCTATACATCTGCAGGCCGATGGCCAGGGTGTATTTTTCATTGGACTGCAGATAGATTAGGGGGCCTAGAAAGTCGTTCCAGCTGCCGAGAAACTGGAAGAGTGCCACAACCGCCAGCACAGGTTTGGAAAGGGGCAAAACCACCCGAGAGAAGATGCCAAACTCGGA
>LFTN01000190.1:383-7692 GCA_001513495.1 Clostridiales bacterium DTU087
GCGCCGTCAATCCTGGCAGCATCAGACAGTTCAGCCGGAATGGTCATAAAGAACTGACGGAGAAGGAAAATGTAAAACGCGTTCCCCAGAAAAGCCGGTACGATCAGCGGCTTGAAAGTGTTAATCCACCCGAGCCGGGCAAAGGTAATAAAGAGGGGAATCATAGTTACTGGGAAAGGCAGCATCATGGTGCTGAGAATCAGAAGCAGCATCACATTGCGCCCCGGCCAGGGAACCTTGGCCAAGCTGTACGCCACAAGGGTACTGGAGAGCAGTGTGCCGATGATGGAAAACAAGCAAATAGTCACTGTGTTTCTTAAGTACAGGAGGAAGGGAATCGCGTTTACAGCTATCTCATAGTTTTCCCACTTAGGGGGCCACGGGAACCAGACCGGAGGATAAGCCATAACCTGCGAAGAATCCTTCAAGGAGGTGCTCACCATCCACAAAATTGGCGCAATGAAAACCGCACTCATGGAGATCAGCACAACCCGGCCCAGAATCTGCGTACGCAATTCTTGTCTGCGTTTGGATGCAAACCGGTTTCCAGCCATCGCCTATCGCTCCTCTCCTTGGTAGTACACAAATCTTGCTGAAGTCTTCATGACGATTAAGGTTGTAATCAGTGCCAGGATAAACAGCAGCCAGGCCATGGCGGAGGCATAGCCCATTTTGCCGTAGTTGAAGGCATTGCGGTAGAGGTAGAGCACGTAGAAGAGGGTTGAGTTGGCCGGACCACCGGCGGTCATGATATACGCCGGGGTGAAGACCTGAAAGGCACCGAACAGAGCCATAATCACGTGAAACAGTATTACCGGAGAGATCATCGGCAGTGTGATGTAACGGAATTTTACCCACGAAGTAGCACCATCGAGATCAGCCACTTCGTATAGGCTTCTGGGTACGTCCTGTAGCGATGCAAGGAAGATCATGGCTGAACCTCCAGCTCCCCACTGAGCCATCAGTACAATGGAGAACTTCGCCCACTTGGGATCACTGACCCAAGCGGGGCCCCAGATTCCGACCTGTTCCAATAAGAGATTGACCAGCCCGTATTCCGAATTCAGCAGCCACAGCCAAATAAAGGAAGAAGCAAAGGCCGGCACGATGTTAGGAATGTACACACAAGTCCTATAGAAGGATATCTCTTTGATCTTGAGGTTGAGAGCCAGCGCCAAAGCCATGGCCACCACGAACCCCAAAGGGACCGCCAAAACCAGGTAATACAAGGTGTTGTACAGTGACTTATGAAACAGCTCATCCTTGGTGATCATGTCTATATAGTTGCCAAAGCCGACAAATGCCGTAACGTCCAGACCTGTAAACTCAGTGAGGCTGTAATAAAGCGAAGCGAGGATGGGATAGACGGTAAATATCGCAAAACCCACCAGCCAGGGCGACGCAAAAGCCAGGCCGGTAAGAATAGTACGGATCTCTTGTTTTGTCCATTTCAAGGCTGTTTGCCCCCTATCTTCCGATTCTGCCGATGGGATCAGCCGCTGCAAGCCCTTACCGATTCAGGCCCCTTGGCGATCCCTGACCCATCTTCCCATGTACATCATTGCCGCAGCTTCAGCCATGCCGCCTGTTCCTGCGATCATAGGTGGGGAGGGTACCCTCCCCACCGTCCGTTCGTGTCCTCTTAGAAGTTTTTATCCAACTCGGGCTGCACCCTAGATACCACGTCATCCAGGGCCTGCTGTGGTGTCTTGTCGCCGTTGATTACATAATCTCTAGCGGAGGTGAGCTCATCCCACAGCAAAGCTCCCACGGGCAGGGCAGGACGAGAGCGGGCAAAGGGCAGCATATCTAGGAAGACCTCATGGTAGGAGTCTTCAAATAGATCCTTGCGCTCCAGCATAGCCTTGAGAGTCGGCAGATGGGCCGTGTCTCTGGTGTAGATCTCCTGGCCTACTGGGCCTGTGGCGAAGCGAGCGAACTCAAATCCACCCTCTGGGTTCTTAGAGCCTCTGGGGACAGCCATCGCCCAGCCGCCAGCCCAGGTGGTCGGGCCTACGCCAGCCTTAACCGGGATACGGCCTACTCCATACTCCACATCGGGGCCAAAGCGCTCGAGGCCAGCAATCTTCCAGTCTCCGTCGACGATCATGCTGATCTTCCCGGAGATGAAGGGATCCTGGGCTTCGGAACCGAAGGCGCTGGCAAAGCCCTGGATAGCCGCGATCCCGTACTCCTCTGCTATCTTCTGCTGCCAGGCAAAGGATTCGACGATGCGAGGCTCGTTAACAGTCAGCTTGCGGGCATCATAGTCATAGAACTCACCGCCGAAGGCCCAGCCCCAGGTGTAGTGCCAGCCTTGGCCCAGCCACGGGATCAAGCCGATCCGCTCGAACCGGCGCTCGCTGATCCGCTTGGTCAGCTTAGCCATGACCTGCTCCAGCTCATCAATGGTGGCCGGCGGTGCTTCGGGGTCTAAGCCAGCATCTCGGAAATCTGCCTTGCGGTAATACAGTCCCCGGGTATCTGTATCAAAGGGAAGTGAATAGATTTTCCCAGACCAGGTGGATTCCTCAATGGCGAACTCCAGGAAATCATCCTGCGGCCTCCAGCCAGCCCGCTCGATAAACGGCGTCAGATCAGTCAATGCACCTGCTACCGCCCTCTGGGCCGTGGTAAACCGGTCGATGAGATATACATCCGGCCCTGTCCCTGCGGCAACAGCTGTCATCAGCTTAGCAATATCTGTCTCGCTGCCGGGCACGATGGTCATTTCGACTTCATATTTGTCTTGACTCTCATTGAACCTCTGGCATATCAGCTCTAATGCTTGTCGATCCGGCGTCCCAGAGTGGCTGGTCCAGAAGGTGACCTTCTCTCTGGCGACGGCTACCCCAGCCAAGGATACAACCATCAAAATCGCCAAACAAAGCACTAACCTACCTGTCCAACGACCTTTCATCGTTCCGGAAACCTCCTTTAAGCATACAGCTTTAGGTTATACCAAAGAAGCCCAGCAGACACGATCGTCGTGCTCTCCCAGCCCTCACCTCCATTCCCAATCCGTATAACCCACCCAAAACTTGCTTTATTGACATTCTTGTAATATATTCTTTCTCCACATTCCTTTACTTTCCTCTTTTCATTTCTCACTTCTTATAATTAGATTGGCACGGGACCGGTTGGGGACTGAAAGATCAGAATACGCCGGCGGCCTAATCCAAAGGCATGGCAGGCACAGCACCTTACCGTGCTGCTCATGAGCACTTACGGATTAACCGTCGGCTTAACCTTACATTTCATGCATCTGATGATTTCTTGATTCAGGCACTCCCCCTGACAGCCTCTGCTGTCATCAAACAAAAAAACTTCCCAACTTGATCGCTGGGAAGCTGCGCCCTGCTACGGCAACGTCACGGAGCAGGATGCGGTAGAATGACAGATCTGGCGGACGCCGGATTCTACTCGTACCGGCCTTGGATAGCCGCCAACAGCGCCCTGGCTGCCAGTTCCGGCCCCGCTATTTCAAATCCTTTAATCCCCAGCTGGGTCCGAAGCTGTCCCACCTTTACACCGCTGTTCATCATGGTCTCCAGGTATTGGCGGGCCAAGCTGTGGTGATGCTCCCGTTTCTGCGGTGCCCCAAAGGGATTGGCGAAATACGTATAAACAAGTCCCTGTTCGCTGGTGGTGCCTTTGGATATCCTGGCACCCTGGCTGCAGACCCCCAGTGCTTCATCTACATCACTGAAAAACTGCAGGTACGGCTGCTGCCTGGTGACCCGTTCGTAATTGTTGGCATACAGAAATATATCCACAGGCCAGCCTGCAATTACCTTTCCATAGGGTGTAATGGGTATCACAATCCTGGCATTGGTCTTATGGGGGTTCATGAAGATACTTCTCTCCACCTCGGCATAGGCATAGCCGGGCTGCAGATCATCAAGGCGGACAAAGGCCCCTATCTCTGTTCCGATGCCAACTACCCGCCCATCCCGCATCTGCAGGGTCCCCATATCATCGAAGACTACAGTCAGATCCCGTAAGTGCTCATCAGCCAAGATCCGCAGTGCCTCCAGGGACTCCGACTTGCCGGCTCCGCTGTCCCCCATGAGCACCACATTGGCACAGTGTCCGTCTCTAAGGACAATATTGGCCATCGCCCCGTGAATCGGCAAGTTGCCCCTGTCGATTTGGAGCAAGTTATGCAGGGTCAGTGCCATCTTCTTGAGGTAGCCAAAATAGTCCACCCGCTCTGACCGGCCGATGATCCCCACTATCACTCCATTGGCTTTGTCTTCATAGTAGACAGTCTCATCATTGCCTAGGATCTCAGGTTCGACGCCAAATACCAAGATGGCATCGGGTTTCCTACCCTCAACTTCATGGGCCTCCGCCATTTCCAGCAGATTGGAGAGGCTGGTGCCCAGGCTGAGATACCGCTTGTGGAAGTAGATGAACATCAGGATCTCGCCCACCTTGGCAGGGTAGCAGACCCAATCCTCGGCATCGAAGGCAGCACCCTCCAAGGGGTTGCGCTCAGCAGGCTTAAACATCCCGGAACGGTAGTTCCGCTTCGGATAATACACCAAAGGCGGGACTATGACCAAAAGCTGAACAAAGGGGATCTCCGTCAAGCCGGCATAGGCCTCCCCAGGTATCTGCCAGTCTATGCGGGTAGTCAGAATCCCTACACCGGCGCCAGCAGGCAGCTGCCGGTAAACCATGGGCACCCGGCCAGTGAGGTTAGTACAGATGTTTCGATAGGCCTCCAGGACCAAGTCCTTCATCGATTCATTGATCTGAATGAAGTGCTGATGCCTGGTGTAGGTATCAGTCCTTGGACCGTAAGCGTCTTCGTAAATCAGGTAGCGCTCATGGCCTCGCCAAAAATCATACAACTCCTCGACAAAGTCATACAGTTCCAAATGCAGCTCAGCCACCGGGGCCAGCATTGGCAAAGCCTCAATGACTTCATCCAGAGACTGCATCGATAGGAACATGAAAAACTTGGTCAAGAGCTCTATATCATAGGGAAAACCGTCAGCGCCTTCTTGCTCGTCCCGGCGGAAATGCTTGATTGCTCCCAGATGGGGCGAATCATGGCGAATCAGCCGGGCAACGAAGCGTTTCAGCACCCTGTGGAATATATCGCTTTTAAAAAGGTCGGCTGGCACCCGACAAGGTGTCCGGCCAATTATAATACGATTCTCATCAACTTCGGACAGCATGCTTGTTGTGACCTCCTCGTTCGACACACAGTATACAAGGGGCCCGATTGCCAAAACTCCGACCGATCTGCAGCCCGCAGAACGGTCGGAGTAACCAAGAGCTCGCCCCATAGGTTTGCTTCATCTTAGCACTATCGCCAAGGAAAGTCAAACCTTAATCGGGGAATCATTCGCTCTGTGGGTCATCATCCCCTGCGGCAGGACGCATAATCCGCCGATGTTTTTTCCGCATTTCCTCTCGACCAGCAGCCCGCGGCCAGAGCTCCGCTGCCGGATCCTCCCGCATAGCGGCTGCCAAATTAGTATATACAAAGGGATTCTCCCTAGTGAGCCCCTCAATTAAATCCTTTACCTTATGCCGATGGGTTCTCCCCTGCATGGGACAAGGGCTGGGCATCGGCTTATACGGCAGTGTCTCGATAAACTCTTTGATCTCCCTTTCTCGGAGATAAACCAGAGGGCGGATCACCGTCACATTGGTTTTCTCCAAATAAGACTTGGGGAGGAAGGTCTGCAGCCTGCCCGAGTATAATTGACTCATGAGAAAAGTCTCCACTGCATCATCGTGATGATGGGCATAAGCCACCTTGTTGTACCTGTGGGCAGCAGCGGTCTGGTTCACCACCGCCCGGCGGAAGTAGGCACAGCTGGAACAAGGGTTTTCACGCCTTCTGTGCAGTGCGATCTCAGCAATCTGGGTCTCTTGGACAATCAAGGGAACATCCAGCTGACGGCAGTAATCCTCTAAAAGGGGCACATCGGAAGGTGTATCAAATCCTAAATCGACATGTACAGCCCCCAGTTCAAACCGGAAGGGCGAGTTTTCCTGCAGCACCCGCAGCGCATAGAGGAGAAAGGAACTGTCCTTGCCTCCGGAAAAGCCCACCAGCACCCGGTCTCCCTCTTCTAAGAGCTCAAATTCAATGACTGCCCGCCATAGCCTTCTTGCATAGTATCTAGGTAATGCCAGCTGCACAATACTTCCCCCTACACTGCTGCCGCAAGCACAGACTTCTCTTCACATATGCTGCACCGCTGCCCTATTGCCCGCCTTGGTGCACCTATTACTTTCCAGGGACTACACTGGAAAGAACCGCTCCTCCAACATGGCACACAGAGCATGATAAACCGGCAGATGGGCTTCCTGCACCAGGTAAGTCTCGGAGTAAGGAACATTGAGCAGGACATCTGCATAGGCCTTCAGGGCGCCTCCGCCTTCGCCGGTGAAAGCCACAACCTTCATGCCCCTGGCTTTGGCGACAATGGCTGCCGCGACCACGTTTTGGGAGTTCCCAGAGGTGGAAAGGCCCCAGAGGACATCACCTTCTTGACCCAGGGCGTTGACCTGCTGGGCAAAGATCATGTCGCCATGAATGTCATTAATCACGGCAGTGCCGATCGCCGCCTGGGAAACCAGCGGAATGGCGGGAATGCCCTGCTGGAGCATGCCGGCAATTCTCTCACCCTCGGCACCTCCTATTTCAGCTATGCGCTGCTTGAGGGCAGTATCCAAGGGGCGCCTTTTCAAGAACCCTTTCAAAAGCTCTCCTGCAATGTGCTCTGCATCACTGGCACTGCCGCCGTTGCCGCAGAGGAGCAGCTTCTTGCCTGATGCATAGGCTGCTTCCGTCACTGTATATGCCGACCAGATGGATTCAGCTAAGGGCGCTAGGTCTTGTCGGCGTGTTAGTAAGTCCTCCAAGTGGATCCGGGGATTTGTCATACGCCTTCCCTCCCGTCAAACACCAGTTCATTTTTGGTATCACTTCAGAATAAGTATACCACACGGATTCTACCATCAGCACGGCTAGGAAGAGATCAGAGCCGGAGGCAGCCCTCCGGCCTGATGTCTTATTAATCTTCCGCTATGTATCTAAGCTGACAATGGCTACTCGCCTGCCAAGAGGCGGATAGCATCAGCGAAGATGGCTGTATTGCGGAGAAGTTCCTCAACCGTTGCGTATTCATCTTCCCGGTGAACATTGCGCTGATCCTCCGGGAAAACCGGCCCAAAGGCGACAGCGTTGTCTAGGGCCCTGGCGTAGGTACCTCCACCGATGGCCAAAGGCTTACCCTGCTTGCCGGTATACTTCTCATAGACCGCGAGAAGCTGCTGTACC
>LFTN01000036.1:0-10218 GCA_001513495.1 Clostridiales bacterium DTU087
GTGTCCATCGCCCCCGATGGGGCGTTGATCGTCATCACGGAGGCTGGAGAGAGGCTGACGCTGAGAGCCGGCGATGTCCACTGCCTGTAGAGGGATTGGCGGGGGTTGCGGCGATGGGCTGCTAACATGCTGGGCGATGGTAGTATGCTGGATTACGGACTGCCGCGGATGGCAGCCCGTTGGGGAAGAAGCAGGACAGGATAGAATGCCTGCCTCTTGGGGAGGTTAACCTTAAACAGGTTGACTTCGTCTACATGGAGGGAGGCAGTCAATGTCACATAAGGAAAAAGAGCTCAAGCGCTTGGCTGAGGAGTATGGATATGCGCCCCTGGATGTTGAAGATGGGGTGCAGCTCCCCAACATGATGGGATGGATTGGCGGGTTCGATTTTAAAATGCATAGAGCGAGAGTACTGGAGGAGATAGCAGCTGAGCTGGGAGCTGATGTCGGCAAGATTCCGGGACGTGAAAAATACTAAAAGCCCCCTGATACCCGAGTCCTGATCGGAAGCACTGATCGATCAGGACTTTGGCGCGCTGTGGAGCCATATTGCCTCGAAGGGGTGCCCGTATAGGCAGATGAGCACAGGACAAAGGCCCGCCGGCAAAGATGAAAGGTTAGCTGAGGGCTGGAAGGATTTAGAATGTTTGTCTCGAAAGTCTAATCGCGCCTTGAAGGGTCAAACAACAGATGAGAAGGGGAGAGAGGCTGATGAAAAGACTTCTGGTTTTATCGTTAGTGTTGGCATTGGCGTTCACCGTCGGTGCAGCGGCGAATGCAGCTCCCATTAGGTCAGTGATGGTGACTGATGTCGGCGGGTTAGGGGATCAATCATTTAATGATGCCGCTTGGCGGGGGCTGAAGAGGGCTGAGGAAGAACTAGGTGCTGCAATTGGTGTAGTAGAGTCGACGATGATGACCGACTACGAACCTAATCTAGCTAACCTGGCGGAGTCCGGTGCTGACTTAATTTGGGCAGTAGGCTTCTTGATGACCGACGCCGTTGATAATATCGCACCACTGTATCCTGACATCAAGTTCGGTTTGATCGATGCTGTTGTGGAGCATCCTAATGTTGCTTCCTTTACCTTCAAAGATAATGAAGCCTCGTATCTAGCCGGCGTGTTTGCCGCCTTGTGGAGCGAAACCGGCAAGATCGGGTTCATTGGCGGCATGGATTCACCTGTCATTGAGAGGTTTGAAGCCGGGTTCAGGGCAGGGGTCAAAGCCGCTAATCCCAACGCGGAAGTGCTCATTGGCTATGCCGGCAACTTCAATGACCCGGGGAAGGGTAAAGAGCTGGCCTTGACTCAGTACAATCAGGGAGCTGACATCATTTACCATGCAGCGGGTGCAACTGGGCTTGGCCTCATCGAAGCTGCCAGGGAGACTGGCAAGTATGCCATTGGTGTTGACTCTGACCAGACTGTCCTAGATCCAGAGCACGTAGTGGCCAGTATGCTTAAACGAGTAGATAATGCTGTATTTACTGGTGTGCGGGATCTAATCAATAATGAGTTTGTAGCTGCCCATAGGGAACTGGGCTTGGCTGAAGGCGGCGTGGATCTGGCCTACTCCCGGGGTATCGAGATTCCCCAGGAGATTGTCGGCCAGGTGGAGGAAGCCAAGCGGGCCATTGTCGCTGGCGAGATCGTTGTGCCAGGTACCAGGGCAGAACTGTAAAGTCAGCGGCCGTTGTTTCCCGTCTAGGGAAGAATGCCGCGAGGGTACGGCCCGATGCTTTTGCCTGTAAGCATCGGGCCTTCCGACATTAGGCAGCAGGCCCCTTTAATGGGCCGGGGATGGTTGGGCAGGGGTGAAGAATTTGAGTGAAAAGACGGCACCTGTAGTAGAACTCAAAGATATAACCAAGGCCTTTCCCGGTGTAATAGCCAATGACCGGATCAGCATCAGCTTCTATCCCGGTGAGGTGCACGCGCTTCTAGGTGAGAATGGAGCGGGAAAGACCACCTTGATGAACATCCTCTACGGCCTTTATCCCCCTGACGGCGGTCAGATCTTTGTGCGGGGCAAGCCTGTGGTCATCAAGAGTCCCACAGATGCACTTTCCCACGGCATTGGTATGGTCCATCAGCATTTCATGCTGGTGCCTCCCTTTACAGTGGCGGAAAACATCGTTTTGGGCAGTGAACCTAGGAAGCGCCGTTTCTTCCTAGATATGGAAAAGGCAGTGGCTGACGTTGAAGCCCTGTCAGACCGATACGGCTTCAAAGTAGATCCCAGGGCTAAGATACAAGATATCTCGGTGGGCATGCAGCAGCGAGTCGAGATCTTGAAAGCCCTCTACCGGGGAGCTGAGGTTTTGATCCTCGATGAGCCCACCGCTGTACTCACGCCCCAAGAAGTCGTGGAACTGAAGGAGATCACTGATAATCTGGCCCAGCAAGGCAAGGCCATCATCTTTATCACCCATAAGCTCCAAGAAGTGATGTCCATGAGCCACCGGATTACCGTGATCCGTTCCGGGAAGGTAGTGGGCACCACTGCTGCCTCCGGTACCAGCCCCGTGGAGTTGGCCAGGATGATGGTGGGCCGGGATGTAGTCCTCAAGGTAGACAAGGAGCCGGTGACGGCAGGGTCGACCCTCTTGCGCATGGAGGATGTGTGGGCTGATGATGACCGGAAACTGCCGGCACTGCGGGGGGTAAACCTGCAGGTAAGGGGCGGCGAGGTTGTGGGGGTCGCTGGGATTGACGGCAACGGCCAGCGGGAGCTGGCGGAGGCCCTCATCGGCATCCGCCAGGTTAAGCGGGGCAGTATCTATCTCCGGCAGCAGGAGATAACAGGCCTCAGTGTCAGGGACCGCAAAGATCTGGGCTTGGGCCACATTCCAGAAGACCGCCAGCGCACAGGCATGATCCTGGATTTTTCTTTGGGGGAAAATGCAGTCCTGGGCAAACATCACCGGGCGCCCTTCACTAAGGGTTTCATCTATGACACAGCTGCGGTGAGGGATTACGGTGAGCAGCTGTTGGAGTTGTATGATGTGCGGTCAGGGGGAATAGAATCACCGGGCAGGTCTCTTTCCGGCGGGAATCAGCAAAAGCTGGTGGTGGGCCGGGAGATAGACTCCGACCCCGACCTGTTGATAGCTGCCCAGCCCACCAGAGGCTTAGATGTAGGAGCCATCGAGTTTGTCCACCGCCGGCTGCTGGAACAGCGGGCCGCTGGGAAAGGCATCTTGCTGATTTCACTGGAACTGGAAGAACTACTGAGCCTAAGCGACAGGATCATGGTGATCTATGAAGGGCAGCTCATCGCAGAGGTAGATCCCAAAGTGGTGACAGAGGAGCAGCTGGGGCTATTGATGACTGGCGGGCAGGTGCAGCAAAGGGGGGTGGAGGGTGCATGATAACATCACTGGAAATGCAGGAAACCTACAGCCGCCGCTGGGAGCGGGTGTGGATTTCGATTGCGGCGGTACTGCTGGCTCTCCTGCTGGGGGCAGTGGTGATCCTGTGGGCAGGCCGGGATCCGCTCTTGGCGTACGGGGCTCTATGGGCAGCATCCTTCGGCAGCTGGCGGGGTTTCGGTGAAGCGCTGGTCAGCATTACGCCGCTGATTTTCACTGGACTGTCGGTGGCTTTCTGCAACCGTACAGGGCTGTTCAATATTGGAGCAGAGGGTCAGTTTATTATCGGCCAGATGGGAGCTGCTGTCGCCGGCTATATGTTCACCGGGCTGCCAGCCTTAATCCATGTGCCCTTGGCCTTGGCAGCAGGTGCGTTGGCGGGAGCCCTGTGGGCTGGAGTCCCTGGGCTGTTAAAGGCGAAGCTGGGGGCCCATGAAGTGATTAACACCATTATGATGAACTACATAGCCCTTTATTTCACCCATTATCTGGTGATTGGGCCGTTGAAGGGCCACAGCTATCTGCCGGTGACCAAGCAGGTGTTGGAATCAGCCAGGTTGTGGCGGTTTCTCCCGCCAACCCGGGCGAACATTGGGTTTTTTGTCGCCCTGGCCATGGCCGGTGTGGTGTACTATATCCTGTGGCGGACAACCTTAGGCTATGAATGCCGGGCAGTGGGCTTGAATGCCGAAGCTGCCCAGTATGCCGGGATCAATGTACAGCGGAACCTGGTGGTGTCCATGATGATCGGCGGCGCTTTGGCAGGTATGGGCG
Organism: Clostridiales bacterium DTU087; assembly: GCA_001513495.1. Lineage (GTDB taxonomy): Bacteria > Bacillota > Limnochordia > DTU087 > DTU087 > DTU087. The sequence continues at coordinate 4,148 of LFTN01000036.1, forward strand.
GCGCCGTCCAGGTACTGGGTGTACAGCACCGCTTCTACGACCTGTTTGGATTTACCGGCTATGGCTTTGACGGGATTGCTGTAGCATTGTTAGGCAATAATCACCCCCTGGGGGTCATAGCAGGAGCTTCACTCTTCGGCATCCTGGCCCGGGGCTCCCAGAATATGCAGAGTGTTGCCCAAGTCCCCCAGGAGGTCATCGGGATCGTTCAAGCAGCGGTGATTATCTTTATCGCAGCCGATTACATTATTCGCAAGTGGATTTATTGGCGCAGGCCCCAAGGGGCGGGACGGCTGAGAGCCAAAGGCGAATCCTGACGGGAGGGATGCTAGGTGAATATACTGGACCTCTTTAGTGCTGCACTTCTCAGTTCTGCTTTGCGCATGGCCGCGCCATTGATCTTTGCATCCCTAGGAGGCGTATTCTCGGAGCGGTCAGGGATTGTCAACATCGCCTTGGAGGGCATCATGCTGGTGGGGGCCTTCGCCGGCATGCTGGTATCATACTATACCCAAAACCCGTGGCTGGGAGTTTTGGCAGCCATGGCGGCAGGTGCGGTGGTTTCTCTAGTCCTGGCTGTGATGAGCATCACCTTAAGGTCAGACCAGGTAGTCACCGGTGTAGCCATTAATATTCTGGCCTTGGGTGTAACCGGCTTCCTGCTGCGGCGGACTTTCGGGCACGCTGGGCAGTCTCCTTCCGTTGTTAAGCTGGCCGATTGGAGCATTCCTATACTTAAGGACCTGCCGGTTCTGGGGCCGATCCTCGGTAAACATACACCGCCGGTGTATCTTGCCTTTCTGGCAGCGGCAGCTGCCCATATAATCCTCTACAAGACTCCCCTGGGGCTAAGGATCCGGTCTGCAGGTGAACACCCCCGGGCAGCAGATACCATGGGGGTGAATGTCTTTAAGATCCGCTACCTTTGTGTCCTGATCTCCGGCGTATTGGGGGGCCTGGGCGGAGCTACCCTATCCCTGGGCCTATTGAGTTCCTTTGTCGAAAACATGACTTCCGGCCGGGGCTATATTGCCCTAGCCGCCATGATCTTCGGCAAGTGGACTCCCTTGGGGGCACTGGGAGCTTGCCTATTCTTTGGCTATGCCGATGCTCTGCAGATGCTGGCCCAGACACTGGGCATTGCCATCATTCCTAGGGAGTTTATTCTGATGCTGCCCTATGTCTTGACTATGCTGGTGTTGGCAGGTATTGTAGGAAGGGCAGTGCCGCCGGCGGCAGAGGGCAAGCCCTATGAGCGCTGAGATGCTGGGGCATCAAGTCCAGGATTGGCTCCATGCTGTATGGGATTGATGAAAGCCAACACCGTTCTGCCGGGGCCCGGCCGGGACAATAGAACCCTCATCGGTTCAGAGGGAAAAGATGAGAGATCCGTTTCAGTTAGAGTTGCATTTCAGGGACGCTATCGGCATGGACAAAAATCTTGACGGATGAGGATGCCCTGTGGTATACTCAGTGTTGCTTATGTGGGCAAGGAAGTCTGCGGGCGTGGCGGAATTGGCAGACGCGCTAGACTTAGGATCTAGTGGGTTTCACCTGTGAGAGTTCGAGTCTCTCCGCCCGCACCACCAATCTTAGGCAATGATCAAGGGAAAGCCATTTTTTGTCTCATGTCACGCTTTGAACTGCAGCCTGTTGGGACCACCTAAAGTAGTGGCCGATCGAACAGGCTTTTTCTTGTTGTCCGGACAGAATAAGCTTTAGAACAATAAATGCCGTTCAGAGAAAGTAGGTAGATTACATGAAGAGTACTGTAGAAAGACTGGCGAACAACCAGGTGGTCCTAGAGGTGGAAGTCGGTCAAGATCAGGTTGAAGCCGCCATAGATAGAGCCTCCCGGCGGTTGGCGCAGCAGATCAAAATCCCTGGTTTTCGGCCAGGGCGGGCCCCCCGGAGCGTCATCGAGATGAGGGTAGGGCGAGAGGTGCTGTACCAAGAAGCTCTCGATGACTTGATCCCCGAAGTGTACAGTCAAGCTCTCAAGGAGAATGACCTTGTTCCCATTGATGCACCGGAGCTGGATATCCTTGATATGGAAGACGGCAAGCCTCTCAGGTTTAAGGCTACCATTGACGTTAAGCCGGAAGTGACCCTGGGCGAGTACAAAGGCCTCGAGGTCACCAAGCAAGTTGCCAGAGTGACCAATGCCGATGTGGAACGGGTTTTGGAGACCATGCGGGAGCGGTTCGCAGAGTTGGTCAGTGTGGAAAAGGACGGCATTGAGCAGGGGGATTTCGCGGTCATCGACTTCACCGGCTACATAGACGGCCAGCCTTTCCCCGGCGGAGCTGCCCAGGGATACACCCTGGAGGTGGGCGGAGGGTCCTTTATACCGGGATTTGAAGAGCAGTTGGTCGGTGCCAAGGTGGATGAGGTCCGGCAGATTGTCGTCATATTCCCTGAAGACTATCGAGCTGAAGATCTGGCCGGCAAAGAAGCCCGGTTTGAAGTCAAGGTCCACGAAATCAAAGAAAAGCGGTACCCAGCTTTGAACGACGATTTCGCTAAAGATGTCGGCGACTTCCAGACGCTCTTGGAGCTGCGGGCTGATATCCGGAAGCGGTTGGAAGATGCTGAGGAACAGGAAGCAGAGCGTCAGCTGGAGCAGGATTTGATCGATGCAGTTGTGGAACGAGCCAGCTGCGACATACCGGAGAAGATGGTTCAGCGGCAGGTGGAGCACAAGCTCCAGCACCTGGAGCGGGAACTGTATTATTCCGGATTGGATAAGGAACGGTATCTAGAACTCCTCGGCATCACAGAAGAGGAGATGGATGCTCGGCTGCGGACTGAGGCAGAGAAGGAAGTCAAGACGTCGCTGGTCATGGAAGCATTGGTGGAGGCCGAAGCCATCGCTGTTGCCGATGATGAGTTGGAGCAGCATATTAACGAGCTGGTGGGCGAGGGCCCCGATGCAGACGCCAGGCGGGAGCGGCTGGAGGCCCAGCGAGAGCACTTGCGGGAAAGCTTAGTCGTCCAGCAAGCCATTGATCTGCTGAAGGCCAGTGCCAAGATCAGTGAGGTCATAGTCGATGAGCCAGAGCCCAGCCCAGAAGCCGATGATCAGCCGGAGACTGACGCCGATGAGGTCGGCGCAGATTAAAGCAGTCCAGCCATTTTATAGCAGGATCATCTGCGTTTTGGGAGAAGGGTTATGTCACAATGCTCGCTGCACTCACCCCAGAGGAGAGCCATACCATAGGTGTAAAAAGGTATGTTCAGGGGAACATATACCGCGACAGCGGAAGGATTGGCTTGCCTGAAGACAGCGCCTGCATAGATTAAAGGGAAGGTGAGAAGCTATGAGTACTCTCGTTCCAATGGTTGTAGAACAGACTAACAGGGGTGAACGGGCATATGACATATATTCCCGTCTGCTTAAGGACAGGATTATTTTCATTGGCGGCCCTATAAATGACTATGTGGCCAATCTTATTATAGCCCAGCTGTTGTTTCTTGAATCAGAGGACCCGGAGAAAGATATTTCCTTGTATATCAACAGCCCCGGCGGTGTAGTCTACTCAGGCTTGGCGATTTACGACACTATCCAGTATATTAAGCCTGATGTGTCCACAATCTGCATTGGGATGGCGGCCAGTATGGCTGCTTTGCTGCTAGCAGCTGGTACCAAGGGAAAGCGCTACGCCCTGCCGTATTCCAGGATTATGATTCACCAGCCCTGGGGAGGTACTAGGGGTCAGGCAACTGACATTGAGATTGAGGCTCGGGAAATCCTGCGGCTTAAGAGAATCGGGAACGAGATCCTAACAAGGCATACCGGCCAGCCTCTTGAGCGCATTGAGCGTGATACCGATCGCAACTACTATATGTCGGCACAAGAAGCCCTTGAATATGGTCTAATCGACGGCGTGCTCAACAGTTCCAAGGAGCTTCAATCGAAATAAGAGGTGATATGATGTTCAAGTTTGGCGATGAGAAGGGCCAGCTGAAATGTTCTTTCTGTGGGAAGGTCCAGGAACAGGTAAAGAAGCTCATTGCCGGTCCCGGAGTGTATATCTGCGATGAGTGTATCGAGTTGTGCAATGAGATCATTGAGGAAGAGCTCAATGAGGAGCAGGATATTGAATTTGGCAGCATTCCCAAACCAAAGGAGATCAAGGCAGTACTGGATCAGTACGTGATCGGTCAGGAGCTGGCCAAAAGATCTCTAGCAGTTGCTGTCTACAATCACTATAAGCGGATCAATGCCAACTCCAGAGTGGATGACATTGAGCTGCAGAAGAGCAACATTCTGCTCTTGGGCCCCACGGGCTGCGGCAAGACTTTGCTTGCACAGACTCTAGCTCGGATCCTGCATGTGCCCTTTGCCATCGCCGATGCCACCTCCCTTACTGAAGCCGGATATGTGGGAGAGGATGTGGAGAATATCCTCCTCAAACTGATCCAGGCTGCCGACTATGATGTGGAGAGGGCAGAGCGGGGAATCATCTATATTGACGAAGTTGACAAGATTGCCCGCAAATCGGAGAACCCCTCCATCACCAGAGATGTCTCCGGTGAAGGGGTACAGCAGGCTTTGCTCAAGATTCTGGAAGGGACAATCGCCAGTGTGCCCCCGCAGGGCGGCCGCAAGCATCCCCACCAGGAATTCATCCAGATAGATACCTCCAATATCCTGTTCATTTGCGGAGGGGCCTTTGACGGCTTGGAGAAGATCATTGAAAACCGGACGGGGCAGAAAACTATCGGCTTCGGAGCCGATATCAAGCCCAAGGAGGAAAAGCAGATTGGGGAGCTCTTGCGCCAGGTTATGCCTGAGGATCTGCTCAAGTATGGGCTGATACCCGAGTTCATCGGCCGGCTGCCCATCGTCGTGGCCCTAGATGCCCTGGACAAGAAGGCACTGGTGCGGATCCTGACCGAACCCCGGAATGCCCTAGTGAGGCAGTACCAGAAGTTCTTTGAAATGGATGACGTAGAGCTGGTCTTCGAAGAAGATGCCATTGAGGCCATAGCCGTCAAAGCCATGGAGCGCAAGACCGGCGCCAGGGGCTTAAGAACTGTAATCGAAGAGATCATGCTGGAGATCATGTACGAGATCCCGTCCCAGGAAGATGTGATTAGGTGCATCATCACCAAGGAAGTGGTGGAGAAGGGATCAGCGCCTAATCTCATGCGACGGGAGAGCTTAGCAGAAGAAACAGCTTGAGCAAGCCATTCTTGCCCCACTGTTGAAATACAGGATGAATCAAGGGCCTGGGTCTTATCCCCGGGCCCTTTTGAGTAAAAGCCCCTGCCGCTGTGCATAATAGACAGTGCAAATCAACCAATCAGCCGGGCAGGTGGACCTCAATGATGGGCGTTCTCGGGATCATCAATCTGTTCTTTGCCCTCGTAATCGGGCTCTACTTCTGGAACCTGCTTAGAAGCCAGCAGACCAGCAGGACCGCAGTAGATCGGGAGTCCAGGAAAGAACTGGACAAACTGCAGCGCCTCAATGCCATCTCGTTAACTCAGCCTCTGGCGGAAAAGACCCGTCCTACATGTTTTGATGAAGTCATCGGCCAGAGTGAGGGGCTCAAGGCTCTCCGGGCTGCCCTCTGCGGACCTAATCCCCAGCATGTGATTATCTACGGGCCTCCAGGGGTGGGGAAAACAGCAGCAGCCCGGTTGGTCTTGGAGGAGGCCAAAGCTAACCCCCTTTCACCATTTCAGCCTTCTGCCAAGTTCGTGGAAATTGATGCGACGACTGCCCGGTTTGATGACCGGGGGATAGCCGATCCCCTCATGGGCTCGGTGCATGATCCCATATACCAGGGAGCCGGGCCCTTGGGGGTCGCCGGCATCCCCCAGCCCAAACCGGGAGCAGTAACCAAAGCCCACGGCGGCATTTTGTTCATCGACGAGATCGGTGAACTTCATCCCATCCAGATGAATAAACTGTTGAAAGTACTGGAAGACCGAAAGGTCTTTTTTGAAAGTGCCTATTACAGTTCCGAGGACAGCAATATTCCCATGCACATCCATGAGATCTTCCAGAAGGGGCTGCCCGCCGATTTTCGCCTGGTTGGAGCCACCACCCGCATGCCCGG
>LFTN01000036.1:10263-12416 GCA_001513495.1 Clostridiales bacterium DTU087
ATAGAGTTTGTACTGCCTGAAGACGCTTTAGAGGTCATCAAACAGTATGCTGCCAACGGCAGAGAGGCAGTGAATATGGTGCAGATTGCAGCAGGCTTGGCTTTGACCAGCGGCAGGAAAGAGATTACCAGAAGTGATGTGGAGTGGGTGGTGAACAGCGGGCAGTATGCTCCCAGGCCGGAGAAGGGCATCCCGCCAGCGCCGCAGGTGGGGCTGGTCAACGGTATGGCCGTTTACGGCCCCAATATGGGAACCTTGATTGAAGTAGAGGCAGCTGCCATCCCGGTAGATGCCGGTAAAGGGCAGATTGTAGTGACCGGCATCATGGAAGAGGAGGAGATGGGCGGCTACGGCCGCACCATGCGCCGGAAGAGCATGGCCAAGAGCTCCATGGAAAACGTTATCACCGTCCTCAGGCAGAATTTTCACCTGCGTCCCCAGGATTATGATATCCACGTCAATTTCCCAGGAGGTACCCCGGTAGACGGCCCCTCAGCAGGGATCGCCGTTGTCACTGCCATCTACTCGGCCATCACAGGGCGCAGGGTGAATAATGTGGTGGCAATGACTGGGGAGGTATCTATTCGAGGACTTGTAAAACCTGTGGGCGGGGTGGTGCCCAAATTAGAGGCTGCCCGCCTGGCCGGCGTAAAACGGGCCATCATCCCTAAGGAAAACTGGCAAGCATCCTTTGCCAGTATGGGCGAGATGGCGGTCCATGGGGTGGAGCGGCTGGAGGAAGTAATTACCCTCGCTTTACTGGATGATGAAAAATGTGCACAGATATCCAAAGGTACCGTTTCTAGTGGGCTGTTAAGCGCATCGGGTTAATGTTATACTGTTGCTGAGTGCCCGCTCGAGTATCTGCATCCAGGGGAGCTGGTTAACACGGCTCCCTTTAATAATTACGTTAACTGAGTTTGAAGCATGTGCCTAGAAGGGGAGGATTCTACTGGCAGGAAGAAACCGGTTATTGGTTAAAGATATTACGCAGACAGCCATAACCAACGGGGGTGAAGTTGAATGACGGAGAACATGTTTGAAGATAGTGGTGAAATGAAGAACACTTACCCGCTTCTACCCCTGAGGGGCTTGCTGGTCTTTCCATTTATGATCACTCCCTTAGATGTGGGAAGGGAGAAATCCATCCAAGCTCTTGAGGAGGCTATGACCCAGGAGCGGCAGTTGGTGCTGGCTGTGCAAAAGTCAGCAGAGATCAATGAACCCGAAGAGGAAGATATCTATAGAGTTGGGGTTCTAGCAGAAATCAAGCAGCTGTTGAAGATGCCTGAGGGGCAGATTCGGGTGCTGGTGGAGGGGCTGCAGCGGGTAAGGATTGAGGAGTTTGTAGAGAGCGAGCCGTGCTTTCGAGTTCAGGTAGAGGAGATCGCTGAAATAGACGAAGAGGGGCCGGAGATTGAGGCCCTGATCCGGACAGTTCAGGACCAATTCGCCGAGTATGTAAAGCTCTCTCGAAAGGTTCCTTCGGAAGTCATCGTTGCCATAAATTCCATCAATGAAGCTGGCCGTTTGGCTGATACAATCGCAGCTCAGCTAGTTGTGCCGGTGGAGAAAAAGCAGGAGCTCTTGGAGATCCCGTCTGTCAGAAAGAGGCTTGAGGAGCTTGTGATGCTTCTGGGCAGCGAGATGGAGATCTTGCAGCTGGAGAAAAAGATCCACGTTCGAGTACGGAAGCAGCTGGAGAAAAACCAGAAAGAGTACTATCTGCGGGAACAGATGCGGGCCATTCAAAAGGAACTGGGCGAGAAAGAGGCCATAGCTGCCGAGGTAGAAGAGTTTCGGGAAAAGATCGAAAAGGCGAAGCTGCCCAAGGCCGCTAGGGAACAGGCGTTTCACGAGTTGGACCGTCTGGAGAAGATGCCGCCTATGGCCGCTGAGGCTGTTGTTGTGCGGACATATTTGGACTGGCTGGTTTCCCTTCCTTGGTCTAAGGAGACCCGGGATCGGCTGGATATAGCCGCAGCGGAGCAGATTCTCGATGAGGATCACTACGGATTAGATAAAGTAAAGGAACGGATCCTGGAGTTCCTGGCGGTGCGGCACCTGACAAAAAAGATGAAAGGGCCTATCCTCTGTCTCGTGGGTCCGCCGGGAGTTGGGAAAACCTCCTTGGCCCGCTCCATAGCTAGGTC
>LFTN01000044.1 GCA_001513495.1 Clostridiales bacterium DTU087
GCGGTGGACCTTTGGCTGGCCAACCCCATTTGCCCCGGCAGCTTCATCGTAGTGTTTGCCGGCGATGCTGCCAATGTGAAGGCAGCCATGGATCTCGCTGCTGCTTTGGGGCAAGATGACGTGATCTCTAAGGGAATGTTGGCCAATATCGATGACCGGGTGCTGAAGGCACTCCAAAATCCCCCTGGATTGCCGCTGGGCCGGGCGTTGGGGATTGTGGAAACCTTTGGGGCTGCATCGGCCATCCTAGCGGCCGACGGAGCAGTCAAGACTGCTGCAGTGGAGCTGGTGGAGCTGCGGATCGGAGGCGGCATGGGGGGCAAGGCCTTGGTCTGTTTTGCCGGCACCGTCGATGCCGTCCAAGCGGCAGCAGCCCATATCCGGCAGCTGGTTGAGCCGGCGGAATTGGGCCACACTGCGGTGTTGACTGCACCCCATCCTGAACTGATCGCCCATTGGCAGTAGGCAGAAGAAAGAGGGTTAACTATGCAGATGGCAAGGGTTGCGGGGACAGTTGTATCTACTCAGAAAGACCCCAAGCTGGTGGGTCTTAAGCTTCAGCTGGTTCGGCCGCTGGATATCCTCACCGGCGAAGATGCCGGCAGGCCGCTGGTGGCAGTTGATACAGTCGGTGCCGGGATCGGAGATGTGGTGATGATTGTCGGCGGCAGCTCCGCTCGGCAGACAGATAGGACTGCTTCTTCACCGGTGGATCTGGCCATAGTGAGCATCATTGACTTGGTTGAAGTTGAAGGCACGACGGTCTACGACCGCCGGGGGTTTGCCGGGGAGGGGAGCCAGTGAAATTCGGCAAGGTAATCGGCACTGTGGTTTCTACCCAGAAGGATGACAACTTGACAGGTGTAAAGCTTTTGGTGATCCAGCCCTTAGCCCAGGACCTGACTCCCAAGGGGCCTGCGTATATAGCGGCAGACGCCACAGGCCAGGCCGGCACAGGCCAAATCGTGACGATTGTCTTCAGTGCCGATGCCACCCAAGCCTTTCCCCAGAGGCGGATACCAGTGGATGCTAGTGTTGTGGGGATAGTTGATGATTGTACTGCTGCCCGGCTGTCCCAAGGCACAAGGTAGATCGAACCTGAGGTAAAGGGATACAGCCCAGGGATTGACGCCGCTGGGAGCAGCGGATAGGTTTCGCTAGGAGTGGAGCTTGTGTATCTGGCCAAGGTCATCGGTCCAGTTGTCTGTACAGTCAAACACCCTGCCTATGAAGGCAGGACTATGCTGCTCATCAGTCCCATCGATGCTCCTGATGAGTATGAGGTGGCAGTGGATTATGTCGGGGCAGGGGTGGGAGATACAGTGATTGCCGGGGGAGCACCGGGAGTTGCCAAGAGTGTGTTTAACCTGGACAAGGCCCCCATCAAGACATTGATTATGGGGATTGTCGATTAATGTGACTGAATTGCGGATTACTTGAAAGATGGGGGGAGCGCAGTGGATGCGAGAAGATTAGTTGAAGAAATCACCCGCCGGGTTTTGGCAAGCCTGCAGGGAGACGGTGCCCAAGATCCTTTTGCGGTGCCGGTGGGAGTCTCGGTTCGCCATATACACATTTCCGCCGCTGATCTGGAGGTGCTTTACGGTCCGGGACATCAGCTGACTCCCTTGCGGGACCTTTACCAGGAAGGTGAGTTTGCGGCCAGGGAGGTAGTGGCTTTGGTTGGCCCCAAGATGCGGGCATTGGAGAATGTGCGGATTTTAGGGCCTGTTAGAAACCGCACCCAAGTGGAGGTATCCAGGACAGATGCCGTTTTTTTGGGGATTGACCCGCCGGTACGGCCGTCCGGTGACCTCAAAGGCTCTTGCCCCATCACGCTGGTAGGGCCCAAGGGTACCTTGGTTCTGCCTGAAGGCGCCATCGTCGCCAACCGCCATGTCCACATGAATCCAACCGATGCCCAGAGATTTGGTGTTGAGGACAATGATTTGGTACAGGTAGAGGTGTTGGGAGAGAAAGGCCTAATCTTCAACAATGTGCAGGTCAGAGTCAAGGATAGTTTCCGCCTGGAACTGCACCTGGATACCGATGATGCCAATGCTTCCGGTATAACCACCGGCGCCCGGGCCAGGATTTTAGGCAAGCAGAAACAGCAGTAGTGGGAAAGGGGCCTTTCGGCGGTGAACAGGGAGAGAGAAACCCTCATTGCCAAAACCAAAGCAGCTGGTGTAGTCGGAGCTGGCGGAGCCGGCTTTCCTACCCATGTCAAATTGAACGCCCGGGTGGATACTGTCATTGTCAACGGTGCTGAATGTGAGCCCCTCTTGGCTGTCGATGTCCAGCTGATGGAAAGAGAGGCAGAAACCTTGGCGGAAGCCCTGGAGGATGTGGTGGAGGCCCTCGGGGCTGAGGCTGGGGTAATTGCCATTAAGGGCAAGCACACGGCCGCTGTGGAAAAGCTGGAGGCAGCCCTTGCCGGCAAGGGTAAGCTTAGGCTTAAACTCTTGAAAGACTACTATCCCGCCGGTGATGAGCAGAATTTGGTCTACGACGTAACAGCAAAGACGGTGCCGGAGGGGGGGATACCCCTGGCCGTCGGTGCAGTGGTCCTTAACGTAGAGACGCTGCTCAACGTGGCTGCTGCTCTAGACGGGCAGCCGGTGACTACTACTTATGTGACTGTTGCCGGTGCTGTCCGGGAGCCGGTGACCCTGGCGGTGCCGGTGGGTACTCCCATGGCTGCCTTATTGGACTTGGCTGGAGGGCCGCTTCCCGGCAGCTTCCGGGTGATTGAGGGAGGCCCCATGACTGGAGAGCTGGTGCCGCCGGAGGCGGTAGAGAGCGGCATGGCGGTTTGTAAGAAAACAACCACGGGGCTGATCATCTTGCCGGCTGATCACTGGCTGATCCAGCAGGCTGACGTTAGCCTTGGCGCAATCCTGCAGCGGGCTCAATCTGCCTGCTGCCAATGCCGGCTCTGTACCGATCTTTGCCCCCGCTATCTTCTAGGGCATGACATCTTTCCCCATTTGGTGCTGAACGCTGTCAACCACGGCCATGCAGCCAATACTGCTGCCATTACCCAGGCTTATCTTTGCTGTGACTGCGGTGTTTGCGATCTGTTTGCCTGCCCAGTTGAGCTTTCTCCCCGGCGGATGTTCCGGGCCCTTAAAGAAGAACTGGGAAACCGGGGTTTACAGAATTCCCACCGGCGGGAGGCTGCAGTCCGGGACGGGTACGCTGGCCGGCATATCCCTGTTGGCCATTTGATTGCCCGTCTGGGGCTGGAGGAGTACTATGTGCCGGCTCCCTGGTCTGATGTGCAGTTTTCTCCCAGGCAGGTGAGAGTCCCCCTCAAGCAGCATATCGGGGTGCCGGCGGAACCATTGGTGCAGCCGGGGGACCGGGTGGAGACCGGGCAGTTAATTGCCGTTCCGCCGTCGGATAAGCTGGGAGCAGCGGTGCATGCCAGCATCCCCGGGCGGGTGCGGGAAGTGACTGAGACAGCTGTTGTCATTGCGGGAGAATGAGGAGCTGGGAAGAGGTGAAATTCCGGATGAGATTGGATAATGTGCCTTCTGCCATTGGCTTTTTGGAGATCAAAGGGGCTGCCGATGGAGCCGCTGCTGTAGACACGGCGGTTAAGGCAGCTTTAGTTGAAGTGCTCGATACCAAAGTAGTCTGTTCCGGAAAATTCACCGTGCTCTTAGCCGGGCAGACAGCGGCAGTTGAAGCAGCTGTTGCCGCTGCCAAGAAAGAGGCAGGTTCCAGCATCTATGACCTCTGCGTTATCGGCAGGGTCCATCCTTCCTTGTACTGGGCCCTTCACGGCCAGTTTCCTGGTGATGGGCATCGCCGCCTAGTCAGCGGCCTGCCCAAGAGCCAGGCCGCGGCCATTGTGGAGGCCTTGAGCATGGCCGCCGGTCTGGAAGCCGCCGATGCTGCCCTCAAAGCCGCACAGGTATCTCTCATGGAGCTGCGCCTAGGCTATGCCTTGGGGGGCAGGAGCTATTTCACCATCACTGGAACCACCGGTGCTGTCAAGGCAGCTTTAGATACGGCCGTACAGAAGGCGGCGGAGCGGGGCGGGTTGGGAACCCACTGCCTGATCCCCCAGTTCAATGCTGTCCAGTTCCCCTTCCAAATGATGGGCTGAGTCCCGCCGGCAGCTCTGCTGGCTGGCCCTGTGTCCCCTATTGGGGCTTCGGTTTGCACGATGTCACATCTAGACTTCCAACATCTAGCAATACCGTATTTTTCTCCTAACTGAGTGCTAAAATAAGGTGGAACTGGTATACTATGACCTAGTATGCTTTTCTTGCTTTTTCCCGGAGCTATCAGCTTTGGCGCCTGCTCAACGCTCCCTTGAACCTGCCTGCTTGAACTTGCCTTAGAGGAGGCCCTGCACGGATGTCGCCGGGGAATGGGAGACTCCCTCCCATGACCTGGTGATGGCAGCTTATGTGTTGGGTGAACTGCCGCTGGAGGCGAGGCCGGAGTTTATCGGAGAAAACCAGGGCGTCTTGGTGGTTATCGAGCCTGGGACTCCCGCAGGCTTTGGCCGGATTCGGGAGGCCAGGGAGCTGAAATGGGGCAGTCCAGTCAACTTCTCAGAGGGGCTATTTCCACAGCCTTAGCAGGACTCCAAATCAAGGGGGCGAATAGAAGACTTTGTGGCTGTCACAAGTGACTACCACTGCAGGAAGAGTCTATTCTTCTCAGTGTTTTGCTGCCAATAGTCAGTGATTAACCCCAACAAAGGAGGCGTGATCGTGACCCATCTGATCCGGCTCTTGTTTTATGCCCGATCCCAGTGGTGGCGGTTGTTGGTAGGGTTTGTGGGAGCCATCGTAGAGATGGTCCTGGCTCTGATGGTGCCCATGTATACAAGGCAGGTAGTCGACCGCTTGGCCCAGCCGGGTTTAAATGTGGAGACTGCCTATGGGTTTTTGAACATAGTGGCTTTTGCCCTATTGGTTTTTGGCCTGATCAGGGCAATTTCCATCTTTGTTCAGATCTTTATTGTCGAGAAAGCCTCCCAGGAAGTCGCGTATGCCCTCCGCAATGATCTCTATGATAAGCTCCAGCGGCAGTCCTTCAGCTTCTATGATAAGGCAGCCACTGGAGAGCTGATGTCCCGCCTGACCAGTGATGTGGAGATGTGCCGGGAAGCGGTGGGCTTTGGAATTAGCTCTCTGATGGGCAATGGCAGCTGGCTGATTGGCGTTGCCGGCTACCTGTTCTATCTGGATTGGCGCTACACTTTGATCAGCCTTTCGACTTTGCCGGTACTGTTCTTTGTAGCCGTTCGCTACACCCTCAAGGTGGAGCCGATGTACACCGGTATTCAGGAGCAGCGGGCAAAGCTCACCGCGGTAGCCCAGGAAAACTTCTCCGGAGTGCGGGTGGTCCGGGCTTTCAGCCGGGAAGAGGATGAAATCCACCGCTTCCACCTGGAGAATGAGAGCCTTTGTGAGCGGGTGCTAAAGACAGCTAAGACCAGCTCCTTCTACCATCCGGCAATGGATTTCCTGGCCAACCTGGGGACTGTCTTAGTCCTCTGGTACGGCGGCCGGGAAGTCATCAGCGGCACCATGACCCTGGGATCGATGGTGGCCTTCCACGGGTCGCTGTGGATGCTGATCTGGCCCGTAAGAAGCTTGGGGTACATCCTCGGGGTCATGCAGCGGGCCGCGGCCTCTGTCAAGCGGATTTTTGAACTGTTGGATGATGAGTCAATTGTGCAGGAGAAGCCCAATGCTGTTGAGCTTTCCCAAGCCGCTGGCCGGGTCCGCTTTGAGAATGTCAGTTTCGCTTATGCCGACGGCATACCGGTGCTGAAGGATATCACCTTTGAAGCAGCACCGGGAGAAGTGGTGGCTGTTGTCGGTTCCACCGGCTCCGGCAAGAGCACCCTGGTCAACTTGATCCCCCGCTTCTACGATGTGACCGGGGGCAGGGTGACCATCGACGGCCATGATGTCCGGGACTTGACACTGGAGTCACTGCGCAAGCAGATCGGCATTGTGATGCAGGAGACCTTTTTGTTTTCTGCGACCATCCGGGAAAACATTGCCTATGGCCGGCCCGATGCTCCTTTGGAGGAGGTGGAGGCAGCCGCCCGGGCGGCTGCTGCCCACAAGTTCATCATGGAGCTGCCCCAGGGCTATGACACGGTAGTGGGAGAGCGGGGAGTAGGCCTTTCGGGAGGTCAAAGGCAGCGGGTGGCCATTGCCAGGGCCCTGTTGGCTGATCCCCGGGTCCTGATTCTCGATGACTCCACATCCAGTGTTGACCTGGCAACCGAGAGGGAGATCCAGGAGGCCTTGAACCGCCTGATGGAGGGAAGGACTACCTTTATCATAGCCCAGCGGCTGTCCACAGTGCAGCAGGCGGATAAGATTCTGGTTTTGCACGAAGGTGCCATAGTCCAAGAGGGTACCCACGCCCAGCTGGTTCAGCAGGGCGGAGTCTACCAGCAGATCCTGGAATCCCAGATCATTCCAGCAAGTTTTGCCGCCAGCTGATGTGTCTTTGACCTGCTTTGACCAAGAGTTTCCACCATGGATAGAAAAGGGGCGATGAAATGGCATTCGAGCTTGAACAGGAGCAGCATACTGCCCCGATTAATCGCGGCCTTCTTCTGCGCCTTTTGAAGTATCTTAGCCCCCACAAAGGCAAAGCGGCACTGGCCGTTCTGCTGATGTTGGGAGTATCGGCAGTTACTGTTGTGAGTCCCTATCTCACCAAGGTGTTCATCGATGATTATATAGCCGCGGGAGACATCGCCGGGGTCGACCGCCTGGCATTGCTGGTGGTGTTCTTGTTTGTTGCCTCCTGGCTCCTTTCCTACTGGCGGGGCATAGTGATGGTCTCCATGGGCCAGGACATCATCTATTCCATGCGGCAGCAGCTCTATGAGCACCTGCAGCGGCTTTCCCTTAGGTACTATGACAGCATCCAGGTGGGAAGGCTCATCACCCGCCTCACCAGCGATGTAGATGCCCTAAATGACTTGCTGAGCGGGGGCATTGTGAACCTGATCTCCGACTCAGTTACTATAGTGGGGATCGCCGTGATCATGGTTCTCTTAAATCCCCGGTTGGCAGCATTGACTTTCCTGACCCTGCCCTTCTTGGTTTACATGCTGACAGGGTTTCGCATGAAGATCTTTTTGGCCCAGCGACGGGTGAGGGAAAAGGTTGCCGCAGTCAATGCCAGCTTGCAGGAGAATATCTCTGGCGTCAGGGTGACCCAAGCTTTCACCAGGGAGAAAGAGAATCTTAAGCGGTTCAGCGGGGTAAACCGGGATAGCTACAATGCTGCCCTCAATTCCATCCGCCTGTTCTCCTTCTTCTGGCCGGCTATCGAGCTCATCGGAGCAGCGGGCACCATCATGGTCATCTGGTTTGGAGGGCGCTGGCTGGTCCAGGGAGAGCTGACTGTAGGGGAAATGGTGGCTTTCTTAGGGTATACATGGCAGTTCTTTGGCCCCCTGCGTAACTTGGGCCAGTTTTTCCGGGTCATCCAGACCGCGATGGCCGGAGCGGAGCGGGTGTTTGCCATCTTGGATACGGTGCCGGAGATCCAGGACCGGCCTGGTGCCGCTGAGCTGCCGCCTATCCAGGGGCATGTCCAGTTTGATAATGTGAGCTTTGCCTATGAAGGTGATGACTATGTTCTCAGGGATGTTAGCCTCGAGGTGCAGCCAGGCCAGACCATAGCCTTGGTCGGCCACACCGGTGCCGGCAAGACCTCCATGATCAACCTGCTCTGCCGGTTCTATGATGTGAGCAGAGGCAGGATCTTGATCGACGGTTATGATCTAAGGGATGTGACCCAGAAATCCTTGCGTTCCCAGATCGGGCTGGTCCTGCAGGAGCCTTTCCTCTTCTCAGGCACCATCCGGGAGAACCTGCTTTACGGCAACCCCCAGGCAGGGGAAGAGGAGATGCTGAGGGTCAGCAAGGCACTAGGCCTCCACGATATCGTTGAGCAGTTTCCTGACGGCTACGATACCCAGGTGCAGGAAAGGGGCAGCAGGCTGTCCTTGGGACAGCGGCAGCTGGTATCCTTTGCCAGGGCCATTATCAATGACCCGCGGATCTTAATCTTAGATGCGGC
>LFTN01000183.1:0-6883 GCA_001513495.1 Clostridiales bacterium DTU087
TTCCGTATGGGGCAATCGGTAAAGGCCTGCCGCCAACGGAACACGCTATGTACATTAAGGCGGTGGAGATCGAAGCAGATACCAATGCTGAGGTTCTAGCCGATGTGGTCGCGTCCTACTTTGACCGCACTTGGGAACACTTCTGTTCACACAGGCAGACCCCCTCATCGGGGAAGGTGGTCCAGCCGGCTATAGTGCGGAATGGAGATGTAGTCTATTTTGCCCATCCAGTATTTACACTCTATAACAGGAACGCGCCCCGGTGGTGCAAGCAGCTGCTGCTCAATGCCATTGAGCTCTTGATGGGTCAGCCGCTGCTGTCCCACAACGGGCCTACCACCGTCTTGGCAACGGTCAATGAACAGCCGCCGGAAAACCGCTGGGTGGTTCACCTGCTGCACTATATACCTGAACGCCGCAGCCAGGAGATCGACATAATCGAGGATGTCATTCCTCTTTACAACCTGGAAGTGGCAGTTAAGGTGCCGGCAGATGTCAAGTCAGTCACATGCGTGCCGGAGATGAAACCCCTGGAGTTTGAGCTGCAGGATGGTACACTGCGATTTACATTGGGCAAGCTGCACGGCCACCAGATGATTGAAGTTGCTTTTGCTTAGGCTGTGATTTCAGACGAGTCCAGCCCGGGTCCCGATGGATGATAATCAGCCCGGGCTGGGCAAGCTGCAGGTACATAGATACATGTAGAGTGGATAGAAGCAGCAGATACACATGACTGGCTGCGGCCTTCAGACTCCGGTGGCTCAGGCAAATCGGCTGGTTGACACGGCTGGCAGGCGAGCAATTGTGCATTCGGTGGAAGGGAGGGTATCGGACTCTCAAGAGCAAAGCTTGTCGTTGTCTCACTGCCAAGACTGTGATGCTCAGGAGGTGCTCACATTGACTAGAAGGCAAGTACTGTCATTGGTTGTTGCTTTTGTCCTCTTCGTTGCCTCTGTGATAGCGCAGAGAAAACGACGTTGAGTATCGCGTAGGCCTGATATGGAATCATTGATTACTCATAAGTACAAACTAGAGCAGCTAGACGACGCATTCTAAGGTTTACAGGACAGACCGTCAGGTTTTGTAAAGGCTGTTATCTGCATCTAGGCGAGCTCCACCTAGAGATGGAAGAGTGTATGCACAAATGGTTCCGAGGACACCGTCGAACAAGAGGGGACACACCAATCTTGTGAGAAGTAAATGACTAGCACGACAACTGCGCTGGCGGAGGGAGCCGAACTAATGTCGAATGTTGAGCTGACTATGGTAAGGCAGGAACTTGAGACTGAGAAGATAGACAACGTCGCTCTATACCTTAAGCAGGAGCTGCACGGCATAGAACTAGGACTTAAGCCGGGAGCCTCGGTAGCTGTTGCCGTTGGCAGCAGAGGGATAGCCAATCTAAGTGAGATCGTACGAACCACAGTAAAATGGGTTCTAGGTCAAGGTTGGAGGCCGTTCATTGTCCCGGCTATGGGAAGCCATGGAGGCGCTACACCAGAAGGGCAGCGGGCCGTCTTAGAGCATTATGGTATTAAGGAAGCAGATGTTGGCGCTCCTATCTTGTCCTCTCTGGAAGTTGTGGAGCTTCCCAGTGAAGGATTGGCAAACAAGGTCTACATGGACAAGTACGCGTACGAGGCAGATGGCGTGATTGTCATTAATCGGATAAAGCCCCACACTGATTTCCACGGCACCTTTGAAAGTGGTTTGATGAAAATGTGTGCCATCGGCATAGGAAAGCACAAGCAGGCCTTGGAGATTCATAGATTCGGGGTAACGGGACTGAAGGAGATGATTGTCCCGACTGCCCGACAAATAATTAAGCACGGCAGGATAGTGCTGGGCATAGGCATTGTGGAGAACGGGAATGAAGAGACAGCCGTCATTAGGGCGCTGCGGCCCCAGGAGTTTGAGGAGGAAGAGCCAAAGCTGCTGGCAGAGGCCAAGAGACTGATGCCGAAGCTGCCCGTTGACCAAATTGATCTCTTGATTATCGACGAGTTCGGCAAGGATATCAGCGGTGTAGGGCTTGACCCGAATATTATCGGCCGGATCGGCATTAGAGGGGAACCGGAGGCAGAAAAACCCCGGATTTCATCGATTCTATTGGCCGATCTCACTGAGGGCTCCCAGGGGAATGCTCTTGGGATGGGATTGGCCGATGTTGTGACGAAAAGAGTCTATGATAGGATTGATTTCCGGGCAACGTATGAAAACGCCGTTACCAGCAGTTTTCTTGAGCGAGCTAAAGTGCCGATCGTGGCCAATACCGATGCTGAAGGCATCAGTTATGCCCTGAGAGCCGCCTCTCGAAGCCCAGAGGCAGCGAGGATTGTCAGGATCAAGAATACGCTGAAGCTCAAGGAGCTTTACGTTTCGGATAGTGTCCTTTCGGAGTTGAAGCACCGGCCCGAGATAGAGGTCACAGGCCGCAGGATTCCCCTAGTCCAGGAAGATGGGTGTCTGCCCCCCTTTGACTAAGCATTCTTCTTTCGGTGTCAGGGGACAGCGGGCAGCGCCCATTGGATATGCAATAAGAGCCTTAAGTGGGAGGAGGCCGTTGGATGGGTACAGTTACACCAACACTGCCGAAGATAGCAATCACCATGGGAGACCCCTATGGAATAGGCCCAGAGATTATCGTCAAGGCAGCTGCCAGCCCGAAGGTGCGGGAAGCCTGTCAGCCGGTGATCATCGGGACAAGGGAGATTTTGGAGCAGGCGGCAGAGCTCCTGGGGCGGGAAGTGCCTGCATGCCCCACCATCGAACCGGAGGCCATGCTGGGCCTTGAGCCAAACCGCTTTGGAGAGTTGTCCGCTGCCGCAGGGAAGGCCGCCTTTGCCTATATTGAAAAAGCTGTTTCCCTAGCTTTGGCAGGAGACGTCGATGCCATTACCACAGCCCCTATACATAAGGAAGCGATTAACCTAGCGGGGTATCACTACAGCGGGCACACAGAAATCCTGGCTGCGCTGACCGCGACAGAATCAGTAAGCATGATGCTGGTCTGCGGCCAGATGCGGGTTGCCCATGTAACCACCCATGTTGCATTGGAAGATGTGCCCAGCCGCATTACGCAACCCCGGGTTGTCAAGGTCATTGACCTTTTTCACCGGGCCTTGCTGGACTTAGGGATCGACTCACCGAAAATCGCCGTAGCCGGCCTCAATCCCCACTCCGGTGAAGGGGGCCTGTTCGGCCGGCAGGAACTCGATGTGATCATACCAGCCGTAGCAGCCGCGGTGGAGCGGGGCTACGATGTGGAAGGCCCAATACCTCCCGATACAGTGTTTGTGAAAATGCTGGCGGGCCACTATGACGGTGTGGTGGCCATGTATCACGATCAAGGGCATATTCCCGTTAAGCTCCTTGGTTTCACCGTTGATCCCGATACCGGAGACTTTCGAAGCGTAGAGGGGGTAAATGTGACTTTGGGCTTGCCCATCATTAGAACCTCGGTGGATCACGGCACCGCCTTTGACATTGCCGGTACAGGCAAAGCCAATGAAAAAAGCTTGGTGGATGCCGTCCTCATGGCAGCGACGATGGCCCGCCATGGAAGGCGCACCCGGCCGTATGCAAAGGAGGCAGCGGAGTGAGCAGCAAGAAGCGGTACGCTATCGTGGGTCTGGGAAGCAGGGCTAGATTCTTCTATCAGGCTTTGGCGTCTACATACGCTGAAAACAGCGAGATAGCTGCCTTCTGTGATATCAACCAAGGCAGGATGAACTACGCCAACAGCGTCCTGGTGAATGAACTTGGTGCTGATCCTGTGCCAACATATCCAGCGTGGGGTTTTGAGAGAATGATCGAAGAGGCAAAGCCGGATGTTGTCCTGGTTACCAGTATCGACCGCACTCATCACATCTATATTATCAAGGCAATGGAAATGGGCTGTGATGTCATCACTGAGAAACCTCTGACCGTTGACGCAGAGAAATGTCAAGCCATCCTCGACACGGTCAAGAAGACGGGACGCGGCCTGCGGGTAACCTTCAACTATCGGTACGCTCCGCATAATACTAAGATCCGAGAACTCATCCGGGACGGGGTAATTGGCTATGTGACCTCTGTCCACTTTGAATGGCTGCTTGATACCCAGCATGGAGCGGATTATTTCCGCCGCTGGCACCGGGATAAGCGCAACAGCGGCGGCCTCTTGGTTCATAAGTCAACTCATCATTTTGACCTGGTCAATTTCTGGCTGGCAGCCCAACCCAGGACAGTGTTTGCCATGGGCGACCTGTTGTTCTACGGTAGGGAAAACGCTGAAAGGCGGGGAATGCGGCAATTCTACTACCGAGCTACCGGCAGTAAGGCTGCTGAAAACGATCCCTTTGCACTCGATTTGCGGGCGAATCCCAGCCTGGAAAAGATGTATCTAGAGAACGAAGAGTATGACGGGTACCTCAGGGATCAGAGCGTCTTTGGTGATGGAATCAGTATTGAGGATACAATGGCAGTAGTCGTTAGATACAACACCAAAGCCATTCTCACTTATTCCCTCAACACATATATGCCTTGGGAAGGCTATCGGGTAGCATTTAACGGCACCAAGGGGCGCATCCAGGTTCATGTGTGTGAGAAAAGCTATGTCAGCGGTGGAGCACAGGTTTCAGCCGAAGGCGCCGCTGAGAGCAAGGATATCGTTGTATTCCCCATGTTTGAAGAGCCCTACAAGGTAACAGTGGAGGAAGCAGAGGGCGGTCATGGGGGAGGCGATCCTGTATTGCTTCGGGACTTGTTTGGTGAACCGCAGGATGACCCCTTTAAGCGCGCCGCTTCCCACATCGATGGGGCCTTAAGCATCGCTGTTGGGATCGCGGCCAACGAGTCCATGAGAACCGGTCAAGCCGTTCAGGTAAAGGATCTGTTTAATATCTAAAGTGATCCGGCAAGCAGGTTGGCAGCTCGTCGGTGATCGAGAAAGCCCAGGGAATGCCCGGTAAGGGAGGAGCACTTGGGATGCAGGTTCCTAGGTTGATTCTCACTTAGTTCCCCCGCGGTATACCATAAGACTACGTCTTGGAAAGAGCTGAAGGGCTGGTAGCGGATTCCCTCTTCTTCGCATATGTCGACAAGTGCATCCTTGGCGAACACTTGATGTGCGATATGGACGGGAAATCTGTCACTGGTCCCATCGCCAATATAGACTGTGTAAAACCCCCTATTGATGTAATACAGAGCGATGGCAGCCTTACAGACGCCGCAAAACCTGCAGTCGGGATTGTGATGGGGAAAATCTAGCTTGAACGAGGTGCCGAATCCCATGACATTGGAGTAAGCAGGAATGCCGCTGATGTTGGCCCGAGCCAAGAGCGGGCGGATATAAGCATCAAACCCGTCACTGACTATGGCCACGGCATCACCTTGCCGCTTGGCCAGCTCATACAGTGCTTGGAAATCCGGGTCAATTTCTGCCTGCATGATAGTCTGCTGGAAGTCTTGTTGTGACGGAGGAGCTAGTGTATACCATTGGGTGTAAAGATGCTTTGACCCAGGGTCTTCGGCCCCTAGAGCCTCCAACAGGGCGGCATCGATCTGAGGAAAGACCAGATTGTCCAAGACTAGGTCTCCTACATCTTGCCTGGAAATGGTTCCATCAAAGTCACAGAGAAGGGCGATGGGCTGTCTCATTCACTGGCCTCCTAAACTTCGCTTGAGTCTGCTTAAAAGCGTGCTTTGGGTCTGGCCTCACTTAGTTGGTTTGAAAGACAAGACACGGACTATTTGCTGGTCATCCGGAAAATGGACGTCACAATGCTAAGTCTAGTCTATGCCTTCCAGAAGGTCAAGCCGGGAGGGCCACGGGCCGCTGCTAGCGAAGAAAGGAGAAGATCGGACAAGCTTCTGAATCGTCCGAGGCGGTTTCTTAATTGTCAGAGGCGTACAGGCTAACGTGACAGCACGGCACAGCCGGGATGAAGGGGATGGTGGAGGGCTAAGATGTACTATCTAGGAGTAGATGGAGGCGGTACAAAGACTGCCTTCATGCTGATCACGCATACTGGAGAGATATGCGGATACGCAGAAAAACGAACATGTGACCTTGAACAGGTGGGACTGGACGGATTTCGCGCTGTCTTAACCAGCGGCATATCTGAGCTGTTGGAGAGGGCGGCAATCTCCTTGTCTTTAGTTCAGTATGCTTTCCTCGGCCTGCCAGCCTATGGAGAAGTGATTGAGGATGTTCCATTGGTTGAGGCTGCGGTGGCTGACATATTGCAGACTGATCAATTCAAGTGTGGAAATGATGCAGAGGCGGGCTGGGCGGGGTCTCTGGCCTGCAGGCCGGGGATCAACCTGGTCGCGGGTACCGGTGCTATTGGTTTCGGCAGGGATCGCGGAGGCAGCACCGCCCGGTCCAGCGGCTGGGGGGATTTTTGCGGTGATGAGGGTTCTGCCTTCTGGCTGGGTAAGCAGTTGATACACATATTTACCAAACAGTCCGACGGCAGGGAAGAGAGAACCCAGCTGTATGACATTGTCCGGGATAGACTGAATCTCAAGCGGGATTTTGATCTCATCCGCTGTGTTGTGAGGGATTTGCAGATGCGGAGAGAAGCAATTGCCCGGCTGGCATTGATCGTACATGAAGCGGCAGAACAGGGAGATCCTAAGGCTATACAGCTGTATAAAGAAGCGGCGTATGAGCTTTGGCTGATCGTGGAAGCGATTATCAAGCAGCTGGATTTTGATACGGGCAGAGAAGTGCCTGTCTCCTATTCAGGCGGGGTATTTCGGGCGGGAGAGTACATCTTGAGTCCGCTGAGGGGACTGGTGGGCAAGTCTGGATGTACGCTAGTGGAACCCATACTCAAGCCCATCACCGGAGCGGCGCTCTATGCCTTGGACCTAAGCGGCAGCCAATGGGACAGCG
>LFTN01000183.1:6942-7413 GCA_001513495.1 Clostridiales bacterium DTU087
GACAATGAAGGGCTTGATGGAGCCCTTAGAAGAGCTAATCGAACAGAATGAAACCATCATCCTGACAGGAGCAGGGAGTTCATACTATGCCGCGCAGTGTGTTGAGGCTGTTTTGGCCAGGAAGCATCAGGGATTGGTCAAGAGCATCTCATCTACTGACATGCTGATGGACCCCGAAGGGACACTGCCCCGTTCGCCCTTCATCCTTGTTTCCTTCGCCAGATCAGGAAACAGCCCCGAGGGTAATGCCGTCTTCAAACTGGCAGAGAGTCTGCGATCGGGATTGGTCAAGCAGGTGGTGGTTACATGTAATGACAAGGGTGAGTTGGCGCAGCTGGCCAGGGACAGCTCGGCCCCAAGCGTACTGTGTGTGCTGCCGCCGGATACCAACGATGCTGGACTGGCTATGACCAGCTCCTTCACCAGCATGGTGGCTGCAGGTTTTGCCCTGGCCTTTCCCGGTGACTTTGC
>LFTN01000183.1:7460-16404 GCA_001513495.1 Clostridiales bacterium DTU087
CAGGTGCTCAAGGACCTTGCTGATTTGCCTTTTGAAAGGATCTTTTTCGTCGGTGCCAGTCCCTTCTATGGAGCTGCCTTGGAGTCCCATCTCAAGGTACAGGAGATGACTGATGGCCAGGTGGTTGGCAAAGCCGAGGATACTCTAGGTCTGCGCCATGGGCCTATGGCTGCAGTTGATGAGCATACGCTGGTGGTTGTATTTTCATCAGCAGATTCGTACCGGAGGCAGTATGAGAGCGATCTTCTGAAAGAACTCTCTGCCAAGGACCTGGGGTGCGGGCGGATCGTGGTTGGCCCACAGCCGGAAGCTGATTGGGCAGACCTTTGCCATCACATACTTGACCTAGATGTGGCTCCGGAGATGGATAACAGCTTCCTTTCAATGCTTCTAGTTCTTCCGGCTCAAATCATCGGCCTATTCAAGAGCTTGCAACTGGGCCTTATGCCCGACACCCCCAGCCGGAAACGGGTGATTAACAGGGTAGTCGAAGGGGTGACAATTTACCCCTACTCCAGCTAGCAGAAAGAGATAAAATCCCCACCAGGGTGATTTGGAGAACGTAGATCTCGAATTGTTCAGGATCAGAATGGCCCAGCAGGAGCTTCACACCGCCAACTGGCCGCGGCACACAGCTGCGGCCTTTCTCGCTCTTTAGAGCGGTGCAATCACCAATCCCACCACCTAGTTGCATATACTTATTTACACAATTCGCAGGAGTCGATGCAAAGATGAAGAATAATGAGAATAGAGAGATAAAAACTACGGAACATGGCCTTGGATCGATGCTCTAACAGGGGCGCATGTGGAAAGCTGCGGGGATGGCTTTGTTGCCGAGTTGATGCAGCTCGTCTCGCGCGGGGAGGTGAGAATACGTCCAGTTAGCTTGTAGTCCCTCTTACCAAAACTTGATGCAGTGAGCAAGATGAATTCTTGAGGAGGAAGGATGCAGGCATGAGAAAATCATTAGCTGCAGCGGCGGTTATCCTGGTCTTGTTGTTGGCTCTCAGCAGCGGCATCGGCGCTGCCAAGGTAACCATTGATTTTTGGACACTATTTACCGGGCCAGATGGCAGAGTCATGGGTGAGCTGGTAGAGCAGTTCAACCAAGAGCATTCGGATATAGAGGTTGTGATGCAGATCCTGCCTTGGGGCGAGCCCTATTACAGCCGCTTGGCCACCAGTGTAGTCAGCGGTGAGGCGCCTCAGGTTGCCATCTGCCACGATTACATGATTCCCCGCTTCGCCTCTACCAATTCTGTGCTGCCCATAAATGAATCAATGCTGGAAGTTCTAGAAATGGGAGAGGACATGTTCTACGAAGCGGTGTGGCACAACTCCGGCAGCTATGAGGGAGTGCGCTACGGTATTCCTCTGGATTTCCATGGGTTTGGCGTCTATTACAACGTGGATCTGCTCCATGAGGCAGGGCTGTCATCGGAGGCTGATGCTCTGCCTGTAACCGGTGACGATTTTGTCGCCGCACTCCAGAAGATGACCAAGGATCTTGACGGCGACGGCACCATAGACCGCTGGGGCATCATCGCTCCTTTAGATTGGTTTAGGGCTTGGTCCTTGTGGGCAGGGGTCTGGCAGAACGGCGAAGATTTTTTGTCGGAAGATAGAACCCGCTCCACTTGGAATACCGATGTGGGCCGCAAAGCACTGCAGTTTCAGGTTGACCTGATCCATAAGCACAGAGTCATGTCACCTGAGCTATCGGTCAATCCCTTCTTGGCCTACTACCAGGGGCAAGCTGCTACCATGATCAGCGGCGTCTGGGAGGTGCTGGGAGCCGAAGCCGCTGAGGGGCTAAACTACACAGTGGGGAACCATCCTCTCATCGGCCCGGAAAAGGTCTACGCCATTGGCTCACACACCTTTGTGCTGCCGGTCCAAGCCTCGAGGGACGCTGAAAAAGAGCGGGCAGCACTTACTTTCATCAAGTGGATTCTAGACCACAACCTTGAATGGGTTAAGGCCGGACAATGTCCTGCCCGGCTGGACGTCTTAAGAATTGACGAGTTTAGGAATGCTCCGTACCTGCTGCCGCAGAGGACCATTGCTGAGCAGGGAGCCTTTGGCAGGTACTTGCCCAAGATTATACCTTGGTCCCGGGTTCAGGAGCGCATCGTCTCTGGAATTGAAGCAGCACTCCTGGGTAAGAAGACTGTAGAGCAAACCCTTATCGATATGGATAGAGAGATCGATGCCATCTTGATTCGAGGCAGATAAACCAATGTGACGGCTGGGACTGACCCGCATGGCCAGTCCCAGCTCTTGGCTGGGCTGTATCCAGATCCTAACCCGGACGGTTGAGCCCGCGTCGCACAGCGTCTCCAAGTGATCTTGGCTCAGGCCCCCGTGCTGAGAGGTGAACAGCTATGGCTAGTAATCAGCGGCGGAAGTATCTTTTGCTGAACGAAGAGAATCCCCTGTCTGCTTATCTATACCTATTGCCTTATCTTACTTTGTTTGTCATCTTCATCGCTCTCCCCATACTGGAGAGTATGCAGATCAGCCTGTACGATTGGAGCCTGATCGGGCCGCCGCCCCGCTATGTGGGCCTCAGCAATTACCACTATATCTTCACAGAGCCGACAGAACTGTTCTTGCCCAGTCTCAAGAACACCCTGCAGTACGCCGTCGGGGCCGTTCCTCTATTTGTGGTGGGATCCCTCTTTCTAGCTGTTGCTGTAGATGCTGTTAAGCGCTGGAAAGGGTTTTTCCAAATAGCCTTTGTGATGCCGATGGTAATCAACGTTGCCGCCATATCCATCATCTGGATCTGGATCTTTGACCCCACCAGCGGGCTGCTCAACTACTATGCCGGCCTTTTAGGCCTGCCTTCTCAGAACCTTCTGGGGCATGAAGAGACAGCCATGTGGACCATCGTCGCTGTCTCGTTTTGGTGGGGAGTCGGTTTTCCATTTCTGGTGTACCTGTCGGGACTGCAGGATATTCCCCAAACGATGTACGATGCCGCCCGCATTGATGGAGCCAACGCCTGGCACTGCTTCAGATATATTACCCTTCCTTTGCTGCGCCCCACCTTGCTGTTTATCTCGGTGATGCAGATCATCGGTGCATTTCAGGTGTTCGGCCAGGTATATATTCTCACTGGCGGGGGCCCCTACGACAGCACCCGGGTAGTGGTGCAGCACATGTATCTTACTGGATTTCAGTATTTCGAAATGGGGCTGGCGGCAGCCATGGCATGGGTTCTCTTTAGCATTCTCATCGTATTTACGCTGATTCAGTTCAAGGTGTTCCGCTTTGGTGAGCGGCTGGAGTACTAACAGCCAGACGGCAGGATTGGAGGTCGATGGTTATGACATGGGTGCGGCGCCATTCAAAACAGATAGTCTTACTTGTGATCTTGACTGTGCTGGCTGTCCTATGGCTGCTGCCCATTCTATGGGCTATTTCAACATCCTTGAAGCCTAATCCTCATACATATCGCCATCCTCCCCGTTGGATTCCAGAGGTGATTACTCTGCAGAATTTCAGGGAGGTTTTCTTTACCATCAGGACTACACCCATTTGGCGGGCTTACTATAACAGCCTTGTTGTGTCCACCAGCACTACGTTCTTGGTCTTGGCGGTATCATCGCTAGCGGCCTATGCCCTCGCTAGACTGGATTTTCCCGGGCGCAACCTGGTTCTTGGAGTGATAGTCTCATCCCTACTCATTCCCGGGCAGATTACCCTCATTCCTGTCTTCCTGCGCCTGCACCGCTGGGGATGGCTCAACACCTATAAAGCCCTTATCGTACCAGCTCTGGCAGGGCCCTTTGCTGTATTCTTACTTCGGCAGTTTATGCTTTCCATCCCTCGGGATCTTGAGGATGCAGCCCGGATTGACGGCTGCAGCAAGTTCCGCACCTTCTATACAATTGTGCTTCCCCTGATTAAGCCGGCCCTCACCACCTTGGCCATCTTCACCTTTTTCGGCAGCTGGAATGACTTTATGTGGCCTTTGATCACCATGACTAGGAGAAATATGATGACACTGCCGGTGGCCCTCCAAGCCTACCTGGCTGCCTTCAACTACATGATTGAGGCAGGCTACATTCTCGCAGCCAGTGTGGCTGCCACTATCCCGCCGGCGGTATTCTTTCTCATATTCCGGCGGTATATCATTAAGGGGATTGCCCTCTCCGGTTTGAAACTCTAGCCTTGAGTTCTTGAATAGCTATCGAAGCAGGATGAACCCATTGATGAGAGTAAGGGTGCATCCTGCTTCTGTTGATTGACATGCTCGCAGCCCAAAGTGAACAGAGTGGCGGCCGTGTGCTATGCGGACTCACTAAACCAATGGCCCCGCTGCACGCTTGTCTGAGGGCAGCTCAAACAAGATGCTTTATCAGCTGCAGGGTTGTCAGTCTATTCCGCACTGGAGAGGTGTAATGCGCAAAGTAGGAGACGATTGGGAAATGGAGTATAATAAATGCAATGGCTCTAAGAGAGGCCTGGTGTGAGTTGTCGCGGCAGAATACCGCCAGATTCCGCCCTTAAGTCGAACATGGTTACGGAGCAAGCTGGAAGTAAATCGGTCAGGATTTTGAGATAGCAATGGGGTGATGACAATCAATGCTAGAGAGAGAGTGCTGACATCATTGGCCCATGAGGAGCCAGACCGGGTACCGTTTACTGTGACCAATCTTACTCCTCTATTTGCCGAGAAGTTTACCAAAGCAACGGGAGCAGTAGATCCCTTTGACTATTTCGAAGCAGATGTCTACGATGTAGGCTTTCGCTCCCATTCCCAAACGGAGTTGAGGCAGACATATGGGCGTTATCATACAGCAGACGTTGAGCGGATCGGTAACTGGGGAACCGGTTTTAAACGGGGCTCGATGTTCCATTTTGAACACTTTATCCCGCCCTTGAGTGAGGCGGAAAGCATAAAGGAAATCGAAAGCTATCCTTTGCCTGATTACACTGCTCCCGAGCATTGGGGACATCTGCATCAGCAAGTTGCCGACTTACACCAGAGAGGGCTGGCGGCCATGGGCTGGCTGGAGTGTACATTATTTGAGGTTGCGTGGCAGATCAGGGGCATGGAGAATTTCATGGTCGACATGTTAATTCGGCCAGACTGGATTGAACTGCTGCTGGATAGGATTATGGAAGTCAGAATCTTTATGGCTGAGAAATATGCTGAAGCCGATGTAGATATTCTTTTCGTAGGGGATGATATCGCAACTCAACGAGATATGTTGATGTCAGTGGAACACTGGTGCCGCTTCTTTCAGCCCCGCCTGCAGAAAATCATCGCTGCGGCTCGGCGGATTAAGCCCGGCCTGCATGTAGCTTACCATACCGATGGCAACCCGGCTAAGGTTATCCCGGCCTTGATGGATGCCGGTGTCGATGTGCTGAACCCAGTTCAACCCGAGTGCATCGATCCGAAGTGGGTTAAGAGTACTTATGGAGACAAGCTCTCTTTGTTTGGGACCATCGGGACGCAGAGTGTACTTCCATTTGGCACCCCGCAGGAAGTTGCGGCTAATGTAAAGGAAAGGATCGCCACTCTTAAGGACCGGGGTGGCGTTATTCT
This sequence comes from Clostridiales bacterium DTU087, assembly GCA_001513495.1. Lineage (GTDB taxonomy): Bacteria > Bacillota > Limnochordia > DTU087 > DTU087 > DTU087. The sequence continues at coordinate 13,024 of LFTN01000183.1, forward strand.
GGCGCCTACCCATTTTATTGAGCCTGAGGTGCCGGTAGAGAACTTGATCGCCTTCGTTGAAACGGTGAAGGAGTATGGGGTCTACTGATTAATGAGTCCGTTCAACAAGTATCCCTTCCAGGGCATTGATCAAACTGGCCTTTGCCTCGCTTGCCAGTTCCTATGGATTGATGCCCTGTTTGCTTGCTGGTTCTGCCGCGCTATTGAGTCTGTCGAAATAACCCCAGCCGCTGTATTTCAATACTTGGAAGGCGAGCGGCGCCGGAAGGGGTACGGAGCGGCGGCTGAGGGAGCGGCACAGTGATTCTGAAGTCTCTACTAAGGCTCTTAAGACTATCAAGTGCTGAAGTGAAGTCATCGTCTGGAGGTATTTCATCTAGATTACCGAAGGAATTGATGAATGGGTGAGAATGGTTGCTCAATCAGACAGCTGTGCAAGGGGGCTAGAGAAGTGGATGTGAGAATTCCTGACCATATGAAAGCAGTCGTCTGCCGCGGTCCCAATGATTACAGGCTGGAAGAGATACCGGTTCCTGAAGTAAGAGATGGCGACGTATTAGTCAAAGTGAGAGCATGCGGTATCTGTGCCGGTGACGTCAAGTGCAGGACCGGCGCATCTATGTTTTGGGGAGACGAAATCCAGCCGCCGTATGTCCAGCCGCCGGTTGTGCCTGGCCATGAGTTCTTTGGGACAGTAGTCGCCCTTGGCAAAGGTGCCAAGGAGAAGCACGGCATCGATGTGGGGGATATGGTAACCGCGGAGCAGATTGTGCCTTGCTGGGAATGCCGGTTCTGCCGGACCGGGAATTACTGGATGTGTCAGGTTCACGATATCCACGGCTTCCAAAGGGAAGCCGCCGATGGAGGGATGGCGGAATACGTCCGGCTTTCAGAGAGGGATATCATCCACAAGGTGCCTGAATCAATCACCGGGTATACCCCAGCGATAATTGAGCCACTCGCTTGTGCCGTCCATACAGTAGAAAGAGCGCAAATCAAATTTGGAGATGTGGTGGTCCTCGGCGGCCTTGGCCCCCTGGGGCTATTAAAGCTGCAGCTGGTGAGGCTTAAGAATCCTCGGTTAATTATCGGCCTCGACCTTCGGGAAAAGAGGCTGAAGCTGGGCAAAGAATTGGGAGCAGACATAGTTCTCAATCCGCTAGAGGAGGATGTTGTACAGCGAGTGATGGAGCTCACTGATGGTTACGGCTGCGATGTATACATTCACGCCACAGGTGAACCTGAGGGCGTCATCCAAGGGCTTCAGATGATCCGCAAACTAGGCACCTATGTTGAGTTCAGTGTATTCACCGAGCCTACAACGGTAGATTGGAGCATCATTGGGGACCGAAAAGAACTGGATATGTATGGTGCCCACTTGAGTCCATATACATATCCCCTAGCCATTGATTTCTTGGTCAAAGGCATGGTCAAGGGAGAGCCGCTTATCACTCACAGCTTCCCTCTCGAGGAGTGGGAGGCAGCCTTTGCCATGGCCGCGGAGGGCACAGAGTCAGTAAAGGTGGTGTTGGTTCCCTAGGTATGCTGGGCTGCTGTTAGCCGATACTACGTGAACCTGGCCCCTTGGGCACGGAAGCTGTAGAGGCTGCATTAGTTCTCGAGGAGCTTGGATATTCGGGCTCAAGCGATACCACAGATTGGGGAAAGGCTCTGAGTAAGCCGAAAAACATAGTCTATGGCTGTGTCTAAACATGAGGATGACGGAAGTAAGACATAGACATCAACTAGATGGAAGGAGTTGAACGAGGATTGAAAATTACAGGGATGCAGCTTTTTAAAGTACCGCCGCGCTGGCTGTTTCTCAAAGTGGAGACCGATGAAGGCCTGTGCGGCTGGGGTGAGCCCATTGTAGAAGGCCGGGCAGATACGGTGAAAGCCGCGGTAGAGGAACTTGCGGAGTACCTCATCGGAAAAGACCCGCTGCGGATTGAGGATCACTGGCAGGTGATGTATCGGGGCGGATTCTACCGGGGAGGGCCGATACTGACTAGTGCCATCTCAGGCATAGAGCAGGCACTGTGGGATATCAAAGGGAAGTACTACGGGGCACCCATCTATGAGCTTCTGGGTGGAAAAGCCCGGGACAAGATCCGGGTGTACAACTGGATCGGCGGGGATCGTCCCCGGGATGTAGCTGAAGCCGCCAAGGAACAAATTGAGGCTGGATTTACAGCCGTCAAGATGAACGCTACCGAGGAGATGCATTACATAGACTCCTTCGACAAAATCGATGCTGTCGTGGAACGGGTTGCCGCAGTCCGGGAAGTCGGCGGCCCAGGATTCGGCATTGGAATTGATTTCCACGGCCGGGTGACCAAAGCTATGGCCAAGATCCTGGCTAAAGAGCTTGAGCATCTGCATCCCATGTTTATTGAGGAGCCGGTTTTGTCAGAGAATAACGAGGCTTTGCGGGAGATCACCCAGATCACGACAATTCCCATCGCTACCGGTGAGCGGATGTATACCCGGTGGGACTTCAAGCACCTCTTGGCCGACGGCTATGTGGATATTATCCAGCCCGATGTATCTCATGCGGGAGGCATTCTTGAGGTCAGGAAGATCGCCGCCATGGCAGAGGCGTATGATGTCGCCCTTGCCCCCCACTGCCCGCTGGGTCCCATCGCATTGGCGGCCTGCCTGCAGGTTGATGCCTGCTCCCCCAACGCGGTGATTCAGGAACAGAGCCTGGGGATTCATTACAACCAGGGGAATGACCTTCTCGATTATCTCAAGGATCCGTCGGTTTTCCAGTATGACAGCGGCTTTGCGGCCATCCCTGAGGGCCCGGGGCTTGGTATAGAAGTGGATGAAGAAAAAGTGAAGGAAGCTGCCCGTATCGGCCATAACTGGAGAAATCCTGTATGGCGGCGGGAGGACGGCACCGTAGCTGAGTGGTAAGGCTGCAACAGGGTTTGCCGCAGGTGATTTTCAAGGTAAGGGGAGTTCTGATGTACGAGCGATCTAGAATAGAAGTAGTCACTTTAGGGGAAACCATGATCCGCTTTTCGTCAAAGGTTGGCATTCGCCTAGAGAAGGCGCAGCAAGTAGATGTGGAGATCGGGGGCACAGAATCGAATGTCGCCGTTGCTCTGGCCAGGTTAGGTGTTGCCAGCGGCTGGATCAGCAAGCTGGTTGACAATCCCTGGGGCTTCCGTATTGCTGGTGAACTGCGGCTGCACGGAGTTGATACCTCCCGCATCATCTGGACGCAAGACGGCAGAGTTGGAACCATGTTCTTTGAGCCGGGAGCGAAGCCGCGGCCGGCAGAGGTGATCTATGATCGAGCTAATTCAGCGGCCAGCACCATGGGATTTGATGAGCTTAACCTGGATTACATATTGGCGGCCCGCCATGTGCATC
>LFTN01000039.1 GCA_001513495.1 Clostridiales bacterium DTU087
CGGGGACAGCGGGTCTTTCCCGCGTCGGGGAAGGCTGCTGATGTTGTTAAGGCCCTGAAAGGCTATCTTCAGCAAACAGGTGCAGCTGTAAGGCTGGATTCGCCGGTGCAGGAGATCGCTGCAAGGGGCGAAGGATCCCGGCACGCTGGCGGAGTGAAGCTTGCCGATGGGAGCTTCATCCCTGCTGATGCTGTAATCTTAGCCGCCGGAGGAGCCTCATATCCAGGGACAGGTTCCACCGGTGACGGTTATGTAATGGCGGAGAGGCTTGGGCACACTATTCAGCCTATCTATCCTGCTTTGGTCCCCCTGAAGACAAAAGAGGAGTGGGTTAAGGAAGCCTCGGGCTTGAGCCTCCGCAATGTACGGGCTAAGCTGTTTGATGGGGAGAAGCTGCTGGGATCCGAGTTTGGGGAGATGCTGATTACCCACTTTGGTGTTAGCGGGCCGATTATCCTGACCTTAAGCCGCTTTGTCGCTCCCCGGGTTGAGGAGGGGAGAACGCTGCGCTTGGAGATCGACTTAAAGCCTGCCCTGGATGAAGAGCGTCTCGATGCCAGGCTGCAGAGAGACCTTGACAAGTACACCCGGAAATCGCTTAGGAATGCCCTTAAGGATTTGCTGCCCAAGGCCCTCATACCTGTAGTCATAGCCGAAAGCGGCATTCCACCGGAACGGCCTGCCCATCAGGTCACCAAAGGAGATCGGCATCGGCTCTTACGGACGCTGAAGGGGCTGCCTCTTACTGTCACCGGAACCCTCTCCCTGTCCGCGGCCATAGTCACCCAAGGCGGCATCACCCTTAATGAAGTGGATCCTAGGACAATGGCCTCCCGGCTGGTAAAGGGCCTGTATCTTGCTGGGGAAGTCTTGGACCTAGCTGCCGACACAGGCGGCTTTAATCTACAGGCAGCCTTTGCCACAGGGTATGCAGCGGGCCGGCATGCCGCCCAAGCCGCCGGTGCAAAAGCTTTGCATTGATTTTCCCCCTGTGATAAGATATCTTCAAATCTATTGGCAGATGGAGGTCGAATCAATGCTGTCACTGCCTATGACTCGGGGAATCCGGGGTGCAATCACTGTTGATGAAAACACAGAAGCTGCCATTACCAGTGCCGCTTGGCGCCTGACGCAGGCGATGATGGATGCCAACCAGGTAGAGGTAGAGGAGATCGCCTGCATTATCTTCTCTGTCACCGCTGACCTGGATGCGGCCTTTCCCGCTGCCGGAGCCCGTATAGCTGGCCTGACAACAACTCCGTTGTTTTCTACCAGGGAGATCCCTGTGCCTGGGAGCCTTCCCCGCTGTATTAGAGCTTTGATGCTGGTCAACTCTAGCCTCGGACAAGGGGAAATCCAGCATGTGTATCTGGAAGAAGCGGTGAAGCTGCGGCCCGATCTGGCCTGCGGACAAGCGGAACCCGAGGAAGGACAAGGGGCAGGGGTTCCGGATTATAGAAAGGCCATTCTAGATATTGCCCCATACCAGCCGGGCAAGCCAATTAGTGAACTCAGGAGAGAGAAGGGCCTCACCGACATCATCAAGCTTGCCTCCAATGAGAACCCTTTGGGGCCCTCGCCAAAGGCTGCCGCAGCATTGCAGTGCCTTTTGCCTTCCTTACATATTTATCCTGACGGCAGCTGCTTCGACCTGCGAAAGGCTCTGGCGAAAAAGCTGGACATTGACCCAATGGAGCTCATCTTTGGCAACGGTTCCGATGAAGTAATTAAGATGCTGGGCCTGACCTTTTTGGAGCCGGGAGATGAAGTACTGGTTTGTGAGCCGACCTTCAGTGAATATGCCTATGCTGCCAATCTGATGGGAGCAAAGCTCCGCTCCCTGCCCTTGGCTGACTATGCCTTTGATCTAGAAGGGATGCTGGCGGCGATTAATCCCAAAACCAAAATGGTGTTTATCTGCAACCCCAACAATCCCACCGGTGCCTATGTCAATGAGAAAGCAGTAGACAGTTTTTTGGCCAAGGTTCCGGAACAAGTCCTCATCGTCTTTGATGAAGCCTATTATGAGTATGTGACCGCGGACGACTATCCCGAGACCATGAAATACATAAGAGAAGGACGCAATGTGGTGGTCTTGAGGACCTTTTCCAAGATCTACGGCCTGGCTGGGCTGAGGATTGGGTACGGAGCGGCTCCTGGCCATATCGCCCAGCTCATTCACCGGGTAAGGGAACCCTTCAATGTCAATGCGGCGGCTCAAGCTGCTGCCCTAGCCGCCCTGGAAGATGATGAGCATGTGATGAGGAGTCGTGAGCTAAATGAAGCCGGCAAGAGTTGGCTGTATCGGGAACTGGCTAAGCTGGGGCTAGACTATGTCCCTAGCCAGACCAACTTTATCTTCATCGATCTGCAGCAGGACAGCCAGATGATCTACGAACGCCTCTTGAACCAGGGAGTTATCGCCCGCGGTGGGGGTGCCTTTGGATGCCCCACGTGGCTGCGTGTAACCATTGGCACTGAAGAAGAAAACCAGAGGTTTATTGAGGCCTTAGCCACGGCCTTGGGAAGATGAACTCGCGGTGCGGTGCTTAGGTAAGGGAGTGTAGAAAGTGATTATAGTTATGGAGCGCAACGCATCTGCCCAGCTGGTGGATGCCGTAACTGATAGGCTTAAGCAGTTGGGATTTGATATTCACCTGTCCGTTGGCGTTGAACGGACCATTATTGGGGTCATCGGGGAGAAGCGGCCGGAGTATGTTGAGCAGCTGGCTGCTATGACAGGAGTTGAGAGCATCGTCCCCATCCTGCGCCCCTTTAAACTGGCTGGCCGGGAGTTCCATCCCGAACCAACAACGGTACAGGTGGGGGATATAACTATCGGCGGTGACGAGATCGTGGTGATGGCCGGCCCTTGTGCTGTGGAAAGTGAGGAGCAGCTCCTGGCTGCTGCCAAAGAGATCAAGGCTGCCGGAGCCCAGATCTTGAGGGGAGGTGCCTTCAAGCCCCGTACATCTCCTTACTCCTTCCAGGGGTTGGAGGAAGAGGGCTTGAGGATCCTGGTGCGGGCAAGGGAAGAGACGGGATTGCCCATTGTCACAGAAGTTGTTAACCCCCGGGATATAGAACTGGTAGAAAAGTATGCTGATATGCTGCAGGTCGGTGCCCGCAATATGCAGAACTTCACACTGCTCCGGGAGATTGGCCAGTCACAGAAACCGGTTCTTCTGAAGCGGGGTCTGGCTGCCACAGTGGAGGAATGGCTGATGGCTGCCGAGTACATCATCTCCGGCGGCAACAGCAATGTAGTTTTGTGCGAGCGGGGGATTCGAACATATGAAACGGGAACCCGCAATACCCTAGACTTAAGCGCGGTCCCAGCGGTCAAGCATTACAGTCATCTCCCCATCATAGTTGACCCCAGCCACGGAACAGGCCGGTGGCGGTACGTTAAGCCCATGGCCAAAGCCTCCATTGCTGCCGGTGCCGATGGCCTAATGATAGAAGTTCACTGCCAGCCTGAGGAGGCTCTCTCAGATGGCCCCCAGTCGCTGAAACCTGAGAACTTCCGGCAGCTGATGTTGGAGATTAAAGCAGTGGCAGAGGCCGTAGGCCGCAAGAGCACTGCCCCAATGGTGGTCTGAGCCATGGAGGGACGGACAGCAGCCATCATTGGACTGGGACTGATCGGAGGCTCTTTGGCATTTCGCTTGAGGAACAGAGGATACCGGGTCATCGGGTATGATCTGTCTGATGAACGAACTCAGACGGCCCTGCATCTGGGGGCGGTCAATGAGAGTTGCAGCAGCGCGGCAGCGGCAGTAAAGGACTGCGATTTTGTCTTTGTCGCAACACCGGTGGGGGCCATTCCCTCCATAATTGAGGAGATCATGCCCCACACCGCGCCGGAAGCAATCGTGACCGATGTGGGCAGTGTTAAGCGGCCTATTATGGAGAAAATCACAGCTTTGCAGCCGCTCTTTACCTTTATCGGCGGCCATCCCATGGCCGGATCTGAGCAGGGGGGCATCGAAGCAGCCGACCCCAACTTGTTTGAGAATGCTGTCTACGTGCTCACTCCCATCAGTGAAGATGCAGTGGGAGAGCAGCCTTTTCGGCAGCTGGCCCAGCTGATTGAATCTGATCTGGGGGCTGCCGTGATGGTGATGCAGCCAAAGGTTCATGATGAGGTGGTGGCAGCTGTCAGCCACCTGCCCCACATTGCTGCCGCGGCATTGGTCCATGCCTTGGGCAGGACTGCTGAGAAGATCCCTGCGGCTTTGGCCCTGGCTGCCGGCGGATTTAGAGACACTACCAGAATAGCATCAGGCCTGCCGGATCTATGGGCCGATATCTGCCTTCACAACAGGGCATCGGTACTGCGTACCATTGCTTTCATGCAGGATGCATTGGAGAGCGTCCAGGAAGCGCTGCTCAGCCAGGACGGTGCTGGGCTGAAGGAGTTTTTCGCCTTTGCCCGGGCGCTGCGGGCTGAGGTCCCCGCAGCCCAAAAAGGCTTGCTTCCGCCGCTCTTCGATGTGATGGTTCCGGTACCTGACATGCCGGGGGCCATTAGTGCTGTCACCAGCCTGTTGGCCAGTGCAGATCTGAATGTTAAGGATATCAGCATAGTGAGGCAGCGGGAAGGAGAGGTAGGGGCACTGCGTATCGGATTGGCTGACGGCCTCTCCAGTGACCGGGCTTTGGAGATCCTGCAGGCAGGTGGATATAAGGCTTATCGGCGCTAGAAGTACCCAAGAAGCGTACGTAGGAAAGCGGGGAAGGAGCAGTTGATCTTGAGAGTCAGGCCCAGCTCTGGGCTTAGGGGTAGGGTGAGAGTTCCCGGCGACAAGTCTATCTCCCATCGAGCTGCTCTATTGGGAGCCTTGGGTGAAGGGACAACCAGGATAGACGGTTTCCTGGAGAGTGAGGACTGCCTGGCAACTCTGCAGTGTCTGTCCCTTTTGGGAACCTCCGTCAGGCGCCTGGCGCCGGGCAGCTACGAGATCCACGGGCGGGGGCGTGATGGATTTGAGGAGCCTCTTGATGTGCTGGACTGTGGTAATTCTGGCACTACCATGAGGCTCTTGATCGGTATATTGGCCAGCCAGCCCGTTTTCTCTGTCCTTACTGGCGATGGTTCTTTGCGAGGCCGGCCCATGGGACGGGTGATTGAGCCGCTTCGGGAGATGGGGGCAAGGATTTACGGCCGCGCCGGGGATACCAAGGCGCCGCTGGCAGTCTTGGGGGCTAGCTGCCTTCAAGGGAAGACCCACCGTCTGCCGGTAGCCAGTGCCCAGGTCAAGAGTGCTTTGCTCCTGGCTGGATTAAGGTCCAAGGGAGTAACGGCAGTCACTGAACCGGCCCGATCCCGCAACCATACAGAAGTAATGCTGCAGCAGCTGGGGGTCCCGGTGAGGGTCGATGGGCTGACTGTGGCTGTAGAGGGAGGGACTTTGCCCAGAGGCGGGGAGATCAGTGTCCCGGGAGATATCTCGTCCGCTGCTTATCTGATGGTGGCTGCTGCTATCTTGCCCGATTCTGATATCACTATCGCAAATGTGGGCATAAACTCAACCAGGGCAGGCATCATTCACGCTTTGCTGTCCATGGGAGCTGACCTGCAGATAGAGCCGCTGCCGGGCAAGGGCGAGCCGAAAGCAAATATCAGAATCCGGACGTCCCCGTTGCGGGGCACAGAGATTGGCGGCCCGATTGTGCCCACTCTGATAGATGAATTGCCAGTGATCGCGGCAGCTGCTGCCTTTGCCGAGGGAACGACTGTCGTGAGAGATGCCGCCGAGCTCCGAGTTAAGGAATGTGACCGCATAACTGCCATGGCCCAGGAACTTGGGAGGTTAGGAGTCGACATCAAGGAAACAGCTGACGGCTGGGTAATACGGGGGGGAGCGAGCTTGTCAGGAGGAAGAGTCAGCGGCCGCGGAGATCACCGGGTGGTAATGGCTCTGACCGTGTTGGGCCTTGCGATGAGCTCGCCTGTTGAGATCGAGCAGGCCGAAGCAGTGTCCATTTCCTTTCCTGATTTTGCAGCTACCTTGAGGGAACTGGGTGCAGAGATAGAGGAGAGAGCAACTGACCTGCGGGATCCACAGGCTACATGAGGAGAGGGGATTCTCTCGCAGGACTGAACGTTGTCTGTGGCGAATAGTACATCGGATACAGCCTGTCTATGGGAATGCTCCTGATGGGAAGGGGATATCTTCAGCAAATGAAATGCAATATCGCCATCGACGGTCCGGCAGGGGCAGGCAAAAGTACAGTAGCAAGGATCCTTGCAGAGCGGCTGGGCTATCTGCATGTAGATACTGGAGCATTGTACAGAGCATTGACCCTGCTGGTCTTGGGCAAGGGAATAGACCCGACAGACGAATCAGCCATAGCCCAGCTTTTCCAGGATGCCCAGGTCGACATGGTCTTGGAGCCGGGCGGGGTGAAAGTATTGCTCAATGGAGAAGATGTAACCGAAGCCATCAGGGGGCCTGAGGTCAGCGAGACCGTGTCGGTTGTGGCCCAGCACCCCCAGGTGAGGGAGCATCTCTTACATCTCCAGCGCAGGCTGGCGGCTGACGGCGGAGTCGTGATGGATGGCAGGGATATCGGTACAGTAGTCCTTCCCGACGCCCAGCTGAAGATATTCTTAACGGCCAGTGCCGAGGAGCGGGCCCGGAGACGGATGAAGGAATTACGCAGTCAAGGGCATAAAGTTACATACAAAGATATTCTTCTTTCCATTCGAGCCAGGGACAACTTAGATGCAGAACGGCCAGTTGCACCGCTGAGGGCGGCGAGTGATGCAATTCCCCTGGATACCACTGGCAAGGATCTGGATACCGTTGTGGAAGAGATTATGGGATATCTTTCTTCGGTTGGAAGGTGCGGCGGGTGCTTTACGGATTCATAAGGAGCTTTTTGAGGCTAATCCTGAAGCTGTACTTTCGTTGGGAAGTATACGGAAAAGACAATCTCCCAGCCGTCGGCGGAGCCCTCTTGGCGGCCAATCATGTCAGCTACCTAGATCCGCCGCTGATGGGCTGTGCTGTCGACCGCCATGTGCATTTTATGGCAAAGAAGGAGCTTTTCAGCATTCCAGGCTTGGGATGGTTGATGCGGCGTTTCGGCTCTATTCCGGTGGAGCGGAAAGGTTCTGATCGACAAGCCATCCGCAGGGCACTGGAACTGTTGCAGTCGGGCTCTGTGGTGGGTATCTTTCCAGAAGGTACCCGGGGTGACGGCAAGACTCTGCTGAAGCCGCAGCCAGGGACAGTGCTTTTGGCGGCCAAAGCTGGTGTGCCCATTGTTCCTATGGCCATCACCGGTATAGAGCGGGTTCTGCCGCCGGGCTGCTGGTTGCCAAGGCCGGCCAAGATCAAGATATTTATCGGCGAGCCTATAGAGATTCCCGTGAACGGAACCCGTTCATCTCGGGATGTACTGAATGGGTACAGCCAATTGGTTATGGAAAGGATCGATGAGCTGCGCTCTTGTCAGAAGGCTGCGGCCGGGAGAGCTGTGCTTAGAATGTAAAGGCAGATAGTGTGGCCAAGAGTAGGTTTTTCGGATAAATTGCGGGTTCTGCAGCTGGCCGGACCTTTCCGCGGCAGTTTTCGTTACTTTCTAGGCAAACTGAAGACGGAGAGGGAGGGTTTGGGCCGGCGATAAAGAACAATTAGACCTGAGGGCAAGTGTTTTTTGTTGCTGTCGATGGCCAATACTACTGGCAGGAGGGAAAAGATGGCTTGATTGTTGAGTTAGCGGATAATGCTGGGTTCTGTTTTGGGGTAAAGCGTGCCATCGACACGGCTATGAGAACCGCGGAGGAGAACCAGGGCGCCTCCATCTATACCTTAGGCCCTTTGATCCATAGCCCCCAGACCGTAGCCCGTTTATCTGGACTGGGCATCCAGGTGGCTGATAAGATAGAAGACATTGACAGCGGTGTGGTCATTATCCGCAGTCATGGTGTGCCCCCCCAGACCATAGAGCGTGCCCGGGGCAAGGGGCTGCAGGTAGTAGACGCTACTTGCCCCTTTGTAGTACGGGCCATGACCTGGGCAGCCCAACTTAGGGAGGATGGCTATCAGGTGCTGATCGTAGGCGACCGGGAGCACCCTGAGGTAATTGCCATTCTAGGGGCAACTGACAATACCGGGATTGTCGTAGGGACGCAGGAGGAGGTGGCCGGACTCCCCACCTGTGAATCCTATGGAGTAGTGGCCCAGACGACGCAGTCCCTGTCCAATTTCCGGGCATGTATAGCTGAGCTAGTGGGCAAGGCCCGGGAAGTAAAGTTTTATGATACCATCTGTACTGCAACCGCCCGTAGACAGCAGGCCGCGAGAGATCTGGCATCTCGAGTTGATGTCATGCTGGTAGTGGGGGGACGCAATAGCGCCAATACAACTAGATTGGCGCAGATTTGCCAGGAAAGCGGAGCACGCACTTACCACATCGAAACGGCCGATGAAATTGAACCGCGTTGGTTCCGGCCGGGAGATAAGGTGGGTGTCACCGCAGGCGCGTCAACGCCAAACTGGCTTATTGAGGAGGTAGTGCAACGGATGACAGAGTTTGACGGAATGCAGGAACAGGAAGTAAAGAACGCTCAGGCTGCAACGGTGACTGAGGAGGCCGTGGAGGCCGCTCCCGAGGTTGAAACCGACGCTGTTCAGGAGCAGCCGACAGAAGCGGTGGCAGCGGAGAATCCCGGTGACCCTGTGGAGGCAGACGGGGTTGATTCTGCAGAAGAAATGGATGCTCCCACCATGGCCCAATAC
>LFTN01000040.1:0-1258 GCA_001513495.1 Clostridiales bacterium DTU087
CACCGCCGTATGTTTGCTGATCTCATTGGCCGCGAGATAACCGGGAGCTATGCCAGCTATCTCCAAAAGCCCGACTGCTTTAGCCATCTCCATGCTCCCCTGCCTGCTGCTCCCTTACGATCCTGTACGTATCCCGGGCAATAACAATCTCTTCGTCGGTGGGTATCACCAGGACTTCCACCGGGGCATCTGCCCGGGAAATCCGCTTCTCCAAGTCAGGAGACTCGTTGGCAGCCTTGTCTAGATAAATGCCCAAAAACTCCATTCCTTCACAGATCCGCTCCCTGATCAGGGTAGATCTTTCCCCCACACCACCGGAGAAGACCAACACATCGATCCCGCCCATAGCCGCTGCATATGCCCCTACATACTTCTTGGTCCGATAGACGAAGGTATCGATGGCCAGCTGCGCCCTGGCGCTGCCGGCGGCTGCCGCTTCAAAGAGTTCCCGCAGGTCGTTGCTGACTCCCGAAATCCCCAGCCAGCCGCTTTCCTTGTTTAGGATCTCATCCATCCTGTCGGGATCGATGCCTTCCTTCCGCATCAAGTAAGTGACCACCAAGGGGTCGATGTCCCCACAGCGGGTGGACTGAACCAAGCCTTCCGTGGGCGTAAGTCCGGTACTCACATCGATGGACATGCCTTCCTTAAAGGCACAGGCGGTGGTGCCGCTGCCCAGCATCAAGTTGACAATCTTGAGCTCCTCAAGGGGCCGCTGTAAAAACTCCGCTGCCCGCTGGGTCATGTAGCGAAACGTAATCCCATGAAAGCCGTAGCGGCGCACCCGATACTTCTCGTAATAATGGTAAGGAATCGCGTATGTATAGGCATGGGGCGGCAGGCTCTGATGCAGACTGCTGTCAAAGACGGCCACCATGGGCGTTTCCGGCATTAACCGCTGGCAGACCTCGATGCCTTCCACATTGGGCGGATTATGGAGAGGCGCCAGGTCAAAGAATTCCCGCAGAACAGCCACAACTTCATCGGTGGCCATGAGAGAACCGGTGCATTTTTCTCCCCCGTGAACCACCCTGTGGCCAACGGCATCGATCTCGGAAAAGGAATGGATTATGCCATTTTCTGGATCGGCCAATGCCTCCAAAGCCAGGCCGATGGCAGCTCCATGATCGGGGACCGGCAGCACCCGGCTCATCTTACTGCTGTCTGTTCCGGAGCCGCATCCTCTTTCTGCTGCAAAGATTTCCAGCTGCAGCTGGCCGTCTTCTTTGCCGATGCGCTCAACACTGCCCCGGGCCAT
>LFTN01000040.1:1353-14992 GCA_001513495.1 Clostridiales bacterium DTU087
AATCCCTGGTTCCAGCCGGCTTGCTGCTGCCTCGATGGCCACCTCCACTGCACCCACGCTGCCGACTAGATAGATATGCCCCTTGCCTGCCAGGCCCCGGGCCACATGGACTGTGACCAAGGTAATCTCTGCTGCCTTGGCAGCCGTATCTGCTGCGAGCAGCGCGGAACTGGCAGTAAATGTCTCAATAATCCCCAAGGCTCCCTCCCGGTCCACGGCGGCAGTGCCCCGCAAAGCCGCCAAGAGGCTGGGGGCAGGATTGCCCAGGAAAAAATCATCTATATAAGTCAAACTCCAATCATTGCTCCTAGCCTGCTCCACCGCGCCCCTGACTGCTGCTGTATCACCGGCAACGGCAGCCAGGAGCTTGCCGGGACAGATGACCCGCAGCAAGATGAGCTCCACTGGGAATCCCTTGAGCAGGCCATCGACACACTCCATGCCGCGGCTGATGCTCTTGAACTCCACCATGGCCAGGGCTTCCCTATCAGCCATCACTGCCACCCCGTTCAATAACCACATTGCCATCGGCAACGGCAATCACCGTTCCCGCCACACTACTGTGGACCGCGGCTCCCAACCTCCCATTGGCCATCTTGCCCAACAGGGTCCCCGCCTCCACCACCTCACCCGGCTGAACCTGACAGGAGGCAGGCGCCCCCACATGCTGCTTCAGTGGGATAGTCATCCGGCGGCTCCCGGGCAGGGAGCCCCTAAGGGGTGCCGGCTGATGCCACTGGGTCAGCTTGAGATGGGCGATCAGCCGCTCTGTGGGTACCCTGCCATCGGCTAGGCCCGCCCTTGCCTCCTCTGACCAAGAGAACTCCAGGCCGTTCAGCCGGGAGCCCAGCTTAGCCTTGAGCACTTGATTAACCCGGCGGGGAGAGAGGCCCATGAAGCAGGCATACTGGTCGCAAACTCCGCACTCACTGCAGAGCAGCGCCCCCGCTGCGGATTCAGCATCCAAAGGCCCTCCCGCGGCCAGTGACCGCATGAGCCGGTGGGGCCACAAAGGATGTCCCAGAAGGTGCCGGGGACACAGATCTGTACACATGGTGCACTGGCAGCAGACGCTGTAGGCCCACCTTAAGAGAGCCTGCTCAGATGAGAGCCTGGCAACTACAACATGGTCCCGGGGCAGGACTATCAGCCCCTTGGTGGTCTTAGTGACCGGCTCTGAGAGATCATCCACCACTTCCCCCATCATAGGGCCGCCGGTGATTACCGCTTGGCTGCCGGGCTCCACAAGGGGCCGGGCCGCCTCAATCACTTCTTCAATGGGAGTGCCGATGGGAACCGACCAGGTACCGGGCTGTGCCACAGCCCCATTGACAGTTACGTAGCTCTGGGTGACACTTTCACCATTGAGGGCCTTGGCGACATTGTACAGAGTCTCCACATTGAGGACCACTGCCCCTACCTGGAGAGGGAGCCCCCGAGGAGGGACAGGGCGCCCCAGCACGTGGTAAACCAGAAGGTGTTCATCACCGATGGGGTAGATGTCGGGCAGAGGGACAAGTTCCACCCACGGCCAGGAGGCCAGGCACTGCTCTATTTCACCCAGCAAAGCATGGTACTTGCCCTTGACAGTCAAGTACACCCGCTTTGCACCCACGGCTTTCCGGGCAGCTGCGGTGCCCTCCAGCACCACCGGCAAGTAGTGATGGAGAAGCTCCTTGTCCACCTGGAGCAGCGGCTCACACTCGGCCCCGTTGATGATCAGGGCCTCACAATCTGCCGCCAGTTTCTTATGTGTGGGAAACCCAGCACCGCCGGCGCCCACCACTCCAGCTGCCTCCACAGCTGCCAGGATGGCCTCCCGATCCATTTCCCTCACCCAACTTTCTTTCCCCTAACCAATCATCAGCGGGCACAAGCCAGCTGTACCGGGCACGCCGGAGACAGCCGGCTCAGCCAGCTATAGTACAGACTCAACACCACTGCAGCCCAGGGAAGTCACAAGCTGCGCCCTAGGCCATTCCCAGACCGCCGGCGATGGTTACATTATGCTGCCGGGTAAAGGTCCTGGGAGTGCAGATGCCTTCCCCAGTCGGACTGGCAATGGTATGGGCAAAGTTGCTGTTGCCCTCAATCCCCAAAGAAGCGTAAGACGGCGCGTTAGCCACTATGATGGTGGTAGCAAGTGCCCTGCCAAAGCGGGCAATCCGCTCCACATCCCGGGAATGGATGATCCCAGTATGGCCAAAGCCCTGCTCCGCCTCCACCGCCAGCCGCAGCCCTTCCTCAAAATCCTCTACAATCACAATGGGCAGCACCGGCAGCATTTGCTCGATCTTCACCAGAGGATGGTCAAAACCGACCACCATGATGGCACCCTCTGTCCCCGGCGGCGGATTGATCCCGGCAGCCTTGAGGATAACAGCACCATCTTTGCCTACCCAATCTCCCACTACATGGCCATCCTTGACCACCAGGCTGGTAACTGCCTCTGCTTCACTGCCTTGCAAGAGGTAAGCCCCGTGCTTCTGCATTTCACCTATCAGCTGGGCAGCAATAGAACGGACGGCAAACACCGTCTTTTCAGCAATGCAGAGGACATTGTTGTCAAACCAAGAGCCGCTGAGGATATCCCGGGCAGCCTTGGGAATGTCGGCTGTCTCATCAACGATTACCGGCGGGTTGGCTGCACCGGCAGCAACAGCCTTCTTGCCGCTGCTCAAGGCAGCTTTTACCACACCTGGCCCCCCGGCTGCCGTCACCATGGCCGTCAGGGGATGCTGGATAGCGTCATTTACGGCTTCCAAGGTAGCCTCATTTACTGCCACCAGGGTATTGCGGGGGCCGCCCGCGGCGACTATGGCCCGGTTAATCACCCTGATGGCCTCCCGGGTGCAGTTTTGGGCCCGGGGATGGGGACAGAAGAAGACCGTATTGCCCCCTGCCAGCATGATGATGGCATGGTTAATGACAAAGGGAGTCGGATGGGTAGTTGGCAAAATGGAGACGATCAAGCCGTAGGGGATTGTCTTGGTCATGGTAATGCCGTGTTCCCCTGCTTGTATAGATGTCTCCAAATCCTCGACTCCCGGGGACAGCCGGGCCGCGTTGATATTCTTTTGCACTTTATGTTCGTAACGGCCGAGGCCGGTCTCATCCACGGTCATGCGGGCAAAATACTCAGCATTGGCTGCTCCCGCTTCCCGGATGGCAGCAATGATCCGCTTCCGCACCGACAGCGGCAGAGCCACCAGCTCCTTCTGAGCTGCCACCGCTGCTTTGACGGCTGCGTCAACAGAGGTGAAAATCCCGTCCTGGCCCTCTTCAGAGCCAGTTGGCGACGATTCCCCCTTCAGCTGCCGCAGCACCTCTTCTACGATTATCGCAATGCGCTGTTCATCAACCTGCATAAACCCATCGTCCCTCTCTACCCCATTGGCCTAGGTTTGTCTACCGTGGAATGGGATGAGATGGGACCTCATTCCCCCCCTTCCGCTAAACTAGTTCATCCTTGCTTAGTCGGCGTGGGGAAGGATAGTGCGCTCCAGATCGCCATGGGGGCGGGGAATAACGTGGGCAGCCACAACCTCTGCCAGCTTGCCAGCGGCAGCTGCACCGGCATCGACGGCAGCCCGGATGGCTCCAACATCGCCCCTCACCATGACGGTGACTAGCCCTGAACCGATCTTCTCATACCCTACCAGTTGAACGTTGGCAGCCTTGACCATGGCATCGGCAGCCTCAATGGCACCTACTAAACCTCTAGTTTCAATTAAACCCAATGCTTCACCCATGTTTTGTTACTCCCTTCCCTCTTATGGTAGAAATCCTTGAACTACAGCTGAATCGGGCCGGGCAATGACCTTGCTGGCATACACCTTGGACAGGCGGCCTCCGGCATCGCAGGCAGCCTGCACCGCGGCCGTCACCGCTCCCACATTGCCAGCGATCTTGACTGTCACCATGCCCTGCCCGGAAGGCTCAAGTTCCAACAACTCCACATTCGCGGTCTTCACCGCTGCATCAGCCGCTTCCACGGCGGCAGCTAGACCTACTACTTCAATTAACCCCAGTGCATCTCCCCGCACTGACCATCTCCTCCTAGCTTCAGGGCCAACAGGCCCGCATCAAAGTCTATCTGCGCTGCTCAGCCAGCACCTCCTTAACTACCTGGGTAATAATGGCCTTAAGCCTTGCTTCATCGGTATTGCCGCCGTCAGGCTGGGCTGCAGCTGGAGGACTGCCCGCCTCTGGCAGCTCGCACATGGCGGGATGGCCGCCCGCCACCCCGAGATTTCTCCTGACTTCCAGGAGCCTCTCCACATTCTCAGGGCTGATCTGTTGGGCACCTCCCAGAAGCCGGGACAGCAGACCGATCTGGGCTCCCATCTCCAATGTCTCCATCTTGAACATAGCATTGTAGACATCGGTTCCCACTGTCAAGGCACCGTGATTCTCCAGCAGAAAGGCATCATGGCACGGCAGGTAAGGCATGATGGCCTCGGGAATCTCCTCAGTAGACGGAGTGCCGTACCTGGTGAGGGGCACCCAGCCCAGACTGATGATTACCTCCGGCATAATGGCTTCTTTCAGCGCATAGCCGGCTACAGCATAGGCGGTGGCGTAAGGAGGATGGGCGTGGACAACCGATCTGACATCCTCCCTGGCCTTGTACACAGCTAAATGCATCTTCAGTTCAGACGAGGGCTTCCAGGTGCCGCTGATCACATTGCCATCCAGATCAACTGTAGAGATCATATCCGGAGTCATAAAACCCTTGCTCACCCCGGTGGGTGTGCACAACACCCGGTTGTCATCGATGCGGATACTGATATTTCCATCGTTAGCGGCCACATAGCCCCGGTTGTATATGCGACGGCCAACCTCAATGATATCTCGCTTAAGCTGAAATTCTGATACCACTTTACAGCCCCTTTCGGCATCCACCCAATTCTATTCTGTGGTTTGTTGGGATCTAGTTTGGTTGATTGATACTTTCGTCTACTTACCACCACATTCCTGCCGGGTACAGCAAAATGGTCTGTTAATATTCCTTTTCACAAGCATGGAAAACCACCGGATTCCATACAATAGATAGGAGAAGGATATGGGGAAGCGATCATCAATAAGAAGAAGCTGTGAAAGGGGCAAATAAGATGGAAATCTGCCGCTATGCTGAAGCAGAAAAAGCCCAGGATGAAAGTCCCACATACTATTGCAGCCTCCACGGCTACAAAATGGGGTTGGAGCTGGGCCATTACTGCCAGGGCTGTGAAGAATATGCCGCAGAACTGGCCCCGCCCGCTGCCACTGCACCACGGCCGGCCCGCTCCCTGAAGACCGCGGCCAAAGGGCTGCCCTGTGCCGTCTGCCGCTTCCGGCCCACATGCCGCTTAAGGCAGCGCAGTCAGGCTGTCTGTCCCTTTTTCAGCCAAAAATAAAAGGCGCCGTCTCCCGGCACCTGCCTGTCTCTAGTCTTCACCAATCACCTGTACTTCCAGCTCAAGCTTGACCCGGAACTTCTCCCAAACCCGCTGCCGCACCATGTCAATCAGCTCCAGGACTTCTTTGGCCGTGGCACCCCCCAGGTTCACCACAAAGCCGCAGTGCAGGTCCGACACCTGGGCCCGGCCGTGGGTAAATCCCCTAAGGCCCGCCTCATCGATGAGCTTTCCGGCATAGTAACCCGGCGGCCGCTTGAAGGTACTGCCAGCACTGGGAATATTCAGCGGCTGCTTTTCCCGCCGCCGTTGGTTCAATTCATGCATCTTAGCCTTGATGACCGCTTGATCTTCCGGTACCAGCTGCAGGAGGGCTTCCATGGCTACATAGCCCTGGCTCCGCACCCTGCTGGTCCTGTACCCAAGCTCCAGCTCCTCCAGGCTAAAATGATACAGGCCGCCTTCTAGATCGCAGCAGGTCACTTCCCTGATCACATCAGCCATCTCGCCGCCGTAGGCGCCGGCATTCATGGCTATAGCACCGCCTAAGGTCCCAGGAATGCCGGAGGCAAACTCCAATCCCCCAAGGCCCGCCTGCCAGGCTGCACTGGCCAGCTTGGCCAGCGATGCGCCCACCTGGGCCCGCAGCTTGGTCCCTTCCACCACGATCCGGCTGAAATTATCCGCCAGCTTGATGATGACTCCCCGAAATCCTCCGTCCCTCACCAAGAGATTGGAGCCATTCCCCATGATATATACCGGTACCTTCTGACCGTTTAAGAATCGCAGTGCCTGCTGCAGCTCCCCGATAGAGTTGGGCAAAATCATCAAATCCGCCGGCCCGCCGATGCGGAAGGACGTATGGTTGCACATGGGTTCATCGATTCTCAGGCACAACCCCGGGACAGCTTTCTGTAAGCCCTCTGCCAATTGTGCTTTCTGCAAGCCTACCCCTCCGTTATCCAGCCGCAAAGACTCCCTTGGCTACCCCCCAATCATATGACTCTTTGGATAGCTTTAGAAGCAGATGGGTGTCTGTGCGCAGGATCCCTGGTATATCCTCTAGTGTATCCACCAAGAAGTCCAGCAATTTCTCATTGGACTCCTGGACTACTTCAATGATCAGATCGTATTTTCCAGTAGATAAGGCCAGATAACGGACATCCGCCATGCTGGCCAGGGTACGTGCCACATCCCCCAGGCGCTGCCTCTCCACTTTAATGCCAATCATGGCCAAAGTGGTGCGGCCCACCTGGGCGGGATTGATGACAGCAGCGATTTTGAGAATATCCCTTTCCAATAAGGATGTCACCCGCCGCCGGACTGTACTCTCGGTGATACCCAGCTCATCGGCAATGGTGACAAAGGTCATCCGGCCGTCCCTCTGGAGATAGCGGATGATCTTGAGGTCAATCTCATCCAGTTCTTCACCGGTTTCTTCCTGGGCGGCAAACCCGGGAGGCTGATGGGGCCAGGGTGACCAGTTGTATGCCTGTTTGTAGACCCTGAGCACCATGGAGGTCTCTGTCTCACTGAGGCCCTCGATGGAGCCTAAGTCCCTGGCCAGAAATCCGACCAGTGCCTCCTGGGACTCGAGGGTGACGATGGCTACGATATCTGAAGCCCCTGTAGTATATGCGACATAATGGGCCTCAGGCAGGGCAGTTATTTGGGAAACGACCTCCAAGAGCCGCCCCCGCTCAACCCGCAGCCAGACAACTGCCACAGTATCCATGCCGGTCTTCGCCGGATTGGTGACACCGACAATCCTGACAGCGCCGCGGTCTTCCAAACGCTGCATGCGTTTGCGGATCGTTCCCTCAGATACTCCGCACAGTGCCGCAAGGGCGGTATAAGAACTGCGTCCATCCCTCTGCAGGTGCATAAGTATCTGACTATCAAGATGATCCAGTCTTCCGGTAATTCCCAAAGCCGATACTACCCCCTTTCGCCGCCCAAGCTGCAAAAGTGCAAGCAAGGCCACCTTGAATTATTACCTTTGCAACCCTCAAACTCCTCCTGATAAACCGGCGGTAATCCCAGCACCTGGGACAGATTTTTGTTTTGCCGGGAAATTCTTGTTTTCGTCAAGGTCTTGTCACAATTCTATCACATCTCCCCGGTATACTATAATCAACAAAGATTCCTGTCCCCAGATAGGCGCAGTATCACTAATCCGTGTACCTGGCTCCCATTCCTATCTTGCCCCAGGGGACAGTCAGAAGGGGGGATGCCCAGTTAGCCTCTCTAACAGCAGCGTCCACCGACGTTGCCCCGAAATTCTATAAATGCAGATAAGCAACAAATCCATGGGTCGGGGCCCGGCAGCAGAAAAGCCGGGCTTTTCCCATTTCTAAGCCAAAGGGCCCGCCCAGCTAAGCAAGACAACCGCAGTGTTAGTCTACTCTCGAAAACAAGGAAGGAACCCCTAAGTCCCATCCCTAGGGGATTGATCCTGGAGTCCAATCTGGCGCAAGAAAACCTCCAGCCCTGCCCTGACAGCCTCTGCCTGCTTGGTGAGATAAGCTGCATCCTGCATCAACCGGCGGTCCTCGGGATTGGAGATAAACCCCAGCTCCACCAGCACCGCGGGTGCGTTGGTATTTCGCAGTACGTAGAAATCCGCTGCCCGCACCTGCCGCTTCACCGGCTGAATAGCATTGAGCTCCTCTTGGATAGCCTCTGCCAACAGGTGGCTGTCTGTTTCCCCATTTTGATAGTAGACAATGGCACCCCGGCGCCAGCTGTCTTTATGCCAGTTGACATGGATGCTGATTAAGCTGATGGGCCGTACCCGCCCCACCAACCTCACCCTGCCCTTAAGATCCCGGCGGTAGCGGCTGGCGCCGTTTGGTACAAAATGGGATACGTCGCTGTCATCGGTCCTGGTCATCACCACCTGGTACTGGCGGGCCTCCAGGACCTCTCGCAGAATGTGGCCCATCCGCAAATTGACGTCTTTCTCCAAGAGATCGCCGCTGCTGGTACCACCATCTATCCCGCCGTGGCCGGGATCGATGACAATTACCCGGCGCTCAGGCAGAAGGCCCGCCAGGACTAATCCAAAGACGGCCAGCCAAGTCAAGCAAAGGACAATGGGCACCAAGACCCGCCGCCGTATCACCAGAATATACAAGCTGATCAACCCTTCCCCCGCTCTTTTCCAAACATATGCCGGGAGTCAGGGGTCCATTACCCAATGGAAAGTCAAAGGCCTGTGAAGCCTCATGGCGGGGATTGGACTCGCTTTCATTGTTTTTCCTTGTCAGACGGGCGTTTTATAGATAGAATAGAAACGAAAGGCAAAATGCCGCAAACCTGTTTGACCTGGAAAATCAGGACAGGAGATTAGGAGAAGATCCTGAGAGTCCGGGGGTAATTTCGGTTACCCTGGATCTTGGGATCTTTTTGTTTGTCTCCTATGAAGGCAATCAAGGCAGAGAGAGGTGTCATGGTTGGGTGCAGCAACGCATTACGATGTCATAGTCATAGGCGGAGGCGTGGTGGGCACCGCTGTGCTCCGCACACTGTCCCGCTATCAGCTCAAAGCCGCACTGCTGGAAAAAGCTGCTGAAGTCGGGTGGGGTGCCACCAAGGCCAATAGCGGCATAGTCCACGCCGGTTTTCACAATAAGCCCGGTTCATGGATGGCAAGGCTGTGCGTGGCCGGCAACCGTATGTATGATCAGCTCTGTGAAGAGCTGGATGTTCCCTTCATCCGGAACGGCGTCATGATGGTGGCTAGAACCCCAGAAGAGGAAAAGATCTTGCGGGACTTCTACCAGCAGGGGCTGGAAAACGGCGTCCCCGATATGGAGCTTTTAGATGGCGATGCAGCCCGCCGCCTGGAGCCCAATCTATCAGAGGAGATTACCTTGGTGTTGCGGGCTCCTTCGGGAGGCATTGTGGCTCCCTTTGAACTTGCCGCTGCCCTGGCCGAAAACGCGGCAGCCAACGGTGCCGATGTCTATACAGAGGTCGAAGTTGCCGCCATCTCCCACGGGGATGATGGATTTATCGTAACATCGAAAGATGGCGGCACATGGAAGGGCACCTATGTAGTCAACGCTGCTGGCCTCTTTGCCGATGACTTGGCAAGGATGTGCGGGCTGGATGCCCCATCCCTGATCCCCCGCAAGGGCGAAGAGTATATCCTGGATCAGCGGCTAGGGGATCTGGTGAAGCACACCATTTTCCCTGTCCCTACCCCCAAATCAAAGGGTATCCTGGTGATCCCCACTGCAGAAGGCAATATCATGATTGGGCCGACCGCCCTGGAGCTGCCGTACAAAGACGATGCTGCTACCACAGCAGCCGGCCTTAATGAAATCCTGTCTTTCACCCAAGGACTAGTCCCCAAGATCAGCCGCCGGGATATCATCGCTTCCTTTGCCGGCATCCGTGCAGGGTCGCCTGCCGGGGATTTCATTTTCGAAACCTCCCATACAGGCAAGGCTGTCCACCTCTTGGGCATAGAATCACCGGGACTTACAGCAGCACCGGCCATTGCTGAGCATGTGCTGCAGATGCTGAGAGAGGCGGGGCTGCCCCTTGAGGAGAAGCCGGATTTCAACCCCCGCCGCCCCGAAGTCATCCGGTTTAAGCAGCTATCCGATGGGGAGAAGGAAGCGGTTATTAAAGAGAATCCCCTCTACGCCCATGTGGTCTGCCGCTGTGAAACCATTACTGAAGGCGAGATCGTTGATGCCATCCGGCGGGGCGCCCGCACAGTAGATGGAGTTAAGTTCCGCACCCGGGCAGGCATGGGCCGCTGCCAGGGAGGCTTCTGTACACCCTATGTTGTCAGGATCTTGGCCCGGGAGCTGGGAGTCTCTCCCTTAGAAATCACTAAACGGGGCAAGGGCAGTGAGCTCTTGACAGCGGATGCTAAGCTGTATCTGAAAGGGGGAGAAACCGATGCGTAACACACACTATACCGATGTAGCCATCATCGGCGGGGGCCCCGCAGGTTTGGCGGCAGCTCTCGCTGCCCGCAAGGCAGGAGCAGAACATGTGACCATACTGGAGCGCAGCCACGAGCTGGGAGGCATTCTCCAGCAGTGCATCCACAATGGCTTCGGCATCCACCGGTTCAAGGAAGAGCTCACCGGGCCTGAGTACGCCTATCGCTTTATACCCGAGGTAGAAGCCGACCCGGGAATCCATGTCTACCTCAATACCATGGTCTTGAGCCTGTCTTCGGATAAGGAAATGACCGCTGTCCACCCCGGCCACGGCCTGATCAAACTGAGGGCCAAGGCTGTGGTCTTGGCCATGGGGTGCCGGGAGCGGACCCGGGGGGCTTTGAGCATTCCGGGAACCAGGCCGGCAGGGGTCTTCACCGCCGGTACTGCCCAGCGGTTTGTCAATATGGATGGCTTTATGCCGGGCAAACAGGTTGTGATCCTGGGTTCTGGAGATATCGGGCTGATTATGGCCAGGCGCTTTACCCTGGAGGGGGCCAAAGTGGAAGCAGTTGTCGAGATCATGCCCTATCCGGCGGGCCTGGCAAGAAACATCGCCCAGTGCCTGGAGGATTTCGATATCCCCCTCTACTTGAGCTCCACTGTCACCGCCATCCACGGCAAAGACCGGGTGGAGGGAGTCACAGTCAGCCAAGTCGATGACAATTGGTGCCCCATTCCCGGCACAGAAAGGTACATCCCCTGTGACACCCTGCTTCTTTCCGTGGGCCTCATCCCCGAAAACGAGCTGTCCCAAGAGGCTGAGGTGCCTCTAGACCGCTGTACCGGGGGACCCATTGTCGATGAGAACCGGGAGACTGAGATCTCGGGCATCTTCGCCTGCGGCAATGTACTGCATGTCCATGACCTGGTAGATTATGTCAGCGAAGAAGCGGAAATAGCGGGGGAGGCAGCAGCCCGCTATGCGCAAAATCAAGCTGCTGCAGCTAGTGAGAATCAAGTACAACGCCAGGCGAGCCAGCTGGCCATCACACCGGGAGAAGGCGTCCGCTATGTGCTCCCGCAGCGGATAACCCCAGGCGCCGAGGTGGACCTCTACCTGCGGGTGATGCAGCCGATGGATGACATCACCCTGTCCCTCGGCGGCGTTGCCCTGGCCCGGAAACGCCAGGTGCGGCCCAGTGAAATGCTGAAAATCAGGCTGAAGCCGCAGCACTGGGACAGCCTTCGAGAGGCGGGAGCTGTCCAGGGCCGGGAACTCTGCCTCAAGGCAGAACCCAGATAGTCA
Organism: Clostridiales bacterium DTU087; assembly: GCA_001513495.1. GTDB lineage: Bacteria > Bacillota > Limnochordia > DTU087 > DTU087 > DTU087. Next base: position 12,966 of record LFTN01000040.1, read on the forward strand.
GCGTGCATCAGGAGGGAGGAGAACACAGATGGCGATAGGTACTCAGGTAAATCAAGAGCTTGAGCGAAAGATGACCTGCATCACCTGTCCTACCGGCTGCCAGCTGGAAGTAACCAGGAATGCCGATGGAGAGCTTTCCATCACCGGGGCTCAATGCCGGCGAGGAGAGGTATATGCTAGAAATGAGATACTGGACCCCAGGCGGGTGCTGACAACCACAGTCAGGATCCGCAATGGGAGCCTGCCGCTCTTGCCTGTCAGGACCACAGAGGCTGTTCCCAAAGAGCTGCTGGCCGATGCCATGCGCATCCTGGCAAAGGTGGAAGTAACTGCCCCGGTGAGAACCGGCGATGTGATTCTGCCCAATATATTGGATACGGGGATAGATGTTACCGCCAGCCGGGATATGAAAAGAGCTGAAGATGCATTCTAAAGGAAGTTGCTGCCGGACCCCTTGGCGCCATAGGACTAGGCAGGTTGAAGTCTTCAGGTAACGCAGGCCAGAAGAGGTCAGGTTCGAGGCTAAGAAGGTAAGTCCGTGCATCGTAAAGGGGTGGAGCTCATCCACCCCTTACCTGTCTGCCAGTTTAGCTGCCTGAACCTCCTAGATCGTGATGATCCGGATATGGGTCAATATGCACCAGCACATCCCCCACGGTGGGCACCGAGTTCTGCAGCTTGCTTTTCACCTGAGAAGCGATGGCGTGTCCTTCCCAGACTGTCAGATCCCTATCTACACTGAGTTTCATATCGACAAAGTGATAAGCACCGTACTTTCTGATCCTCACTTCGTCAACGTGCTCGACCCCCGGTACGCTGCTGGCATGCATTTCAACTTCTGCTGCCAGCGCTCCGTGAACTTGGGCATCCATCAGCTCATGAGAGGATTCTAGAAAGATCCCCGCTCCCATCCTCACAATGAAGGCTGAGACCACAACTGCTGCCAAAGGATCGCATACGGGGTATCCCAGCCTGGCACCGACGACGCCGATCAAGGACGCCACAGATGACATGGCATCGGAGCGATGCTCCAGGGCATCGGCAATCAGGGCAGTACTGTTAATCCGCTGGCCCACCGCCATGGAGTAGCGGTACATGGCCTCTTTGACAACGATTGAAAGCAAGACAGCCCAGATAGCCATCTGCCCGGGTATGGTATAGGTACCGACAAAGAGCTGCCTGACAGCAGTCCCTCCTATACTGAGGCCCATGAGGACCAGCATCACCGCCAGCACCTTGGCGCCGATACTTTCAGCCCGGCCGTGGCCGTAAGGATGTTCTGCATCAGGCGGCGTCTTGGCAATCCGCAGGGCAAACAGGACCACCACCGTTGTTGCCACATCGGACAAGGAATGGACTGCATCGGCAATTAAGACTGAGCTCCCGGAGAGCACACCTACTACAGCCTTGACCGCCGCCAAGAGGATATTGCCTATGATAGTCAGCCAAGAAACCCGTCGCCCGACCTTGTAACGGGCCATTTCATCCATACTGCTCCCCCTTATTGAGGAAAAAAACCTGTGGTTCCCAATAAGCCATTGAGTCCCACAGGCTAATCATCATACCTGCTGCTGGATTCCAGCCCGGCGCCTTTTGGGCCCCTCCCAGGGCCCGCCAGTCGCCTGACACCATCAAGCGGCTGGATCCATTATACCTACTGCTGCTCTGGTTTGCAATTCCCGGTTCTTGTGTGCCCACAACGGGCCTGCTTTTCCCTAGGCATTCCCTCGGACATCCAAGAATCTGGCAAGGCTCTGCCAGTCTGATCGGGAGAACACCCCCCTATCCAGCTGCCAGTACTGCGCCGGCTCATCACCCTGGACATCCGCGATCATTTCAACGAGTTCGGGATGACAGGTGAGGACAAACACCTGGTGCCTTTGGGCAAGGCTCTTAAGGGCCCGCATAGCCTGGTATGCATGGCGGCGGTCGAAGTTGGCCAGGCTGTCATCGAAGACCACCGGCAGCGGCGGTTGGATTTCCTGAATGCGCCCCAAACGAACAGCCAAAAACAGCTGCTCACTGGT
>LFTN01000019.1 GCA_001513495.1 Clostridiales bacterium DTU087
GTGCTTACACTGCTCCAGGTCATTGCCTTGAGGTTCGCTGGAATGAACTGGTTTGATGCCGTGACCCATTCCTTTGCCACCATGGGGACGGGAGGCTTTTCCACCAAGAATGCCAGTATCGGCGGTTTTGCCAATCCGGCGGCAGAGTGGGTGATCTCTTTGTTTATGCTGCTGGCATCCATTAATTTCTCCCTGTATTATGAGCTGTTGACGGGAAACGCGAAGCCCTTGGTGAGAGATGGAGAGTTAAGGCTGTTTATCACTATCGTTGTCATTTCGATTCTGTTTGTGACTGTAAATATCAGGGGCTTGTATGAGTCCATGGGTGAAGCCCTGCAGGACGCGGTGTTTCATGTATTGTCAATTGCCTCAACCTCAGGCTTTGTCGCCGCTGACTATCATCGGTGGCCGGAGTTCAGCAGGACGATCATCTTCTTTTTGACCTTCTTGGGCGCATGTGCCGGTTCTACCGGCGGGGGGGTCAAGCATATCCGTTTACTGATTGTGCTCAAGTATGTGAGACGTACCCTTTACCGGCTAATTCATCCCCAGGCGGTAATTCCACTCCGGGTCAACGGCCGGTCTGTTTCGGAGGAAGTCGTGCAGAATGTCTCAGGGTTTTTGATGGTGTACGGACTGCTCTTTGTTTCCTTCACCCTCATCCTGCTGACCCAGAACATGGACTTGATTAGCAGCTCATCGGCAGTGGCTACAGCTTTGAGCAATGTAGGGCCAGGATTCGGTGTTGTCGGCCCCAATACAAACTTTGCCAGTCTAACGGATTTAAGCAAACTCCTTCTTTCCGCTGCCATGATCCTCGGCAGGCTTGAGATTTTCACCATCTTAGTCCTGCTGGTGCCGGCATTTTGGCGGCGTTGAAGCGGTTAAAGCCGCTCCGCATGCGGAACTCCCCACATTAAGGGTGGGGAGTCTTTCGTATCCGCCGGTGTATTTGCATCTCATCTTTCCCACGGGTTGAGCGGTACTTGGATCAAATTCTCTGGCTTTCGGGGTGCACGCAATCTAGGGAGGAGGACCTTGCCAACAAGAGGAAATATTAGTCCTAGAAGCGTAATCCTGATCAAAAGGAGAGGTGTGAAGTGCAGGTTCAGAAACGGTATACAGAGGTGATCAACCGGAAGTTTCCTGAAGCAGTGGTGATAGCCATTGCCAAAGACCAGAAGGGTAAGTACAATCCCATCACTCTGGGATGGACAATGATCACTTCCCATCAGCCGCCCATGATGGCCATTGCGGTGAATCTCAATCACTATTCCCGAGAGGTCATCGAAGCAGCTGAGGAGTTTGTCATTGCCTTCCCCTCCAGTGAGATGGCAGAGGCAGCCCTTTTCTATGGAACCCATTCAGGCCGGGATATAGACAAGTTCAAAGAGCACCCCGTTGCCACAGAACCTGCTGTAGAAATCGATTCATTGCTTCTAACAGATGCCGTTGCCAACTTCGAATGCAAACTGGAAGCTGAGCTGGAGACAGGGGACCACATGCTGTTTGTCGGTAGGATCGTGGCCTCCCACGTGAACACTGATCCGACAGTCAGACGGGTTTACACCCTGGCGCCTGGGTATAAGATGGGGGCGGTACGGCCGGATGAAAACTAGCCGGACCGGCAGGCCCCTGGAATTAGCTTTTAAGGAAACAATAAAATCAGCGATGGAGAGGTAGTAGCTATGCTGCAGCAGGAGAATCTTTATCCAAAGAAGCTCGATCTGAGCAAATCCAAGACCTTTTCTGCCCGGAACCGCAAGAATTTGGTTACCATCGAGAATCTGGCGGTGCCGGGCCAATCTCCCCTGTCGAGTTGGGATCATCCAGAGATAGGCGCAGTGGCAGACAGCATTCTCGAGGCCCGCAGGCACGGGAGGCCGGTGGTGTGGTTTATGGGAGCCCATGTGATCAAGTGCGGCCTGTCCCGTTATGTCATCGAGCTGATGCGCCGGGGTTTCATCAGCCATGTGGCTGGCAATGGTGCTGTCAGCATCCATGATTTTGAACTGGCATATCTAGGGGGTACGTCGGAATATGTCCCCCGGGCTATTGAAGATGGTTCCTTTGGCATGTGGGAGGAAACCGGCAGCTTCATGAATGCGGCTATCCGGGAGGGATATGCCCAAGGCTTAGGCTACGGCGCGAGTTTAGCCCGGTATATGGATGTGCATCCAGAGCAGTTTCCCCACCGATATGACAGCGTCATCTACCAGGCATACAGTCTTGGGGTTCCAGCAACCTTTCATATCAGCATTGGGGCAGATATTATCCACCAGCATCCTGCTGCCGATTTTGCGGCTCTAGGGGGCTCCAGCGGCATTGATTTTGCCATTTTCACCCACAGCATCGCCCAGTTAGACGGCGGTGTCTACCTCAACTTCGGGTCGGCCGTAATGGGTGCAGAAGTATTCTTAAAGGCCCTTGCCATCAGCCGCAACCAGGGTTATCCAGTTGAGGGGCTGACCACCGCCAACTTCGATATTATCCCCCTGGGCGATTACCGCAGCGATGTGGGTCAGGACCATTTCCACTATTATTACCGCCCCAGGAAAAACGTGGTCAACCGTCCTACAAGCCTTGGAGGGCAGGGCTATTACATCATGGGAAACCATCTAGATACCATTCCCAAGCTGTATAGTCTGCTGACGGGAAGTCAACAGGAGGAGACCCGGGGAGGGGCAGCAGACGGAGGAGATGAAGCCGATGATGCATAACCAGTTCGCTGGGATCAACGGCGGGCGGTTGGAAGAGATCCTCAGCCGCCTTGCCGATGTGTCCATCGCAGTAGTGGGAGATGGCTGCCTCGATGTATATTGGGAGGCGGATATGACCAGGAGTCAGCTTTCCCGGGAAACACCCCATTTCCCTCTGCCTGTAGTCAAAGAGCGGACGAGCCTGGGGGCAGCTGCTAATGTAGCGGCTAATCTGGCGGCCTTGGGACTCAAGCGGGTGGGGTTTCTCACCGTTATCGGGGATGATTGGCGGGGCCGGGAGATGGAGAAGCTCTTGGATCAGCAAGGGATCGATTATTCCCTGGTGGTCACAGCAGAGGATAGAATTACTCCCGCTTACTGCAAACCTATCCGTTACGGATATGGAGACATCTGGTATGAAGATCCCCGTTTGGATTTTGAGAACACCAATCCCCTTGCTGCTGTCACAGAGAGGGATGTGATAGAGAGGCTTCATGCCGCTGCAGAGACATATCAAGGTATAATCACGGCTGACCAGCTGAACAATGGCGTGATTACCGATGCCGTCCGGGAAGAGATCAGCCGGCTGGGTTCTAAGTGCCTCATCGCGGTAGACAGCCGGGAACGTATCCATCTGTATGAGCATGTCTTGCTCAAGCCCAATCACATTGAACTTCTCAAAGCAGTGAATCCCCAAGCTGACCCTGAGCAGGCTGCCAAGGATGATCTGGTCAATGCGGCCCTGCGGCTCAGCCGGGATAACCAAGCCCAGGTGCTGGTGACAGCCGGTGCTCAAGGCGCCCTGTGGACTGACGGTGTAAAGATGTTAGAAGTTGTCGCCAAGCCGGCCGAGCCTCCCATTGATCCGGTGGGGGCGGGAGACTGCTTTATCGCTGCCTTCATGGCTTGCCGTGCAGCTGGGGCAGAGGTGGGGGAAGCGGTCTTTATCGCCAATCTGGCGGCCAGGGTTGTGGTCAAGAAGCTAAAGATTACCGGGACAGCGACCCCAATGGAGATCTTGAGAGAGCACCAGTTGCTCTACGGAGAAGGATAGGTGAAGCAGCAGGCCAGGCCGCTTTCAGCGGGCCTGGTTCTTCATTTACGGGCAGGGAGGTTGACGGCAATGCAGTTAGGAGCACTGCGGCACAGCCTAGAGAAGGAATTGGAAGGGCTGGGCATTATCAGTTGTCATGAGCATCATCTCATTCCTGAACGGGGTGAGTTGGTGACACTGGATTACATATTTGACAACTCTTATGTCGGATGGTGCGGTGTGGATACCGGCAGTACGCCGGACGAACGGGAGTCGTTTATCTACAAGGTCGGCACCAACTCATACTACCGGTGGCTGGCCTTAGGCCTGCAGAGGCTCTATGGGTTCGACGGGGAGCTGAGTGCAGCCAACTGGGAGGAAATCTCTGAGAGTATTACATCTAGGCATAGGTCACCTGATTGGTATTTTCACATCTTGCACTGCCATGCAGGTATCGAGCAGGCTGTTCTCGATGCCTATTGGCATCCCGGCAGCGATAACGGCCATCCCGAATTCTACCGCCCGACGTTTCGAATCAATGCCCTAGTCATGAGCCACAGCCGGGGCGTCAAGGATCACAACGGCAACAACGCTTGGCAGCTGTTTGCTCCTTACGGAATGGAGCCGTCAAGCTTTGCCGAGTACCTGGAAGCTGTAGAATTCCTGTTGACGGCCAAGAAGCAGGAGGGATGTGTTGCCCTGAAATGCGCCCTGGCTTACGACAGGTCAATGGCCTTTGATGAGGCCGCCAGGGAGGATGCAGAGGCAGCCTTTGGGATGAAGGATGCCGTACCTAAACAAGTCAAGGCCTTTCAGGATTATGTCTTCCATTTTATCGTGGAACGGGCAGGGGCCTTGGAGCTGCCCCTGCAGTGTCACGTAGGTCTGGGCAAAATCGGGGGCTCTAATCCTATGTATTTGGTGCCCCTCATTGAAAAACATCCCGGCACGAAGTTTGTCTTGTTCCACGGCGGCTATCCCTGGACTAGGGAGATCGGCGGGCTGCTGCACAATTATCCTAACGTTTACGCGGATCTAGTCTGGCTGCCTTTGATTTCGCCCACTGCGGCGGTGCAGGCCCTCCATGAATGGATAGAGACAGCGGTTACCTCTGAGAAAATCACTTGGGGCGGCGACTGCTGGACACCGGAAGAGACTTTCGGAGCGGTATTAGCTCTCCGGTGGACAGCGGCTAAGGCCCTGGCAGATAAAGTCCAGGATGGATACTTCAGCTATCAGCGGGCCTTAGAGCTTGCCCGCCAGATCTTCAGTGAGAATGCCCGGAAGCTGTACGGGATTTAGCAGCTTTTCCCGGCAAGCAGCGGGAGAGGAACACTGCAGCCTGCGGGGAATAGTCAAACCAGATGTACTGGAGATGTGACTGCACGTTAAAGGAATGCATATAGAAGGCGGCAAGAAATCCAAGCAAGGGAGAGTGATGGCATGGTAACTTGGGGGATCTTGAGCACGGCCCGGATCGGCCTTAACGCAGTGGCACCGGCCATCTTGGCAGTTCCCCAGGCCCGTCTGGCGGCTGTCGCCAGTCAGACTCCTGGAAAAGCAGAGGAGTATTTGTCAGCCCTCAGCAAGAACACCGGCCGGCAGCTAGATGATGTCAAGGCCTACGATTCCTACGAAGCGCTGCTGGACGATCCCGACATCGATGCTGTCTATATACCACTGCCCAACGGCATGCATGCGGAGTGGACCATAAGGGCGGCAAAGGCGAAGAAGCACGTGCTTTGCGAAAAGCCCATGGCTGTTGATGCCGGGCAGGCACGCTACACCATCGATTTCTGCAAGAATGAGGGCATCATCTTCATGGAGGCCTTCATGTACCAGTTCCATCCCCAGTATCAGCGGATTCGGGAGATTCTAGCTGCTGGCCGCATCGGTGATGTCCGCCTTATCCGTTCGGCTTTTTCCTTCCCCCTGCCCAATAGACAGGATATCCGCTACAGCAAAGAACTGGCAGGCGGCAGCTTGATGGATGTGGGATGTTACTGCATCCACAGCGCCCGTCTACTGTACGGCGAGGAGCCGGTTTCAGTAGCGGCCTCCGGGGTCTTGGAAAACGATGTCGATAGTGCCATGACAGCCATCTTGAACTTCCCTCGCGGGAGAAAGGCATTGTTCGATGTCAGTTTCACCGCTGCCCGCCGTCAGGTGATGGAGAT
>LFTN01000155.1 GCA_001513495.1 Clostridiales bacterium DTU087
GCCTTGAGGCAGCCAGCGGCGGGATGATGGCTGCAAACCCTGCACCCGCTGCTATTCCCCAGATCCCAGCCAGAACCCAGCCTAGGATCGCACCTGCCACCAACCTAAAGCCTGTATGGCCGGCTAGATTACGCCCCAGCCTCTCTAATCCTTCCCTCCATGATCCAGCAGGACCGAGGTTTCGGCAGGCTAGCCCGAAACAAAGAAAACTGAAGAAATACAACAGGGTCAGCAGCATCCTCACACCCCCCGCTGCTGCAGCTTGTCATATAAGCTCTGGGGCATATTCTCCTTGTAAAACTTTCCTTTGGCTTTGCCTCCTACATCCCTGCCTTCCTCTCGGAAGGCAAACAAGGGGATCAGCCTTATCCTGTCATCCTCCATACCTTCAATCCAGGCTATCTCCGTTATCTTGCGGCTGCCGTCTCTGAACCGGCCCTGGTGGACTACAATATCCAGTGCTGAAGCTATCTGTTCCCGGATAGCCCTCAGCGGCAGGTCCATGTTTCCCATCATGACCATGGTCTCCAGCCGGGACATCAGGTCCTTAGGGGAATTGGCATGGGCTGTAGTCATGGAACCATTATGGCCGGTGTTCATGGCCTGCAGCATGTCAATGGTCTCCGGTCCCCGTACCTCGCCAATAATGATCCGATCCGGCCGCATACGCAGGGCATTCCGCAACAGGTCCCGAATGCTGACTGCTCCCTTCCCCTCAATGTTTGCCGGCCTCGCCTCCAGCCGCCCCACATGGGGCTGCCTAAGCCGCAGTTCAGCCGCGTCCTCGATGGTTATGACCCTCTCATCGGGGGGAATGAAACTGGATAGAACGTTGAGGAGTGTGGTCTTCCCCGATCCGGTACCTCCGCAGACGACAAGATTCATCCTGGCCCGGACACAGAACCGCAAGAACTCTGCCATTTCCTCATCTAGAGATCCTAAGCCAATTAGATCATCGATGGTCAGAGCTGCGTCGAGGAATTTGCGGATTGTCAGCATCGGGCCGTTCAGCGACAGCGGCGGGATGACGGCATTCACCCTGGAGCCGTCAGGCAGCCGGGCATCGACCATGGGGGAGCTTTCATCGATGCGCCGTCCCAAAGGAGCAATAATCCGCTCTATAATCTTGATTACCGCACTATCATTGGTAAACTGCTTGTCTGTCAAGATCAACTGCCCCCGGCGCTCAACATATACTTGGTCACTACCGTTGACCATGATCTCAGTGATTTCAGGATCCCTCAGCAGCACCTCCAGGTGGCCGAGGCCCAAAATCTCATCAACCATCTCCTGCCGGAAGGCCTGCTGCTCTTGCTCAGTCCACCGGTTCCCAACCCTTTCGGTCAAGACATCATCGATTACCTTAACTACCTGGGCTTCTAGATGGGTCCTGGCTCCCCGGCCATTCTCTATGGTGAGGTGCTGAGGCCCGACCTGTTCAATCACCCTTTGATGGACTAGAGCCTGGAGATTTTGACGGAATTCCTTTAGATGAACCTCTTCCCCGTTGGCTTCCCCTGGGTTAGCCTCAGTTCTGCTGGGATTAACGATTATCGGCAAGAACCGCCTGCTCAAGGGACCCGCTGCCTTTGACTCTGTTCCTACAAGCTCCTCCACCATGGGAAGCATCCCTTTTGCCAGCCTCCCGGGCACCTCCAGATTTGAGCTGTCTAGGCCCGCCTGCCTCAGAGAGACCTCCGGTATCATGTAGTCAAAAGGCTGTCCCGCCACCTGTTCCATCTCCGGCACATTCAGAAGCTCCCTGCCGGTAAAGCGATTGAGGATAAGCCTGGTCCGGCCCCCATAGCCCAAAAGGCGCAGCAGCCTCACCAAGTCTCCTAGGTTCTGCAGGGCCCCTCCGTCAGGGGTTACCACGGTGTAAATCCTATGGCTGATGGGCAGGACTGACAGTATGCGGTTATCAAAGCTGGTTGCTAGGTCCATCAATACGAAATCATATCGGTAGCGCAGCAGATGAACTGCCTTCTCTACATGTCCTTCCTTGATGCGCTGCCAGCGGTCAGGGCTCTGGGGAGCGGCCAACAGCCGCAGCCCGTTCTCGTGGGGCAAGAGATAGCTTTCCAATGCCCTGGGATCAATGGCATCCATCACCGGCAGCAAGTCAGAGAAGTTGCGATCAGCCTCCAGGCCCAACCAGTCAGCGAGGTCGCTTCCCAGGCGCAAAGTCAGGTCTACCAAGGCGGTTCTGTATCCTTTCTTGACCAGCATAGCCGCCAAATTAGCACAGAGAAATGTCTTGCCCACTCCTCCCCTGCCGCTGTAAAAGGATAACACCTGCCCCAGCCGCCGCTGGGCCGGAGCTTTTACTGAAGCGACTGCCATCCTCTCCACCTCCGCACTCAGGTCATTTTCCAGCTTTAGCGCTCTAGTGTGAACTCCAGTCCCGACATTTCCTGCCCATCGATTACCCTGGGACTGACCAGCACGATGAGATCAGTCTTCAGCGTGGTTTTCATCTCACTGCGAAAGAGGCTGCCTAGAATGGGCAGCTCGCCTAGAATAGGTACTTGCCTGTCTAAACTAGTCTCTTCTTCTGAGAGGAGGCCGCCGATGACCAGAGCCTTGCCCGGTTCCACCGCTGCCTGGGTCCGCCACCGGCGGGTGCGGACGCCGGGAATTAGGGCATTCTCCAGTTGAACGGCGTTATCCCAATCAAGAGAGCTGACCTCCGGCTCCACCTGCAAGTGCACAGATCCGTTGTCCAGGATGGTGGGAGTGACCTTCAATCCCACACCGTATGACTTCCAGTCAACACCTTCAACATCGGTGGGCACAGGGATTTCGCCTCCAGCAAGAAACTCGGCCTGTTGGCGGTTTTCGGTAAGCAAAGAGGGAGATGCCAAGACTCTGGCCTTGCCGGAGCGCAGCAGGCTGTGCAGGTGCGTCTCTGCCCACAGGGGGCCTACAATCACACTGAAGGCCGACTTCGGTTCTTGCTCAGCGTCAGACAACCCGCCGGGCAGTGTCCTCAGCATTCCTGCCGGTTCTTCCTGCTCCAGGCTAATGTGCCAGTCTATTCCCAGCTCTCGATGGCCGCTGTAGGAAAGCTCCAGCATGCACACATCTACCCAGACCTGCTGGACACCGTCTGCTTGGGTAACAAAACTTGCCACCGGCACTCCGAACATAGAGGCGATGGCTTCCACCCGCCGCTGCTCCTCCTCAGACTCCACCTGTCCCTGGAGCACCAGGGTACTCCCCACATAAGTACACTTAACGGCAGGATTCCCAAGGGCAGAGCTGATGAGTTCCAATGACGGAAGCTGTGGTTCGGGATCTACTGTTTCCAATCTGTTGATCCAGTGGGGAAGCTCGCTATTGAGCAGGGACTCCAAGTAGGCACCGGCTTCAGGTGTCACTTGTCCTGCCAGAACCGGTGTAGATGCTGCTTTGTAAAGGACTGCGCCCTGGGCGGCAGCCTCTTCAACCAACTGCTCCCACAGACGGGCACTTTCCATCTCCAAAGAATTGTCCTCTTGGATCGGCGGTTCCACGAGGGAAATCAGGCTCACCACCGGCGCCCCGAAAGCATCGGCAATGCGTTCAGCCCGCAGCTTGTCTCCAGGCGCCTCAACTGTGCCATCCAGCAGCACTGTACCGTTGAGAATACTGACCTTGATAGCCTCTAGGCCGATGGCACCGGCGATATCGGCCTCTGAAAAGACCTCCGGCTCCACCTCTGGAGTGCTTACCATGACGGCATCGATTACCGGATAGCCAAAGGCGGCAGCTACGGCCAGCATTGCCTCCTTCTCCTCGCTGGATGAAGCAGTGCCCTTGAGCAGTACTGTATTCCCCACAGCCTTCACCGAGACAGAACCGCTGCCGATGAGGTTTTTAATTTGGGCGATGGTCAAGGCTGACAGGTTCCCATTGGAGATCAGGTCCACGACATTGGAACTGTATTGGCCGGCTAAGGCCACTGCTGCCTGATGGTCTTTTGGGTTTAGCGTACCTTCAAGTACAAGGGCATCACCAACCCAGCGCACCACCAGACCGGGAATCCCCATCTCCTTTTGGATCAGTGATGGTGCTGCCTTCACCATCTCTTCCTCAGAGTAGAGCTGGATTAAGTTGGAAACTTCCAGCCCCAAGGGAGTCCCGTAATCTCGTACCAAAGACTCGGCAACGTCCATAACGGCTGGATCCTTTCCCCAGCCCTCGAGGATCAGGCGCTTCCCCTTCTTTGAGAGCTTCACATCCCAGAGCCCGGGAAGTTCCTGGAGTACAGCTTGAAGGCCCGCCAGCTCCCCATGGGCTGCCTCCCGCTGCCTATTAGTGGTTGCATCGACAAATGTCAGGCCGTGGGCCTTCAAGAGCTCAATTAGCACATCCTTGCGGCGGGCATCCTCAACTTCGCCTTCCAGAATAAAGACTCCGCCGAGGCAGTCCAGGCTGTAACCCCACTCTGCACACAATTCCCTGATTCCTTCGATGATGGATGCTGAATCGGCTTCCCAGCCTTCCTCAAGTCCTTCGTTCTCGGTGTCAAGCTCTGCTTCAGAAATACACACATCAGCATCTGCTGTCAATGCTTCCTCTTCTGCTTCTGCAACCTCGATCAAGTTCAAGATCTCTGGACTGAATTGACGGGCAATCTCCGCCGCCCGCAGGCGATCTGCTGCCGCGGCCACCCGGCCTTCCAAAATGGCTAAGTCTCTCACCACCTGAACAGATACGCCTGGCAGTCCCAGCGTTCTTTTGATCTCCTGCGCCCGCAGTTCATCAGCAGCTATCTCCACCCCGGATGTCTGCTGTACTTCCTTATCGGCAGTTCTCTCTTCCACAGTCAGCAAGCTCACAACCGGGTTCCAGATAGAGCCTACTAATGTTTCTACCGTATGTCTTTGTGTTTCGTCTTCCAAACTGCCTTGCAGCACAAGGTATTCCTTCCACCAGCTGGCCGTGATGTTCCAAGGTTCTAGCAGCCGCTCTACAACTGATAGATCAATAGGAGGCCGGGCTGTAACCACTACGTCGAATTTCTCTATCCCTGTACTGTTCCAGATCATCAAAGTCGTATACCCGGCGCTGATGCCGTTGACTAGCAGGGTATCTTCTTCTATCACTGTCACATCTGCAATACCGGGGTCTCCGACGGCAACCCGTTCTAAGCCGGATACAGGCTTTATGATGCTCTCCCCCGCATAGAGATAGAGCCTGGCTGAATCTAGAGATCCTGCTGAGGCATCGGGTGCATGATTGACGAAGGGCGCGGTACCTGCTGCGACTTTTCCAACAGCGGACGAAACCATCAG
>LFTN01000202.1:0-5900 GCA_001513495.1 Clostridiales bacterium DTU087
GTCTTGACGGTGGCTGGGCTGCCGTGTTAGAATAAATGAGCTGACACAACTGGAGGGGTGTCGGAGTGGACGATCGTGGCGGTCTTGAAAACCGCTGAGGTGCAAGCCTCCGTGGGTTCGAATCCCACCCCCTCCGCCATCCAAGAAGCCATTTCCGTCTGTGGGAGATGGCTTTTTTGATCTTTACGGCTATGGACCCAATTTGAGATAAAATTGACAGCAACAGTATGCAATGATAAAATTTGAGTAATCGTAGCCTGATCAATACTCCAACTGTTGAAAGGGGAGCGAGCTGTGTCCTCATGTAGAACTCAACGCATTATTAATGACAGCGGCCTTCGCATTAGAGATATTATTGATGCAATCGAGGCCAAGCTCCTGACCCCATCAACCCATATGGACCGCCTGGTAATGTCTGTATGCGGCGCGGACCTGATGAGTGATGTCTTAGCCTTTACCAAGGCTAAGACTCTTTTATTGACGGGGTTAACCTCCATTCAAGTAGTCCGCACTGCTGGGGTTGTGGATCTAGCCGGAATCGTCTTCGTTCGGGGGAAACGGCCCGCTGCAGAAGTCATTGAATTGGCCAAGGAAGAGGACTTGCCTTTGCTTGTCACTGATTTTCCTCTTTATGAGGCCTGTGGGAAGCTGTACTGTCTCGGTCTGAAGGGGTGTTCGGAACTGGATCCCGGAGGGAGGACCGGAGAGTGCCTGACGTCAAGGACGTAGGAGCACTGATGTCAGTTACCTATGATGTTGCTGCCCGGGATTTTGTGCGGGCAGGAGAGGCAGCCAGCAAGCTGAAACGGCTGCTGCAGCAGCTGGGACTTGATCCTGCGGTTATCCGCCGGGCAGCCATCGCCGCCTATGAAGCTGAAATGAACATTGTAATTCATTCCTATGGAGGCCAGATCAAGGTTGATATAACACCTGAGAGTATTGAGATGATCTGTGAAGACTCTGGACCGGGGATTCCGGATATCGAAAAGGCACTTCAGGAAGGATACTCCACTGCTACCGAGGAAATCAGAGAGATGGGCTTCGGTGCAGGAATGGGACTGCCCAATATCCAAAGAAGTGCTGATCAGTTCCGCATCGAATCTACGGTAGGCGAAGGCACGTGTCTGCAGGTGACAATTCTCCATGAAGCTGGTGAGTAATGGTGCAGCCGTATTTCCATTCGGTTACCTTGGAAACAGAGAACTGTAAAGGTTGTACGATCTGTATCAAACGCTGCCCCACTGAAGCCATTCGGGTGCGCAGTGGGAAAGCCAGGATCTTGGAGCTCCGCTGTATAGACTGCGGAGAGTGCATTAGGATCTGCCCCAACCACGCCAAGCGGGCAATCGCCGACGACTTTTCCCTACTGAGTAAATTCAAATATACGGTGGCCTTGCCGGCACCGTCCTTCTACGCCCAGTTCTCCGGGCCGGATATGAGTATTTCCAAGATTCTCCAAGGCCTGCTGCAGCTGGGTTTTAACGCTGTCTTCGAAGTAGCCGAGGCAGCTGAATATGTGAGCCTTGCCATCCGCCGCTACATTGAAAGCAGTTCTATCCGGCCTCTAATCTCATCTGCCTGCCCCGCCATCGTCCGCCTGATTCAGGTGCGTTTCCCCGATTTGATCGAGCACCTGGTACCGGTCCACGCTCCGGTGGATATCGCAGCCCGGCTGGCCAAAGAGATGGTCATGCGCAAATTGGGGCTGCGGCGGGAGGAGATCGGGGCGTTCTTTATTACTCCCTGTCCAGCTAAGGTTACCTCCGTTAAGCAGCCCATCGGTTTTGAAGATTCATGGGTAGACGGTGCCATACCCATCACTTCTGTTTATGCCCGGATGCTCAATGTCTTGCCATATATTAACGAGACAGAAGGTCTGCAGCAAGCCAGCTCGGTAGGGGTCCGCTGGGGGCGGGCAACGGGAGAAGAAAACGCAGTTGGAGTTCCCAGGCACCTGGCCGTTGACGGTATCCAGTCTGTGATTGAAGTCCTAGAAGAGATCGAGGTTGGCAAATTCAACGACATCGATTTTATCGAATGCCAGGCCTGCCGCGGGGGGTGTGTCGGCGGTCCGCTCACTGTTCAAAACGCCTTTCAGGCGTGGGTTAATATAGAGGAACTGACTAAGAACCTTCCCGCTGAGATCGTTCCTGAGATAGAGCAGGAAGTTGAGAAGCGCTGGGAAGATGGATTTTACAGCCTAGAGGCAAAGATTGAGCCCCGCTCCATTCTCAAGCTGGATGATGATCTTTCCAGGGCAATTGAGAAAATGGAATTATTGGAGAAGACCCTCGAATCCCTGCCCGGGCTGGATTGCGGCTCCTGCGGCTCGCCCAGCTGTCAGGCGCTGGCTGAAGATATTGTCCGAGGGTTAGCTTCCGAGGGTGACTGCGTATTCGTATTGAGGGATGGTGTGCAGTCCCTCGCCGAGGAGCTCTTGGAACTGGCCCGGCAGGTCCCCAGCTCCATATCTAACCAAGGAGCGGCTGACAAGGGCCTGTCCGAGGAGGAAACAGAGAAATAACGCCGCAGGTCAAGCCCGAGCTGATTTGTCCCATTACCGGGAGCCACTTAACTAGGAGGTTAGGCCCATTGAAACTAGCAGAGGCAGTTGCAGCATTATCCTTAGAGGTGGAAGATCCCCAGATATTAGATAGAGAGGTGGAGGGGGGCTACTGTTCAGACCTCCTAAGTGATGTAATGGCTAAAGCTGCTGGAGGGTCCATATGGGTGACCAACCAGGTGCATGCCAATGTGGTGGCGGTGGCCTCTCTGATCGATGCCGCCGCGGTGATTATCGCCGGCGGCATGCAGCCGGAGGAGGAGACTGTCAAGAAGGCCCAGGATGTGGGGATACCTCTGCTCAGCACCAGCCTCTCAGCTTTTGATGTGGTGGGGAGGTTATATGAACTGGGCCTGCGGGGGACTCTTCGGGATGGCTGATTGGGTGCAGGTTGATTTGCACATCCATACTGCGGCATCACCCTGCGCTGAAGCAGAAATGACTCCTTGGAACATTGTGCGCATGGCGCAGCTGGAGGGCCTGGCACTCATTGCTGTAACCGACCACAACACAATTGCCAACGCTGGGGCTGTCATGGAAGTAGGAGAGCGGTTGGGACTTGCGGTACTGCCAGGTGTGGAGGTCCAAACCCGGGAGGAGGTTCACCTCTTGGGTGTTTTCCCGAGCCTGGAGCAGGCTGCAGCTTTTCAAGGCCTGATCTGGTCCCGCCTTCCTGACCAGCCCAATCATCCAAAGATCTTTGGTGAACAGATCTTGTACGACAGCAATGACACGCCAATTGGTACAATTGAGAGGCTGCTCTTGCAGTCGGTGCCCTTGGGAATAGAGGAAGCGGGTGCTGCTATTGCTGCCCATGGAGGCCTGACCATCGCCGCCCATGTGAACCGGCGCTCCTACAGCCTCATCAGCCAGCTGGCCATGGTGCCTGAAGGACTCAAACTGGATGCGGTGGAGATCGACCGGTCTTGTTCTTATGAAAGATTCATAGAAGAACATGAGGAACTGCGCTGTTATCCTATCCTGTGCAGTTCCGATGCCCATAGGCTTACTGACCTGGTGGGCAGTCACCGGCCCTGGCTGCTTCTTGATGACGTGAGCTTCGCTGCTCTAAAGGAACTTCTAGCCTCCGATGACTGCAGCCGGATACGATATAGGTGATAAGATGCGGGAGTTGGCACTTCATGTACTTGATCTTGTCCAAAATTCACTGCGGGCAGGTGCTGACCTGATAGAAGTAGAAATACTGGAAAATACAGACCTTGACCGGCTGACCATTATTGTCAGGGACGATGGCTGCGGGATGGAGGAGAGCCTAAAAGCGAAGGTGCTCGATCCCTTTACCACCACCAGGACCACCCGCAAGGTGGGATTGGGGCTGCCTCTCCTCAAGATGGCAGCAGAGCGGGCCGGCGGCCGCCTCATCCTGGAGTCAGAGCCCGGTAAGGGGACAGTGGTGGAGGCTGCCTTTCAGCACAGCCACATTGATAGGATGCCCTTAGGCGACATGGCTGCCACTATGTTGACCGTCATCATCAGCAATCCTAAGGTGAACCTGGTCTACAGACACCGGGTTGATGAACGGGAGTGGGAAATCGACACCCGGGTTATCAAG
Organism: Clostridiales bacterium DTU087; assembly: GCA_001513495.1. GTDB lineage: Bacteria > Bacillota > Limnochordia > DTU087 > DTU087 > DTU087. The sequence goes on from LFTN01000202.1 coordinate 4,137, forward strand.
GACGAGGTTGGCGAGGAGGCCCTGAGTCTGCCGGTGGTGATCAACTGGTTGAGGTCTTATCTAGAAGAAGGCCAGAGATATCTCTATGGAGGTGGAACAACAGATGAAGTCCCTCGATGAACTAAGAAAACTACGGGAAAAAGCCCAGGAATCCATCCGCCTGCGGGAGCAAACCGACGGCACCAAGATTGTGGTAGGGATGGGTACCTGCGGCATTGCTGCTGGAGCTAGGGAGGTGATGTTGGCTATAGTCGAGGAGCTAGAAAAGAAAAACATCACAGATGTAGTTGTCACCCAGACCGGCTGCGCCGGGCTTTGCGAAAAGGAACCCTTGGTTGAAGTCATTCGTCCCGGGGAGCCGAAGATTACTTACGGCTATATGACACCTGAGAAAGCCCGGGCGATGATCACCAGCCATATAGTCAACGGCCAGGTCATAGGGGAATATGTTATTGCCAGGGAGGATACAGTCAGCTAGAAGAGAGAAGGGAGGCTCTGAGGTGGCTATTCCGAAAGAACAGCTGGATTCTGTGCAGCAGCGGGTCATGGATATCGTAGCCCGCTACGGGGCAAGAGAAGACTGCCTGCTGCAAATTTTGCATGATGTGCAAGCAGATGATAATTCCCTATCCGAAGCAGAGCTGCTCCAGGTGGCCCGGTCCATGGATATTCCCTTGAGCCGGGTATACGGTGTTGCTACATTCTACTCTATGTACTCAGTCCGCCCTCGGGGAAATTATATTATCCGAATTTGTGAAAGCGCTCCCTGCCACATAGTAGGCGCAAGGGAAGTTATTGAGGCGTTTGAGCGAGCGTTAGGGATCCAAATGGGTGAAACGACTGAAAACGGCAGGTTTACGCTGGAATATACCAGCTGCCTAGGAGTTTGTGGAGTTGCCCCTGCTGTCATGATCAATGACCAGGTCTACGGCAATCTAACACCGGCCAAAGTAGAAGAGATCCTGGCAAGTTTGGATGAGGATTAACTCTAGATGCTCTCATAGGTCCGAGAAAGGCAGGACTTAAGGAGCCCGAAGGAGGGGAAACAGTGGAGTTCTTTCGGTCACATGTGCTAGTTTGTTCCGGTGTCAACTGCTCCCTTAAGGGTTCCCGGGCAGTGCGGACTGCCCTAGTGGACGAAATCCGGGCCCAAGGCCTGGAGCGGGAAATCAAGGTGGTTGAAACCGGCTGCTTCGGCCTTTGCGAAGAAGGGCCGGTACTGGTGGTGTATCCCGAGGCGGTCCATTACTGTCGGGTGACACTCCAGGATGTTCCGGAAATCGTAGCTGAACACCTCCGCAAAGGCAGAGTGATTGATAGACTGCTGTACCAAGGGGACAGAGTGCCTAAGGCTGTCCAGACTTGGTCAGAGATGGATTTTTATAGCCGCCAAAAACGAGTCGTCCTGCGGAACTGCGGACTCATCGATCCTGACAATATTGATGAGTATATTGCCCGTGACGGTTATCAGGCCTTGGGCACTGCCTTGCGGGACATGGAGCCCCAGGATATCATTCAGGTGATTAAGGACTCGGGCCTCAGGGGCCGGGGCGGAGCGGGATTTCCTGCCGGGCTGAAGTGGGGTTTTACTGCCAGAGCGGCAGGTGATCAGAAATACCTGATCTGCAACGCCGATGAAGGAGAGCCGGGCACATTCAAAGATCGCTTGATCCTCGAAGGGGATCCCCATTCAGTAATAGAGGGAATGGCCATTGCTGCATACGCCATTGGAGCGTCAAAGGGATACATATACTTTCGAGGTGA
>LFTN01000202.1:5994-15881 GCA_001513495.1 Clostridiales bacterium DTU087
GCCTATGTCTGCGGCGAAGAAACGGCATTGATCAATTCCATAGAAGGAAAGCGGGGAGAACCCAGATATAAGCCGCCTTATCCGGCATCGGCTGGGCTTTGGGGAAAACCCACTTGTGTCAACAATGTGGAGACATTGGCTAATGTGGCTCCCATTATCCTCAACGGGGCCCAGTGGTTTAGGAGCATAGGTACAGAGAACTGCCCCGGTACCAAAGTGTTTACCTTGACCGGCAACATCACCAATGCCGGCCTGATCGAGGTGCCCATGGGCATAACGCTGCGGGAGATCATCTATGACATCGGCGGCGGTATACCCAACGGCCGCAAGTTCAAGATGGCTCAGACCGGAGGCACCTCAGGGGGCTGTCTGCCTGAGGCTCTCTTAGATGTACCTATGGATATTGATTCCCTGGCTGCCGCCGGTTCGGCCCTGGGCTCAGGGGCACTGCTGATCATGGATGATACCCACTGCATCATCGATGTGGTTAAGAGTTTCATGCGGTTTTTCCGCCATGAATCCTGCGGCCAATGCACTCCCTGCCGGGAAGGAACTCAGCGGCTCTATGAGCTGGTGGATAGGATTTCCCGCATGGAGGCATCCCAAGAGGATGTGGAGTTAATCAGACGCCTGAGCAGAGCCATGGAAGATGCTTCTTTATGCGCTCTAGGTCAGACAGCGCCGTTCCCGGTGTTAACGACTATGCGGTTCTTCCCAGAGGAATATGAAGCCCATATCTCCAAAGGCATCTGTCCTGCTGGGGTGTGCAGCAACGGTCGCCAAAGTGCTTAGAGGAGGGTAGCAAATGGCCACTGTAAATCTGACAATCGATGGGCAGACTGTTCAGGCGGCGGCTGGCTCCACCATCTTAGAAGCGGCGCAGAAGCTGGGAATCGAGATTCCTACTATCTGCCACCACCCCGATCTGAGCATTAAGGCCGTCTGCCGCATCTGTGTAGTAGAAGTAGAAGGGCAGCGGGTTTTGCAGCCAGCTTGCGCGTACCCTGTATCGGAAGGCATGGTAGTTAGGACCAACACCCCGAGGGTGCGGGAAGCACGGAAGACCATTCTAGAACTGATGCTGGCTCACCACCCCCAGGACTGCCTGAACTGTGCTCGCAACCTCAACTGTGAGCTGCAGGCATTATCCCAGCGGCTGGGGATTCGGGAGATAGCATTTCCCATCGTGGACCGGGGCCTTCCCTTGGATGAGCTATCGCCTTCCATAGTCAGGGACCCCAACAAATGCATCAACTGCCGCCGCTGCGTTACTGTATGTCATGAGGTTCAGGGCGTAGGCATGCTGGATTCGGTTAACCGGGGATTTGACACAGTTGTCACTGCTCCTTTCTGGCGGAGCTTGGTGGAGTTGAGCTGTGTCAACTGCGGTCAGTGCGCTCTCGTGTGCCCCACGGGAGCTATCACCGAAAAAGATGATACCCAGCTGGTTTGGGACGCTCTGGCTGATCCAGCCAAGCATGTGGTGGTGCAGACGGCACCTGCCATTCGGGTGTCCATCGGCGAAGAAATGGGGCTGCCTCCGGGCACTAGAGTCACCAAGCGTATGGTGGCAGCTTTGCGGCGCTTGGGATTTGACCAGGTCTTTGACACAGATTTTAGTGCCGACTTGACCATCATGGAGGAGGGCAGCGAGCTCTTGGAACGGCTCTCAAAAGGCGGCACTCTGCCCATGATTACCTCCTGCAGCCCCGGCTGGATCAAATTCATTGAGCACTACTATCCCGACTTGCTCCCCCACCTATCCACCTGCAAGTCGCCTCAGCAGATGTTCGGCGCGCTAGCCAAGACCTACTACGCTGAGAAAGCCGGCATTGACCCAGAGAGCATCTTCGTCGTATCCATCATGCCCTGTACAGCCAAGAAGTTCGAGGCCGGCCGGCCCGAGATGGCTGACAGCGGGTATCCCGATGTAGATGTGGTGCTGACAACCCGGGAGCTGGGCCGCATGTTCCGGGAGGCAGGAATTGACCTAATGGAGCTGCCGGAGGAAGAGTATGATGAACCCCTGGGCATCTCTACTGGGGCTGGGGCCATCTTTGGAGCTACTGGAGGGGTGATGGAAGCGGCTCTCCGGACTGTCTATGAGCTAGTTACCGGGACTGAGCTGGAGAACCTGGATTTCGAAGATGTGCGGGGTATGAAGGGAATCAAGCAAGCAACTGTGCAGCTGCCTCTCAAGGAAGCAGCCGCTGCGGGAGAAGGTCAAGGGACCGGCTCCAGCACCCTGGAGGTTAAGGTCGCTGTTGCCCATTCCCTAGAGCATGCCCGGACCTTGCTGGATAAGATCAGGGCCAAGGAGGTAGACTTCCAGTTCTTGGAGGTCATGTGCTGTCCCGGCGGCTGCATCGGAGGAGGCGGCCAGCCCATTCCATCCACCAATGCCGAGCGGGAAGTAAGGATACGGGCCATCTACGAGGAAGATGCGGCGATGCCGCTGCGTAAGTCCCATGAAAACCCGGCGGTCCAGACACTGTACGAGGAGTTCCTGGGCAGGCCCCTGGGTGAGAAATCCCATAAGCTCCTGCATACACACTATCAACCCCGGGAGAGATTCTAACGACAACTAGTCCAACTCTTTCCCATTTCCCTGTCAATCCCCCCACTTGCTTGGGGGGATTTCTCTTACGCTGCCCAGTCCCAGCTTTCACGTCACTGCCGCAGATTTTCAGAAGAATCCCATTGGGCAAGTATAAAAATAGCACCTCTGCAAGACACTACAGGCAAAACCTCCTTGTGCAGCTCGGAACTAGGCATGAGATAGAGAATCTGCTAACAGCTGCAAGGAGCGGTAGTGGGAGGTAGAGGAATGAGGCGTTTAGCTCTATCATTGGTCGCGATTATGCTTGCCGCGATGCTTTGGGGTTTGGCTGAACCCGTAAGAGTACCAGATACAGCAGAAGCACAGGCGAGGCCCACCCTGCATTGGGGATCTACCGGCTCTAATGTCCGCTTAGTCCAGTGGAAGCTGCAGAGCTGGGGTTACTACAGAGGGCCGATTGACGGCGTATTCGGAACACAGACTTCCCAAGCAGTCCGCAGGTTCCAGGCCCGCAATGGGTTGAATGCCGATGGATTGGTGGGGCCCAGCACCTGGGCAGCCCTGGGTTTCGGCTCTGCCGCACCGGCTGCTGCCCGGGCAAGGGCTGTGGCCTCCCGGGGTGTTTCCCGCAGCGAAAATGTAGATCTATTGGCTAGAGTCGTCGCTGCCGAAGCAGAGGGAGAACCCTATTCAGGCCAGGTAGCGGTGGCAGCCACTATCCTGAACAGGGTGCGGAATCCCCGGTTTCCCAACTCCCTCAACGGGGTGATCTTCCAGCGCCATGCCTTTGAGTCGGTTACCAACGGCCTGATTTGGCGGAGGACACCTAGTGCCACAAGCTACCGGGCGGCGAGGGATGCCCTCAACGGATATGACCCTACGTATGGAGCCATATTCTTCTGGAATCCTTCTAAACCGGTGAATCCGTGGATTTGGTCGAGGAGTATCATTACGCAAATAGGCAGCCATGTGTTTGCCAGATAGAGAGCTAGTGGATGGCAAAGGGGGATATAGCGGTGGGTGGTAGATGGACAGTTCCGGTGATTGTGTTGCTGCTGGCGGTCGCATTGGGATCTGCGTATTGGGGATATACCCATTACGATGCCCGTAGGGATTTGGAAATAGCTGTTGCTAACAGCTACCAGAACTCTTTCTATTCTCTGGTGGACAGTATCGAGAAAATCGAGGTCAGCCTGGCTAAGGCACTGGTTGCCAACGGAATGTCGGAAAACGTACGGTACTTGGCCACCGTCTGGCAGGAGGCCATGACTGCCCAGGCCAATTTGAGCCAACTGCCTCTGGGTCAGGAGACGCTGATGAATGTTGCCAAGTTCCTAACCCAGTCCGGTGACTATGCCTACATGCTGATGCGCAGTCACACGTTGGGGAAAACACTTAGCCCCAAAGATCGGGAACAGCTGCAGAACTTGAGGCAGCAGGTGACCCTCCTTGGCCAAAACCTCCATGAGGTGCAGGCAAAGGCCGGTCAGGGGCAGCTGCGGTGGGCGGAAATCGAACAGATATCTAGAAAGAAGCTGCCTTCAGATACCAAGTCGTTGGCAGACGATCCCTTCACAAAGATTAATGATGGTATCGAGAAATTCCCAACCCTGATCTACGATGGGCCCTTCTCAGACCATGTGGAGCAGAAACAGCCCAAAGGCCTCACAGGGCCTGAGCTGGATGAAGCCGAAGCAAGGAAAAAAGTACAGGCTTTTCTCCCCAGCTCTTTGAAAGATGGAACGGATCTGGAGAAAGCCGCAGACATTAAAGGCAAGATCGCCGGGTACAACTATGTAGTCCGGGCAGAAGGGGAACGGGGGATCTTGGCTACTGTGGATATCAGCCGGAAGGGCGGCCATATCCTCAACATGATCAATTTCCGCTCTGTAGACGATGCCTCCATGGACCTAGAAGAGGCAGGGGCCAAGGCGACAGAGTTCTTGGCCAGCAAGGGATTCAAGAACATGGTACCTACCTATGCGATGCGGGCCGACAATATCGCAGTGATCCCCTTCGCGCCGGAGATCGATGATGTACTGATCTATCCCGACCTCATCAAAGTCAATGTCGCCCTGGATAACGGCGAGGTCGTCGGCTACGAGGCTCTAGGATACATCATGTCTCACCATACCCGGGAGATCCCTAAGCCCAAGATCAGCGCTGAAGAGGCAAGGGCGGCAGTTAATCCGGAGCTGCAGATCTCTTCTACCCGTCTGGCTATCATTCCCACAGAAGACCTAAAAGAAGCCTTCTGTTATGAGTTCAAAGGTGTGAGCAGTGACAACGAACCCTATATAGTGTATGTCAGTGCCGAGACCGGTGAGGAAGTCAATATCCTCAAGGTGATCGTCAATGAGGAAGGCACCACGACCATCTAGAGGCAGATGGGTAGGGGTTCTGCCCGACGCCGCAACCTCCCGCCGCCAGCCGCCCCTGGGTGTCTGGCGGTCTTTACCTCGGTTGGAAAGTTGTTGTGGAGCCCTTGATCTCTCGAGATAAAGGCTGTATGATAGGTTTAGTCATTGAGCGGCTTGCAGCTATGTTAAGCCGGGTTGGCACTGCTTATTGACAGGTCAATACCCGTGTGTTACAATGTAATCCGTAACAATTGAAACATCAGCCGCGGAGGAGTACCCAAGTTGGCTGAAGGGGCGGGTTTGCTAAACCTGTAGTAGGGCGTGAGCTCTAGCGAGGGTTCGAATCCCTCCTCCTCCGCCATTTACATGCGCCCGTAGCTCAGTTGGATAGAGTGTCTGACTACGAATCAGAAGGCCGTAGGTTCGAATCCTGCCGGGCGCACCACGCCGGAACCTCGATGTAATCGGGGTTCCGGCGATTTGTTAACATCTAGAAATTACCGCAGGAGGACCGCGGTGGATCAGTGAGGGATGTGAGGCTGGCCTTGTCCTGGGCTTTGTCGGCTTGTCTCGCTCTTTCGCTGCCAAACATTCCTATAGTGATGTCATTGCTCAGTAGCTGCTCGATATTCTTCGTCACTGAGGGGCAGCAGCTCTTTAACTTAACTTATATACGTGGCCGGGGAGCAGTAAAGCCAGTCGCTGCCTAGAACGACATCTTCAATGCCCCATGCTCTGATATAATCCGCTATCTTTCTATGCTGTCCCTCCGTTGTGCTGGGAAGAATCTCCTCCATTGCTTCCTTTTCAGTTACCAGAACGCCGGAAATATCGAAGACTATGCTGCTCTTGTCCAGGTTCTTGTTCTTTTCGTATTCCTCAATGAACGTTGAGATCACCTCTCTGGTTTGGAGCACACATCCCCAACATGAAGGCGGAATCTTACTGCCTGAAGGGAAGCAGGGCAAGACAGGTCAAGGCGGACTAGTCAGCCATATGGGCACCGTTTCGCCGCGAAACAGTGTCTGTTCTTTGACAGTATGGACTCCAACCTATAGGCAGGAGTCGTTCCTGTAAGACACGAATAGCGTCGTATGGCATCCGCAATATGGGAGATGGTCAAGTGGTAAGAATCAAGGCTACTAGCCCGCGGCTGATTTCTGCCGCGGGATGTTCTCTATTTTTCGCCTACATCTTGTCGTTTCTTTTCGAAGGACAAGTATTGTACAGTCTGCTTGGAACGTTTGCAGTAGAGTCTTTCCCGTATCTCTTGATAGCCATCGCCACCCATCTTCTAGGCCTGGTTTCCTGTGGTTATTTCGTAAAATCCCTTGAAGCCGTGAGACATGTAATGGTCTTCAGTATGGGTATGTGCGGGGCTGCAACGGCGCCCTTTTTTTTTGGCCCATCGCCTTTTTGGCTGGGGGGGCTAATCGTCAGCGGTTATGCAAGCGGCTGCGTTGTAGCTTCATTCGGTTTTTTACTAAAAGCATTTACTCCAAGATGTGAGCGCCTCAAGACCTGTGCCGACATTTTGATTTATTCTAACGTACTTATGATCGCCATTAATGTGCTGGCTGTGAATATCTCGCCGTACATCGGGCTGATTCTGTCTTTGACTTGTGTGATGGTTGGTATGCTTTTTATCTGGGCACTGCCGGTCCCGTCAATGACCGAAGAAGGGGAAAAGACCGAACATAAGCAGAGCCAGAAAAGCAGCATCAACCAGCCTTTGCTGCTGCTTGCCCTGTTCGTCTTGATCATTACCATCAACTCTGGGCTCATGTATCAGGTAATTAACCCCGCCTTTGAGCATTTAACCGCTCTGGTGAGCTGGTATTGGGCGGTACCTTATGTTGCTTCCCTGATCGTTATGAGAAACCTGCCGCCGCGGGTTAGACACTCTAGGGCGTTATATGTCGGTATGGCAATGATTATGGCAGCATTTATTAGTTTTATGCTGGTTGGCCGCAATGCTTCCGACTATCTGATTGTGGACACCTTGATGCTTGGGGCATGCGGCATTTTCGATCTCTTTTGGTGGAGCATACTAGGCGAAATGCTAGACTACACAGACAGCCCTGTGAGGATTTTTGGTTTGGGGCTTGCTGCCAATGTCCTTGGTGTCTTAGCTGGGGACGTATTGGGCAGGCACATTGTCTCCCTGCAGTTTTCCTATGCTGAAGTGACAGTAATAGCCCTTAGCATTGTTGCAGTGAGTGTGGCGCTGTTACCCTGGCTAGACCGTCATCTGGCAATGCTTCTGAAGAGCCATGCATATATAGGGGTCTATGAAAGTATGAGCAAACCACAGCGAACAGCTGTTGTTGCTCAGAGTGCAACCCTTGATCCTCTAACAGTCAGGGAACAAGAGATACTAGAGGTTTTGCTGGAAGGCAAATCCAACCGTGAGATCGCTGCCGAGCTGTTCATTAGTGAAAACACAGTAAAAACTCACGTCCGGAACATTTTCGCGAAATACGGCGTGGGCAGTCGTGCGGAGTTGATCAGTACTGTGCTGAAGAATCAAGTAGGGGCGTCCTGACGAGCGAATTCCCATATTTTACCAGGCTGGACATAATTGTCGAAGAATGCGCTAATTAGGCGTATAGCCTGTGTCTAAACGCCTCTCATACTAAAGTATGAGAGGCGTTTTCCTATGATATCGACCGAAAAGGTGATGGCCTGTCCACTCCCACCTGTTACTCTTAGTACAGGGCTATTAGGAAGGAGAGATTTCGGTCTGGGGGAAAAGGTGGGCTGGGCCCCAGGTGATTTAAAGGATGGGCATAGTCTGGGGGTGGAAGCCTGACACTGCCAACTCGCTCCTAGGATTTCGTTTTGCAAAAGGCCTCTAGGTTCTGGCCCTGGTGTTTCTGTCCTAGAACAGCTCCACAATTGGAAGGGGACTAAGGCTAGTGAAGGCGAACGTTCAGGCGAGGGATGAACGAACCAATCCTGTAATCTTGGTGATCATTGTGGTGTGCCTGCTGTATGCCATCTTCAACAGTCTGAGCATTTTCGCGCTTGGCTTATTCGGCGAGACCACCGTTGGAACGCTAACCAGCTACAGCAACCGCATCGACGACAGCCGTGCACCATCTAACGAATCTCGGACTGTGACCAAAGGCTATCGCTTTTCAGTGGGCGGAATAGAGTACAAGGGTCATTCCACTTACAGGAGCGATGAAGCATGGCCTAACCTCAAGGAGGGGGAGAGGCGTATGGAGCTCATCAGCTATCTACCATTCTTCCCTAGGGTGAACAAACCAACCCATCTTGTAGACTTCTCAGAGTTAGGCGTAGCAGGAGTATTTCACTACTCTGTCGCCATTCTTGGAGCCGTAGGGTTGTTCTGGTTGCTGAGACGTGAAATATGGAGAAAGAAACCGAGAAACGGAGAGTGATCAGATGCCTGAAGAGGAGCGCTCCTTGGTGGGCTGGTCCCGTGTTGCCGATTCTCCCGAAATGTTGGAGACCATCAAAAAGCAAAAAAGATCGGCCATGGGCTGTGCTTTCGTTTTCGCTCTGCTGTTTCCGGTAGGTTTTCTCATTGCAGGCCTTTTCAGCGATGAAATGCCCCTCAGCGAGGCGTTGACGATAGGTGTAGGCTTGGGTCTTTTCGTCCTGACAATCAACTTGTGGCGTTTTGCGGGCATGGACAAACGAGCTTGGGATGGCGTGGTTGTGAAGAAGCTGGAGAAAAGGCACTATAAACGGGCCGAGGATGGCTACAACGAATCATATATCGAGTACATAGTGTTGATTCGAACCGATCAGGGCAAGACAAAGCGGATCGTCGAGCGTAAGTGGGGTCGAGACATGTATGACTATTTAGATGTTGGAGACCGTGTTCGATATCATCCTGCCCTGGAGACATATGAGAAGTACGACAAATCTAAGGATGACGTGATCTACTGCAACGTCTGCCGCCGGAGGAATCCGATTCGTAACAACCGCTGTGATTATTGTAAGAATCTTCTGTTTAAGTAAGAAACTGGGGGAAGGACAATGCAAAGAAACTGGTGGATGATTTCGCTGCTGGCTGTGTTAGTCTTGTTTGGCACTGTCGGTGAGGTCCAGGGGCAGTCTTTTACGCAGTGGGCCGTAACAGCCGCTGCAAGCAGTGAATATGGAAATTGGGACTGGTCGGCGCAGCAGATGTTGGGTCAGCCCAATGTCTACCCTAACTATGGTGACAACAGATATGCTTGGGCGCCCGCCTATAGGAACAATGGCCTACAGTGGGCACAACTGGGGTTTTCGGAGGCTGTCTATGTAGATACTGTGGAGATCTATGAGACCTTTAATCCAGGGGCTATCGTAAGAATAGAGCTGGCGGACACAACAGGCCACAGCCACGTCATCTGGGAAGGTAAAGGGGGATCTGCAGGAACCCGCGCAAGAGTGTTTAGTGTCAAGAATGGCATCGTTACGGTACCCTGCGACGGGGTACGGATCACTTTGGATACGGACACCGTTAGTGGTTGGAACGAGATTGACGCAGTGAGCATCACAGGCAGCCGTAATTCCCCTTGGCCTCAAGCCCTCGGGCAGTCCGACATGGTAAGCCAGTGGGCAAGTGGAGCTAAAGCCAGCAGTCAATACCGACAGGACCAGTGGACTCCAGAGCATATGACTGGCCTACCCGATGTCTATCCCAGATATGGCGACTACGATAAAGCGTGGACCGCAAGTATGCCAGACGGCGGGCAGGAGTGGGTTGAACTCTTCTACGACGAGGCCTTATATGTGCGGCGCATCGATATATATGAAACCTACAATCCAGGGGCTATCGTCAAGGCCGAGATTATTGATGAAACAGGAAGGGCCCATGTGATTTGGGAAGGAAGGGCCGAAGCCGCTCCACAGGAATCCCGCATCTTCTCCATCGACAATGCCAAAGTTGACATCCCTGCACGACGTGTCCGACTGGTGCTCCAGACTGACCAAGTGCCAGGCTGGAA
>LFTN01000041.1 GCA_001513495.1 Clostridiales bacterium DTU087
ACCATGTCAATAACCTGGCTGAAGCCGAACATGCCGATGACCAGGGGGATAAAGGGGACTCCGCTCAATAGGTGAACACTGCCAAAATCGAAGCGGGGTAGCCCCATGGCCATATCCACGCCTACTGTGGCGAACATGAGCCCCATACCTGTGGCAACCAGACCGGTGCTGGGATTCTCCCCCAAGAGCCAGCCGATGGAGGTCATAGCAAACATGATCAGCAGTGTCAGTTCACCTGGACCGAAGTTCAATCCCCATCTAGCCAAGAGCGGCCCGGAGATGGTGAGGATGATGATGCCCAGTGTCCCCCCAATAAAGGACGAGACAATGGAGGTTGACAGGGCCAGTCCTGCCTTGCCTGACCGGGCTAAGGGATAGCCGTCCAGGGCAGTCATCACAGCCGGCGAGTCGCCGGGGATGTTCAGCAAAATGGCACTAAAGGCTCCACCGTACATGTTGGAATAGTACAGAGTGGCCAGGGCAATAATCGCTGTTGTCGGGTTCATGCGGAAAGTCAGGGGAAGCAGCAGAGCAACGCCTGCTAAAGACCCGATGCCCGGCACAGCACCGACAATCAATCCCAGTATTGCCCCAACCAATGCCGAGACCAAATTCGGCATAGTTAATGCAACTTGAAATCCCTGCCATAGGAACTGTAGGTTTTCCATACTAGCACTCGCTTTCCTCGGATTTCGCCGCTAGCTGTCTAGATGAGCCCGAGAATTCCCCTGGGGAACGGCACCCGCAGCCAGGCAAAGAATACGCAGTAGATAACCAACGCAGTGCCTAGACTAATGGCGAGGGACTTTGCCAGCCCCTCCTTCTCCATGATCCTCAGCCAAGCAAAAATGAAGATTGCCATGGAAACCAGCATACCCACCACCTGGGATAAGAGGATCATGACCAGCAGGGCACCTGCCGGGAGAAAGGCCTTCCAGTTAAACTCGGCGCCTTCATTCTTTCCTTTTCTAGTCTGCAGCATAAGCGATATGCTAAAGACTATCGTAAGGACACCTCCGATGACCGGGAGGAAGCCTCCTCCCGGTCCGTTCCGTATCCACAATCCGTAACTAAATCCACCGATTATCCAATATACGCCCATCAAGAGCGCTATCACCGGTGCAACGTAACGCAAACGATATCTCTCCCTTCACGTAGAGGGATCCTGCCTGTGACCCGGCCTCTACTTAATGTAGCCGACTTCCTTGAAGACCTTGATGTTCAGATCGATCATGTCTTCAAAGTAAGCCTGGGTATCAGCAGCGTTCATATACTTGTTTACGAGAAGATTTCTCTCGATATAGTCCCGTTTCCACTCTTCGGTCTCAGTGACCTGGCGGAGCAGCTCTTCATAGAATTCTACAGCTTCCTTGGGCATGTTGGGAGGACCAGCGATAGCCCTAACTTCAGTTACCTGGACCTCTGGGTAACCGAGCTCGCCAAAGGTCGGTGCATCTGCAAACACTCCGCTCAGTCTGTTAGCCGCGAAGGTGGCAACGGGAATGATCTCGCCGGCTTCTACCTGCCCGATGCACTCTGTGGGGTTGAAGATACCGACATCAACGTGTCCGCCCAGTACTGCCGACATGACTTCACCGGAGCTGTTGAACATGACGTAAGAGAACTCGCCTTCGGTGTACTTGTTGATCAGCTCAAAGCTGAGGTGGTCGCTGTTGCCCCGCTGGGAGCCGCCGATGGTGATCTTGCCGGGGTTTTCTTTGGCTGCTGCGATTAGGCTGGGAACATCCTGGTAAGGGCTGTCTTTCCGCACGCCTAAAGTCAGCTCGTCAAAGGCCACTGTACCGATATAGGTGAGATCTTCAGTCTTTACCCGCCAATCGTTGACATAAGCACCAACAGCCTGTCCTGAGTGGAGAACCATCAGGGTGTGGGCATCGCCCTTCTTGGTGTTCACATAGCTGAATGCCACTGCCCCAGAACCGCCGGGCTTGTTAACTACCATCAACGGACGGGGAGAAAAGCCGTTCTTCCGAGCCAGATCGGAAATAGTCCTGGCATTTAGGTCACTGCCGCCGCCGGCGGAAGAGGGAACTACGAACTCAATGTCTCTGGTAGGTTTCCAGTCAGCAGCAGCTGCAACAGAGGCTGCCAACAAACCGATAATGAGGCTGACCAACAAAAGATTAATAACCTTTTTCATTGCTTTTCCTCCTTAAAATCTCTTACTCTCTTGCTTTGATGTCTGGTAAATCACATGACAGCGTCTCCTGGCCTCACTCCCCCTCTCCCCGAATACTTGGCAGAAAACGTTTGGTGTGGCGAGCTCAGGCTTCTTTTTTCTCTTTAGATTGGCTGTCAAACAGTTTTAGCAAGATCTCCTGACCCACCGTGACGTCTTCTGCAATGATCTGTCTAGCCAGATCCCTGTCCCTATCCCTCAAGGCCTGTACCAAACGCTGATGGCGTTCAATGGAGTCCTTGGTGTTGCCGGGATAGTGCAGGGTCATGATGCGAAACCGCAGGATTGGATCCATCAGATTGCCCAGTATGGCTTGCAGCCGCTTGTTGCAGCTTTTTTCGAGAATGTAGTCATGGAACTTGGTATTGTGCTCGAAGATGGCGTCTACATCGTTTTTCTCAAGGTAGTATCTGGATTGATTGATAAACAGCTCCAGCTGCATCAAGTCAGCTTCTGTAATGTTATCAATGGCCTGGTCGATGGCGTACTCTTCCAGTACCCTTCTAATGCCCATCAGTTCCACTATGTCCTGGACGGACACATCGCTGACCACCAAACCCTCCCCCGGTTTGTGACAGACCAGCCCCTCGTTTCTCAACAGAGCCAAAGCCTCTCTGACAGGGGTGCGGCTGGTATCAAAGATCTCGGCTAACCCAGTCTCAGTCAGCCTCGTACCCGGCTGCAATTCACCTTCTAGGATTTGCCTGCGCAGTTCTTCATATACACGTCTAATCAAGCTCATGGCCTCACCACCGGTCTCGACCGTCTCCAAGACGGTGCGTATACTTTGTATCCATTGTATTGTTTGTATACAGTTACAGTCAGTCGTGACCCGATGGCGAGTTCCTGCTGACCCTTTGGAAATTCCGATACTTTTTTTTGACTTGTTTGTGTGGTGCTCTGCTGGCATGCTTTCAGGCAACACCGCCTGCATGCTTGTGCCGGTAGTGGCAAAAAAACGCTGGTAACAGGCAAGGCCCGATTCCGGCATTGATTCCGGTATGCAAGGAGATGAGCGGGTCACGACGAAACTCTCTACAGCCACTAAATAATGAAGAAAGGAGATGACCCCATGGGTTTCGCCAATAAAATCGTCATCGTCACGGGGGCAGGTAGAGGGATTGGATACTGCATTGCCCTCACCTATGCAGCTCAAGGAGCAAAGGTAGTCATTGCCGAAAAGGATCAGGCGCTGGGCGAGGCAGCCCTCTCCTCCATCAGAGACTTCGGAGGTGAAGCAATCTTCTGTCCCACCGATGTGACAAATCCAGATGAGATCAAGCACCTGATGACACAGACTGCTGCTGCCTATCACCGCCTGGATATACTTATCAATAATGCCGGCATGGGCATTACCAAATCGCCCTATGAACTGACGGTGGACCAATGGGATCTGGTGCTGAACACTAATCTCCGGGGAGCCTTCTTGTGTTCCCGAGAAGCGGCTAAGATTATGCGGCGCCAGGGAGGCGGTGCCATAGTCAACATCGCTTCTACCAGGGCTTTCATGTCAGAAGCAAATACCGAAGCTTATTCCGCCTCCAAGGGCGGGATCATCGCTCTCACCCATGCCCTTGCTGTCTCCCTCGCCCCAGACAAGATCCGGGTCAACTCCATCAGCCCCGGATGGATTGAGACGGGGGACTATGCCGAGCTGCGGGAGATTGACCATCTCCAGCACCCAGCCGGCCGGGTCGGCATACCTGACGACATCGCCAGGGCCTGTCTTTTCCTCACCCATGATGACAATGGCTTTATCACTGGAGCGAATATCATGATTGACGGGGGTATGACCCGTAAGATGATCTACGAGCCTTGAGCCCGGGGAACCTTTAGGCAATGTTTAGCAGCCAGTAGAGGCCTATGTATAAGGGCCAAGCGCCTTCCAGTGGACGAGAGGCGATTCCAAGAGGAGTGCTTCCCAAGATCGGGGCTGCGCCAAGGGAAAATATCACACATTACCTCTTGACACGGCTCCCCTATGGCAGTATACTTATGCATAGTTATTGTGATATTATACGCACGTGAATCTTGTGAGGGGAGTTGGAGTGATGAAAAAGCTGTGGTTTGGGTTGTTGTGTGTGTCCCTGATTCTAACCTTGGGAGCAAATGCTGTCATGGCCCAGCAGGTGCTCAAGGTCGGCACCAGTGCAGATTTTCCGCCCTTTGAGTTCCAAGATGAGAAGACCGGTGAGTACTTAGGATTTGACATTGACCTGATCAATGCCATTGGTGAAGCTGCAGGTATGGAGGTTGACATCGTAAACGCTGCCTGGGATGGGTTGATTCCCGGCCTGTTGACCGGCAATTTTGACTGCATCATCTCGGCTATGACTATCACCGAGGAGCGTCTCAAGGCAGTAGACTTCTCAGACCCGTATTTTTCCGCAAGCCAAGTGATCGTAACCAAGATTGACGATACTTCCATTAACACCATTGACGATCTCGTTGGCAAACAGGTTTCCGTCCAGATTGGCACCACCGGCGACCTGACAGCATCAGAGATTGAGGGTGCCATCGTCAAGCGCTTCAACCTGGCACCCGATGCCATTCAGGAAGTCCGCAACGGCGGCGTTGCAGCCTGTATCATTGACCTGGCGGTGGCAGAGGAGATTTCGCAGCAGTACAAGGATATCAAGTACGGTGAGCCGATTACTACCGAGGAATACGGAATCGCCATCCGCAAGGGCAATGCCCAGCTGCTTGAGAAGATCAATGAAGGTATAGCTAAAGTCAAAGCCTCCGGCGAGTATGATGAGATCTACGCCAAGTGGCTCAAAGACTGAGTCTGGCATGACCCTTTGAACTTAACTTAATGAACTGAACCGGTCACGGTGCTCTTAGGCCGCCGTGGCCGGTCTTCATGCAAAGCAACATGTTGGAGGAATTCAATTGATACTTGACTTTTCCATTATTCCAGGCATTATGCCGGCGCTGCTTCTCGGTGCCCGCTTGACTGTGGAGCTTTCCTTCATTGCAGTTGTAATCGGCTTTGCCATCGGCTCCTTTGTCGGCGTCGGCCGTGTTGGCGGCAACCGCCTCATCCGCACTATTACCGGAATCTATGTTGACTTTATCCGGGGCACACCTTTGCTGGTGCAGCTTTTTCTTGTTTATTTCGGATTGCCCTCCCTCATCGGCCGGCCTGTGCCGCCCTTTACTGCTGCCATTGTAGCGATGGGCATCAACAGCGGAGCGTATGTGGCCGAGATCGTCAGGGCAGGCATCCAATCCATTGACAAAGGCCAAATGGAAGCAGCCCAATCCCTGGGTCTCACCTATGCCCAGGCGATGCGGCATGTTATTTTCCCCCAGGCCTTCAGAAGGATCATTCCTCCTCTGGGCAATGAGTTCATCGCCCTTTTGAAGGACTCATCGCTGGTATCGGTGATAGCTCTAGAGGACCTGCTGCGCAAAGGGCAGGTGGTGATCACTCGGACATTCCGGCCTTTCGAGGTCTATATGGTTGTAGCCCTTATCTATCTGATTATGACTCTAGCAATTTCCAGGCTGGTGGCCTGGTCGGAAAAGAGGTTGAAGGTAGTTGATTAGAACCACAGGACTTGAGAAATCCTTCGGCAAACTAGATGTGCTGCGGGGCATAGATGTAGCTATTGAACCCCATGAAGTAGTGGTGGTGATCGGCCCTTCCGGTTCCGGCAAGAGCACATTCCTGCGCTGCCTCAATCTCCTGGAAGAGCCTACTGCCGGCAAGATATATTTCAGAGGCCAATGCATTACCGACCCCAATGTCAAAGTAAATGAGGTACGGCGCGAAATGGGGATGGTCTTTCAAAGATTCAACCTCTTCCCCCATATGACCGTGCTGGAGAACATCACCTTGGGCCCCATCAAGGTCAGGGGTGAGTCTCAGGAGGAAGCGCAGAAGACCGCAAGGGACTTGCTCAACAAAGTCGGCCTTGCGGATAAGGAGAATGCTTATCCAGAAGAGCTGTCAGGAGGGCAGCAGCAGCGTGTAGCCATAGCAAGGGCTCTAGCTATGAAACCAATGGCCATGCTGTTCGATGAACCCACATCGGCACTGGACCCTGAGATGATCGGCGAAGTATTGGATGTTATGCGGACACTAGCTGAAGAAGGCATGACCATGGTGGTAGTTACCCACGAGATGGGCTTTGCCAAGGAGGTCGGCGACAGAGTGCTCTTCATGGATGAAGGCGTAATCGTAGAAGAAGGGCCTCCAGAACAGGTCTTAAAGAACCCGCAGAACCCCAGGACTCAGGCTTTCTTGAGCAAGGTGCTGTAGCGGTTAGCCATCGTCATCGGCGATGGCTTTCTTATTCCAGCTGAACAGCAGGGGCCCTGCGTGCTTCGCGCAGTACCCTGTGCCGGCGGCAAGACACGTCCTCCATCACCAAGCTCCTCCCTAAGACAGCGGCTGCCCTAGACCAGGGGCAGAACGTACCTTGCCATCACCCAAAAGTGCACAGCACTGCCCCCCAGGACAAACAGGTGAAAAATCTCGTGAAAACCAAAGATTTTAGAGGATAACCTGGGCCGCTTGGTGCCATAGATCACGGCACCGATGGTGTAGAGGATTCCCCCCACCAGCAGCCAGATGACTCCTACCCAGGTAATGGAGCGGGCCATGGGTACTAAGGCAACAACCGACAGCCAGCCCATGAGCAGGTACATGATGGTGGATAGCCACCGGGGTGCATCGAGCCAGAGCACTTTGAATGTTATCCCTAGGCTTGCCAGGCCCCAGATGGCAGCGATCAGCCCCCAGCGCCAAGCTCCCTGCAAAGCCACTAGGCACAACGGTGTATATGAGCCCGCGATCAGTATGTGGATCATGCTGTGGTCGATCTTACGCAAAATCCGCGTCCACCGTTCTGATACCCGCAAAGCATGATAAACCGTACTTGCCGAGTAGAGCAAAATCAGGCTCACTCCATATATGGCGAAAGCCGCAACCTGCCGCGGGCCGCCTTGGGCCGCAGCCTTGTACAGTAGAAAAACTAGACCTAGCACAGACAGCACCGCACCGATCATGTGGCTCAGAGCATTAGCTGGTTCCTTGATTTTGCTAATCACCATCTACCCCTTTCGAAAGCTTATTGCCAATCATAGCCCAGGTCCTCCCCCAAGTATTCTATGAAGGTAATCCCCCCCTGCCTCGGTCCTCACCGTGACAAGTACTGCTTCATTGCTTCAACATAGTGGGGAAAAGCGACTTCAGCATCGGGGATTTCTGGATGCCAGGCCTTTTCCCACTCCAGGGAAAGATATCCCTGGTATCCGCCGTTTTGCAGCAGTTCAACGGCTTCACCGATGGGCAGTCTGCCCTCGCCGACCAATGTCAGGTCAAATCCATCCTTAGAGAAATGGGCCGAGTCCTTGACGTGAACATGTCCAATCCGCGGCCCTAAAGCCTTAAAGGTTTCTGCAAAGGCCTCTCCATGCCTATAGGGATGCAGTACATCCCACAAAATGCCCAGGTTCTCTATCTCTGCATCTCCCAGCAGCTCAAGGATCTGTTGGCTGGTGCTGAAATCGTCATGGGTTTCTAGAAGGACTTGCACTCCATGGCGTTCGCCAACCTGAGCCGCAAAGGCTAAACCCTCCCTGATGCGCTTGAATGTCTCAGCTCTATCCTGGTTCTTAGGTAAGGGACCGCCAAAGACCCTAATACACTTCGCACCAAGGCCTACCGCTATGTCCACATTCAGTCTTGTCAGGTCCTGCTGTTCTTTGAACTCTTCATGATCTAGAGACGTAAACCTGACTCCCGTGGAGATGCATACAACCTCCAAGCCGTGACGCTTGAATTTGTCCAAGGTGGGCCCTATCTGTGCAGGCCCAAACTCTTCCAACGTATGTAAAGCACTCTCACCTCTGATCATGCGGATCTCAACTCCATCATAACCGCAGCGATTGGCGATGTCGATCACTTGATCCAGATCATACTCGGGACAACCTAAGGTGCTGAAGGACAATTTCATAGGACAGCCTCCCCTTTCCGGCTTTCTTCTCTTCTTGGGCAGCTATGGGCAGTTCTAGGCCAACACACCTAGCCAATCATTCTGGCTTGATGGCCGCTGTTTCATTTATGCGCCATTGAACCTCATAAGACAACGCTTGTTGGTCTAACTATACGTGGCGCTGCTTCTGAGTTCCTCCCTACTGCCATAATTTGCCGGCTTGAGGGTAGGCCGCGGCATCGGCAGTCTCCGGGAGACAAGAAGATTCTGCTGGTGCAGCGCAACCTGGTGCGGGGGCCGATACTCGATGCAGTTAAGTAAAATTCCAGTCCTTGAAGGCAAATTGGGCTTCTATCTGTAAATCAATAGCAAAGTAGACTAAAAGGAGGGCAATTTAGTGGGTGAAAACAGCTTTTGTCTAGACGGCAAGGCGGCCGCCGTCACTGGCGGAGCTCAGGGTCTAGGATCAGCCATGGCCAAGGCCTTGGCCGAGGCCGGAGCGAAGGTAGCACTTCTGGACATTGCTGCGGAGAGGTGCCAGGCAGAAGCATCTAAGCTGCAGTCTAATTATGGAGTGGAGGCATTGGCAATCCACGCCGATGTCCGTAAACTAGACGAGATGGAAGCGGCAGTCGCCAAGATCGTCGAGGACTTTGGCAGGCTGGATGTTTTCGTCAACAATGCGGGGATCTGCAGGAATATCAAGGCTGAAGAGATGAACCTCGAGGATTGGCAAGAAGTGATTGATATCAACCTCACCGGAGTGTTTATCGGTTCCCAGGTGGCAGGCAGGCAGATGATCAGACAAGGCGGCGGTTCGATTATCAATATCGCATCTATGTCCGGCTCCATCGTAAATGTGCCGCAGCCTCAGTGTTCCTATAACGCATCTAAAGCCGGCGTCATTCACCTGACAAAATCACTGGCTAGTGAATGGGCAAAGTATAATATCAGGGTAAACTCCATCAGCCCCGGGTATATGAAGACGGCCATGACCGAGGAAACCCTCAAGACCGACATGGCGAGGGACTGGTGGCTCAGGCTCACCCCCATGCAGCGGCCCGGCCTCCCCAGCGAGCTAGGCGGTGCCGTTGTTTATCTCGCGTCTGATGCATCATCCTTCATGACGG
>LFTN01000031.1 GCA_001513495.1 Clostridiales bacterium DTU087
GGCAGCGCATTGGCACTGGCGGGGCGGGACAGCATCGACCCCCAAGAGCGGTTTGCCAAGGTCTTGCGGGGCCTCAAAATCCTTGATCGGACTGTTGCTGCCCATGGGGATCTTGTGCGTCCCCGGGTTCTGAGGGCATATGTAACCTACCGCCTGCCGGAAGAGTATTTCTACCGTACCCAGACAGCCATAGAAGACTTCCGTTATCTCATAGATAGGTATGAACAGGACAGCACTGTCTTTGGTGAGCAGTTTTACTGGCAGCTCCTTTCCGACCTAGCCAAAGCCTATATGAATATCGGAAAAGGAGAAGAGGCCAAGGCAGTACAGGAGCAGCTGGAGAAGCTGCGGCGAGATGGGAGAGTCCATGCTGCCCCCGAGGCTCAGGGCATAGCAGAGGCAGACCCCGAGAAGCTCCCTGATGACATGACAGAGCGGGCAGCCCTGATGGAGGAGGGCCTCCGGCTGCTCAGCCTCGGTGAAGCCGGTGATCATGCCGCGGCAGAAGAGGCTTACAAACTGGCAAAGGAGGGCCGCAGCCTCTTCCCGCAAGATCCAGTGGTTGAGGCTTTTTATGCCAGCAGCTATTCTCTATTGGGCCGCTATGCCTCCGACAGCAACACTATGTTCGCCCATGCTGTTGAGGCCATTGAAATCATGGAAAATGCGGTCCGTCAGGCTCCTGAAAATATTGAACTCCGGAAAATCAGAGCCGATCACAGTTACCGGCTGCCGGAAGCTTTTTTCCGCCGCACTGCTGCAGCCATCACCGACTTTGAATACCTAGCCGCTCAGTATAGGAACGGCAGTAAAGCCATTGATAGTGAGGAGTACCATCGGATCCTCTATCGCTTGGGAGATTGCTATCTGCGGCTGGGAATGACTGCCGAAGCCAAGGAGGCCTGGGATGAGCTGCTCAATCTACAGCCCGGCTCTCCCTATGCCAGCGCCATCAGGGAGCAGCTTAACCCAGCCCTTTGCCAGCAGCTCGCCTCTCCACCGGAGATGGATGATATTGACGATCTATTGGAGTGGGGGCTGAGCCTATTCCATCAGGGGTTAGAGAATGACCCAGCTGCAGCTGAAGCTGCTAAGGTGTGCCTAGAGAAGGTCCACCAGCTGAGGCCCGAGGAGCCCTGGATCGAAGCTTACTACGGCAGTGCCTTAGCCTTGACCGGCCGTTATTCATCTGACTCTACGGAGATGTTTCAAAGCGCCGTCCAGGGTCTGGCAGTGGTTAGCAGCGCCCTGCGCCGGGAACCAAAGAACCCTGAGATCAGGCTCCTACGGGGCTATCTCTGCTTCGGCCTGCCGGAACCCCTTTTTCACATGACCAAGAGAGCGATCGAGGACTTGCAGTGGGTGAAGGAGTGGTATCTCAACAGTTCCCGCAGGAGGAGACGGAAGTTCTTGACTCCCCATCAATTCGTCGATCTGCTGGTCAGCTTACAGAGTGCTTATCGGCGGCTGGGGCAAGATGCTGAGGCCGATGCCTTGGCTTTGGAGATTGAAGCTGAGAAAGCTCTGTTAGCAGAAAACTGAAATGGCGGTGAGATGATATGCCCAGCTTTTTTGATGAACTGCGGACGATGGTAAAGCCACCTCTTATGGCAAAGTATTTTGAGCCTGACAGCACCGTTGAGGCCATGCCTTTGGAGAGACTAAGAGCCTTTCAACTAGAGGCCCTGAAGACGGTGGTCACCCGGGCTTATCGGCGGTCGGCATTCTACCGCAGCAAGATGGACGCCGTCGATGTGGTGCCGGAGGCAATTGAGCAGCTGGAGGATGTAAGCAAGCTCCCCTTTACAACCAAAGACGAACTGCGCCAGGACCCTTGGATTACCCTGGCTTGCTTCAAGGATGATATCTCCCTGGTGCATGTAGCCACCGGTACAACCGGGGGCAAGGAGATCTATGTTCCATGGACTTGGCGGGATTTCTACTTGAATGAACTATCGCCGGGACTGCCTTACCTGGTAGATGTGAAGCCGGGGGATATCTGTCTCAATGCTCTCCCATACGAAATGAGTTCATCGGGCCTTGCTTTTCACAAGGTGTTCATGTCCGGCTGCAAGGCGACAGTGATTCCTGCCGGCAAGGCCGGGGCCTACTCAAGTCCGGAGAAGACGGTGCGGGTGATGCAGGACCTGCAGCCGACTATTGTTATGACCACGCCTTCCTATTCTATGCGCTTGGCAGAGGCCGCAGCGGACATCGGCTTTGATTTGCAGTCCCTGCCCCTGCGGCGGATGTGGCTGACCGGTGAAGGCTGCTCCTTTGCTTTTCGGGAGCGGGTGGAAAAGATCTGGGGTGCCAAGGCCAATTTCTACTACGGCTCTCTGGAAGGCGGCGGACTTGGCGTAGAGTGTGATGAACACCGGGGTTACCACATCCCCATGTCCCATGCCTTGGTGGAAATCGTCGACCCAAAGACCGATCAGGTACTGGAGCCTGGGGAAATCGGTGAAATTGTCGTTACGTGCCTGCTGCGCTGGGATACACCGTTGATTAGGTATCGCACTCAGGATTTGGGATATATCGATCCCGATGTTTGTACCTGCGGCATTGCTCTGCCGAGGCTGTTCCTGCGGGGCCGGCGGGTAGAACAGGTGGAAATCAGCGGTGTTGAGTTTTCGCCTTTCTACCTGGAAGAATTCCTGATGAAGCTGCCCGAGGTAGGGAATTGGTATCAGTTTGTGGTTCCCCCAGGGGCAGATAAGCTCCTGGTGCGGACGGAAGTGGCTGCCGGTGTTAAGAAAACCCCAGAATTGGCAGAAAGGCTGGCCGGCCAGCTGGAGTTCTCTGTCGGCGTGCCCTGCGAGTTTGAGCTGGTTGATCACATCCCCCGTCCCCAGAGCAAGACCATCCGGGTTGTGAGGGAATAGGAGGCGGTGCAGATGATCGTTGATGGTCACTCTCACATCTTTCAATCGGATATCGGCAGTGCAGAACAGTATCTTGCAGTATTGCGGGAAGCCGGCATCGACATGGGTGTTGTAGTCCCCGGCGGGACGGTTGATGTCCGCCGCATGACTGATTATATCATCGGGCGGGCAAAGCCCAGCACAGACCCGCCGGATAACAGGTATATCAAATCGGCGGCAGAAGAAGCGGACGGCCGGCTGATTGGATTCTGCTGCTTCAACCCGTATGCCGAAGGGGCAGCTCAAATGCTGGAGGATGCATTGCGCAGCGGATTTCGGGGACTGAAGCTGTCGCCCATGAGCCATCAGTTTTCCTTTGCCAGCAAGGCGGTCGCGGAGCTGGCGGGTATCTGCGGCGACTATGGCCTGCCGCTGTACAGCCATGTGCTATACAACCCCGGAGCGTCTACAGAGCGGTTTGTGTCCTTGGCCCGCCAGTTTCCCCAGACCAACTTCATTTTGGGCCACATGGGGTTTGGCCCGGCTGATCAGGATGCACTCCAGGCCGCCAGTGAGCTTGACAACTTCTTCCTGGAGACATCCACCGGCAGCTATCTCACCATCAAGCAGGCAGTGGAGAAGGCGGGAGCCGGCAAAGTCATCTTCGGCGGCGAATTCCCCCTATCCCATCCCCAGGCGGAGCTGGCCAAGATCACGGCATTAGACGTCTCAGACGATGCACTGGAGCGGATTCTGGGCCGCAATATCCTGGAACTGACCAAATCTTAGCTGTCAAAGGGGCGTTGGAAAAATGGTCTTCGGCGGTGATGTTAAGTCAGTTAATGAGATATTAGAATACGCGAGGAAAGCCCCTTTCTATCAGGGGAGGCTGCCGGAGAAAGCGCTGACTTCGGTATCAGAGCTGACCTCAATCCCTCTTACCACAAAGCAGGATCTGAGAGACCATTCGCCCTTTGGTTTTCTGGCAGTGCCTAAGACAGCCGCGGCCCTATACTTTGAATCCTTTGGAACAACGGGGAAACCGGTCTCCATCTGGCTTACTGAGGAAGATCTGGCAGACAATACCGCCTAACGATTTTGTCTTCGAGGTATTAGATGCAGACCGGAAGACTCCAGTAGAGCTAGGGGAATTGGGTCATCTGGTAATCACAACCCTAAAGCGGCGGGCAACGCCCATTATCCGTTACTGGACTGGGGACCGGGCAAGGATGTTTTATGAAAGCTGTCCTTGCGGCGCCTGCTATCGGCTAGAAGTGAGGGGGAGGCAAGAAAGCTGTCTGCAGGTGGGAGATAGAGTCTTTGACCTGTGGGACTTGGAGGAGATCATGGAGGGGATCTCTGCCAAAGGTTTGTGGGCAGCCGGCCCCTTGGGGCCATCGGGACTGCACTTCGTTGTGGAAAGTGACGAGCTTGCCCACAGCAGCTTGGAGGGGAACATCAGGATGCTGGAGGAGCGGTATCAAGTACCCCTGCAGATCACCCTTGTTCCCCCGGGTACTTTCTATGATCCTCAAGAGCTGCTGAGTGTTGGCGAAGTGGGCAAACCCCGCTATATCTTCTCAGCGGAGGAATTGAAAATGAAAGCTTATGAAAAAAGCCTGCGTCTATAGATGCAGCGCACAGTGTCAGTGACAGGTGATAGGGGGAGAAAACATGCAAGTTCTTGATCAAGATCGGAACCGGGCAGTCTGGCTAGACGGCAGGGGTGTGAGTCCCGACCACCATGACTTTTGGAGTGTGCTGGCCGGTTCTGCTTTACGGACAGTGGTGGTGGGCAGGCAGCAGCGCCATGAACTCCATCTGCCGTTGGGAACCCGCTGGGTGGTGGAAGTGAATGTACCGGCAGAATTGGAGGGCCTGGACCCCGGAGATGCTGTCATGTCTACCCAGCCCGAGCTTTTGGCCAAGGCCAAGGAGTTGGGCCACCCCACTTGTATTTTCCTGAGCATTGATAACCGTAAAGCCTTGGAGGCGGCTTGGGTTACAGCCAGCAGGGCCGACTATGCTGTGGTGGAGTTTGACCTGCCCACCAATATTCCGCTGGAACTGATCATTGCCCGGCTGCAGGACAGTGACACCATCCTGCTAAAGCGGGAGGCGACTCTAGAGGATATGTTGGTGGCCTTTGGGGTCATGGAACGGGGCAGTGATGGAGTGATGCTTTCCACAACGGATCTAGCAGAGATCATGAAGGTCAACAGCTATCTGTTGGAGACCGGCCGGAGGAAAATCCAGTTAATGCCCTTGGTGGTGGAGGAGGTCCGGCACATCGGCATGGGGTTTCGAGGCTGTATAGATACCACCAACCTCCTCGGTCAAGATGAGGGGATGCTGGTGGGGTCAACTTCCACCGGCGGCATTCTAGTGTGCTCTGAGACCCATTTCCTGCCTTATATGAATCTACGGCCTTTCCGGGTCAATGCCGGTGCAGTTCATTCTTATGTGTGGATGTTCGATGACAAGGTGGAGTATATCACTGACCTATCGGCAGGCAGCCGGGCGATGGCTGTCAGCACGGCGGGGGAAGTGCGGGAGGTAGTCGTTGGCCGGGTCAAGATTGAAGTTCGCCCTCTGCTTTTGCTCCAAGGTAGAATTGAGAATCAACCCATCAATGTCATCGTTCAGGATGATTGGCACATCCGGGTAATGGGGGCAGACGGCAAGCCCAGGAACGCTACCCTGGTGTCTCCAGGAGATGAGCTCATGGGCTATCTGGACCAGCCGGGGCGCCACGTGGGCCTCAAGGTAAGAGAGACAATTATAGAAAGATAGGGGAGAGGAATGTGAGAGGAAAACAGCTCCGGATGCAGCGGCTCTTTCGGCATTCCCAGAGGACCATGATCGTGCCTATGGATCACGGTGTATCTCTGGGGCCGGTGCCGGGATTGGAAGATATCTTGACAGCAGTGAAACAGGTTGCCGCGGGTGGAGCCGATGCCGTCTTGGTGCACAAAGGGCAGGCTAGGCATCTGATCGAGGCTGGAGAACCCGATTGCGAGCTCATCGTGCATCTTTCTGCATCAACTGACCTGGCTCCCGATCCCAACAGCAAGGAGCTGGTGAGTACAGCCGAGCATGCAGTTAAGCTGGGGGCGACCGCGGTTTCCGTCCACATCAACCTGGGCAGCTCCCAGGAGGCAGCTATGCTTAAAGGCCTAGGTCAAGTCGCGGAAGCATGCGATGACTGGGGAATGCCCCTGGTGGCCATGATGTATGTGCGGGACGGCATCAAAGACAACGAGTATAATCCGGTCAAGATTGCCCACGCAGCCCGGGTGGCAGAAGAACTGGGGGCCGATATTGTCAAGGTGAATTATACCGGCAGCCCAGATACCTTCCGGCAGGTTGTGGAGACGGTGAAAATCCCGGTGATTATTGCCGGAGGGCCGAAAATGGATACTGTCGATGAACTGCTGGCAATGGTTAAGGGGGCAGCAGCAGCCGGGGCCAAGGGTGCGGCCATTGGGCGCAACATCTTCCAAGCTGAGCGGCCGACGGAGCTTACGAGGCAGATTCGCGAAATTCTAGACAGCTATTTGGATGGGTGATGGGGTTGGAAGGCGATGGGGTAGATATGGGGATTGCGGCAGGCGCTATCAATGCCTGAAAGGGCAATCGGGCAAGAGCCTCTCGGCCGGCCTTAAGAAACAGCAAAAGACCGGGCTGCAGGAGGCCAAAGGATAGGAGTGGTCTATATGACAGCTGCCTGGCAGCAGGATAGAGCTCCGATTAAGTGGCGGCCCACCTTCGACACCCTGACAGCTGCAGGGTGTGGCCTAGTTATCTTAGCCCTTTCTGCTTTGATGGGCAGGCTTGCCGGCACCAGCCCATTGGCCGCTGTGCTGGTTAGGGATGTGGGGATGCTGGTTTTAGCGGGCATCCTCTTTCCCCTCTGGTATATCCGCCGCCGCGGCTGGCAGTTGGCAGATTTCGGTTTTCACCTGAGGAGCTGGAAACTCTACTTGGTGCTTAACGCTGCACTGGGAGGCCTGCTTGCGGGGCTCCTTTGGGTAAGCCGGGGGCCGTGGGAGATAGCCTTCGACGCACATACCTTAGGATGCATCTTGTATATCATGCTGGCGGGCATTTTCGAAGTGGTGTTTTTCTACGGGTTTCAGCTCCACCTGTTTGAAAACGCCTTTGGGACTGCCGTGGGGATTGTGCTGGCTGCCGCCTTTTATTCTCTACACCATTTAGGCTTTCAGACAGAGTTCGTCAAACTGTTTTTCGTTGGCATCATGTATGGAGCAGCTTGCCGATGGGCAAGAAGCGTGCTTATCATCTACCCCTTCTTCTGGGGGGTAGGTGCCCTGTTTGATGTACTGCTGCAGGCCCAAGCCATCACCCCCATTGCCTGGCCATGGCCCCGGAGCGGCCTGGTGTTGGTGTCCATCTGCCTCCTGCTCCACTGGGGCAGACAGCACTGGGGCTGTGACTTACGTCAAGGGCTTGATTTACAGGCCTGATGACAACCTGGTACGCAGGGCATCCAGGTCCTGAACCCGATCATAGAACACCTTATACACTTGGCTATACAGCCGGTCATAAAACGCAACAAGAGTAGGATCCGGCAAGAAAAGCTCATAGGAAGCGCCCATGGAGGCCACCGCTGCCTCCAAGGTGGGATAACGCTTTATGCCCCAGGCGGCACACATGGCCGCCCCTAGGGCTGTGGCCTCTGTTTGGGCAGAGGCCTTTACTTTGCGCCCGGTGACGCAGGCCAGGATCTGACACCACAGTCGGTTCCGGGCGCCGCCGCCGTACAGGAGAATCTCCTGGATGCGGCTGCCTGTTCCCGATTCCAAAAGCTGAATTTGCCTCCGGGCCTCATAGGCCAGCCCCTCCAAAACCGCCCTGGCCACATGGTGCCGGGTATGGGCAGTGCTCAAGCCAATTACCAGGCCCCTGGCATCATTGGACCAGTAAGGTGCCTGGACTCCTTGGAAGAAGGGGAAAAGCATTAAGCCGTCACAGCCCGGCGGCACAGCAGCGGTTTCATCGAAGATAATCTCCCAGACAGACAAACCTGCCTCCTGGGCCTTCTGTTCCTCAATACCGGCAAAGACCCGCCGGTACCATTCACAAAGATCCGATACGCCGCTGAAGACTACAGTTTCCGCAGCATAGCACCCCAGAGGGCTGATTTCCAAAATGTAATGGCAGTCTGGGTCAAAGGTGGGCTTAGGTGTCAGGGTCTGAAAAGTAAGGGAAGTGCCGCTGTTGACCCCCACTTGGCCGGGCTTCACGAGGCCGGCAGCCAGGCAGCCGCATACCTGATCTCCCGCGGCAGCTATCACCGGCGTTCCTGGCTCAAGCCCAACTGCCTGTGCCGCGGCCGGGGTTATTCTCCCCAGCAGGCTGCCGGCTGGATAGATAGACGGCACGAACTTGTCTACTGGGATCTCTAGAGCCGCCAGCACAGACTCAGCCCACCGCCGGCGGTTCAGGATATCAAGGCAGCCCATGGCCGAGGCAGAGCTCTCGGTGGTGCAGAGCTCACCGGTTAGATGGTACACAAGGTAATCATGAACCAAGAGGAACTTGTCTGTCCGGGAGAAGAGCTCAGGCTGATGGCGCTTTAGCCAAAGGATTTTGGCTAGGGACCACGGGCCGGGGGGGATGCCGGTAGTCTGATAGAGCCTCTCCTTCCCAATAGCTGCTGCTAAGCAGTCTATTTCAGCCTGACAGCGGACATCATTCCACAAGATAGCCGGTGCCAAAGGGCGGCAGTCCTTGTCCACCGGTACAAAGCTGTGGCGCTGATGGGTAATGCCAACTGCCGCTACCTGTAGAGGCTGGATGCCGGCCTCTTTAAAGAGCTGCTCTAACGCCTTGATGAGTGCCTGATCCCAGCTGGCATCCTGCTCTGCCCAGCCCGGATGGGGCCGCTGTACCGAGTGGGGCGAGGAGCCGCTGGCAGCCAGTTCCCCCTCCAGCGTCCACAGGCATGCTTTGGTTCCGCTGGTGCTGGAATCGATCCCCAGAATGTATTCTCCCGCTGTTCTGCCCATAATCCCACCCCATCTCTGGTAAATCGGAAACGGTAGTGACCCTCCTAGAACCGTTTCGTGGCAAGATTGGGGATATCCTGCCCTGGGCAGGCGGTGTCTTTCTAGCGATTTAACATAACAGCAACACGAATGACCTTGACATTGGCGACAGCCGGTTCCTATAATTAGTGCATATAGGCACATAAATGAAAATTGAATAGGCTGGATGAACGTTGCAGAAAAAGGGAATCTTTTCCTACCGAAGGGGCAAGGGCATAAGCCTCAAACTCTCAGGTGTGCACCGGCACGTAAACTGTAACGGGACAGACCTCTGGAGAGACCTGGTGATCAGGCGCCGAAGGAGCAAACCATCAGTCTTGATTGGTCAATCTCTCAGGCAAAAGGACAGGGGACATGGAGAAGTATCTTCTTTTTGTCATTTGACCAGGTCAAGCACAATGCTTGGCCTTTTATATTATTATGAGGAGGTTGTATCTGCCATGCTAAATAAGCAATACCTTTACACCCCGGGACCAACTCCCGTACCGCCCCAAGTAGCTGCAGCTATGAGCCAGCCCATGATCGGTCACCGGAGCCAGGACTTTGCACAGTTTCACGGCGAGATAGTAGGAAAGGCTAAGCAGGTTTTTCAAACCACCAATGACCTGTTCGTACTCACTTCTTCAGGAACCGGCGGACTGGAGACTGCAATTGCCAATACCGTCAGCCCTGGCGATCGGGTGCTGGCACTGATCACCGGCAACTTCGGTGAACGTTTTGCTAAAATCGCTGCTGCCTACGGTGCCGAGGTTACCAAGGTGGAGTTTCCGTGGGGAACTGCCCTGGACATGGAGCAGGTGGTTCAAACTTGGGATGAGGAAGGGCCCTTCAAAGTGGTTCTAGCTACCCATAACGAGACTTCTACAGGAGTCACCAATGACATAGCCGCTCTCGGCAGTTTCCTAGCTGATACCGACACTCTACTGTTAGTGGACGCTGTGAGCAGCATGGGAGCCATGGATATCCGCACCGATGAGTGGCATGTGGACCTCATGGTGACAGGGTCCCAAAAGGCCTTGATGCTGCCTCCTGGCTTGGCGTTAGTCAGTGTCAGTCCCAAAGCATGGCAGACAATCGAAGCCAACAGCGGTGTGCGCTTTTACTTCAGCTTGCTGGATGCCCGCAAAAGCTTTGCCAATAACAATACGCCCTGGACGCCGGCTGTATCCCTTTTCTACGGCCTAGATGCAGCCCTTGATCTGATCTTGAGTGAAGGGCTGCCTCAGGTTTTCCAAAGGCATGCCCGGATGGCCGCGGCGGCACGGGCGGGAGTTAGGGCTTTAGGGATGCAGCTCTTGGCCGCGGATGATGCCATTGCCTCCCACACTGTAACTGCCTTCTTGCCTGGGCCGGAAACTGCCGCCGGCGATCTCTCAAAACTGCTCAAGGGGGAGATGGGTGTGACCTTTGCCGGAGGCCAAGGGAAGCTCAAGGGCAAGCTCTTGCGGATTGGCCACATGGGCTGGTGCAGTGAGCTTGATGTGATCACGGCCATCGCTGCCCTGGAGATGGCGCTGCATAAGCTTGGCGCCGATGTGGAACTGGGGGCTGGCGTCAGAGCCGCCCAGCAGGCGCTTTTGTAGACAGCTCTGCTGCCCAATGCAGGGTGGGAGGCCTGTGAGGAACCAGGATATGACGCCCAACTAACCTGATGGGAAGCAGGTGAAACGGAGGTTTGAGACCTGTGAGAATTCTAGTTCTAGATGGAGTTAAAGAAGCCGGTGTCAAAGCCCTGCAGCGTCCAGGCTGGCAGGTTGATATAGTCTCAGAGCAATGGACAGAGGCAGAACTAATCGGCCGCATAGGTGAGTATGATGCCTTGGTTGTCCGCAGCGCTACCAAGGTGACAGCCCCGGTGATTGAAGCAGGCCGGCGCCTCAAGGTCATCGGCCGGGCTGGTGTCGGGGTAGACAACATTGACCTTACTGCTGCCACCGAACATGGGGTGATAGTGGTCAATGCTCCCGACGGCAATACCATCGCCGCAGCCGAACACGCTTTGGCCTTAATGCTGGCCCTGGCCCGCAATGTCCCCCAGGCTGACGCCAGCCTGAAACAGGGCCGATGGGATCGCAAGCATCTAGTAGGGGTAGAGTTGCGGCAAAAAACCTTAGGCATCCTGGGTTTAGGGCGGATCGGATCTGCTGTTGCCCGCCGGGCCCGGTCCTTTGAAATGAACTGTATAGGCTATGACCCCTATATCTCGGCAGAAGAGGCGAAGCGTATCGGCGTCCACCTGGTCCCGCTAAAGACCCTGCTGGAACAGGCGGATTTTATCACTATCCATATGCCGCTGTCAGATGAAACCAGACACCTCTTGGATGCCGATGCCATTGCCCAGATGAAGCCGGGGGTAAGGCTCATTAATGTAGCCAGAGGCGGGATCGTCGATGAAACCGCACTGGCGGAGGCGTTAAGGAGCGGCAGGGTTGCCGGGGCTGCTGTGGATGTATTTGAACAAGAACCGGTTAAATCCAGCCCCCTCTTGGATTGTCCCAATGTGGTGCTTACGCCCCATCTCGGTGCATCCACCGAAGAAGCCCAGCTCAACGTGGCCATCGATGTGGCCGAAGCCATCGCCCAGGTCTTGGAGGGAGGCCTGCCCCGCAATGCAGTGAATATGGTGGCCATCCCGCCCGAGGTAATGGAAAAGCTGGCTCCGTATCTCAGCCTGGCTGAGAAGCTGGGTAGTTTCCTTGCCCAAACCGCCGGCGGCATCAGCCGCTTGCAGGTCACTTACAGCGGAGCGCTAGTTGACCTGCAAACGGGGCCGATTACCACTTCTATCCTCAAAGGCATGCTGGAGCGCATCGTCGATGATCATGTGAATTTGGTCAATGCCGAGTACCTAGCCAAGCGGCGGGGGATTAAGGTAGAGACAGTTCATCGGGGCAACGGCGATGACTATCATAATCGCATTGGGATTCAAGCAGAGACGGCAGAAGGAACCTTTACTGTGGCCGGCAGTGTATTCCAGCCCGATTCACCCCGGCTGGTTCAGATCAACGGCTATCGGCTCGATCTAATTCCCGCCGGTTATCTATTGGTGGCACCGCACCGGGACCAGCCGGGTATCATCGGCCAGGTAGGTACTATTCTAGGCCAGGCTGGGATCAACATCGCGGCTATGCAGGTTGGGCGCAAGGAGCAGGGCGGCCAGGCTGTCATGGTACTGAGCTCTGATGCCCCCCTGCCGCCCCATGTCTTGGAGGCCATTGAACAGATCCAAGGCATCAGGGGAGCCAGACAGGTGGTTCTGGACTGAGCCGCTATTGCCGGTTGATGATCAAAGTGAAAACTTAGTCAAAAAATGGGCGCACTGCACAAAATTTCTCCAAGGGATATCTGGCTTCTTGGAGAAATAAATAATGTTATACAGGCTACCTAACCCAAGCGGAGGCAAAACTCCCTTGAAACGGCACATAACATGAGAGCAGGTGGATGTCTATGCGTATGGTGATTTTAGGTGCGCCCGGTGCAGGTAAGGGAACCCAGGCGAGATTACTCAGTACCAAGTACGGTGCGGTTCACTTGTCCATGGGGAATCTGCTCAGGAAGGAAGTCTCTGAGCAGAGTGAGATCGGCCGTTCTATCCGGGGGACCCTCAGCAAGGGTGATATGGTAGAAGACGAGATCGTCAATATGATTGTTGAAAACCAGCTGCAGCGTTATGAAAGCGTTATCTTAGACGGCTATCCCAGGAGTCTAAAGCAGGCACAGCACCTGGACAGCTTCCTAAGAGAGCAGCCGCCGGCGCTGGATGTCGTATTCCTGCTGGAACTGCCGGTGGAGTCTGTCATTGAACGCTTGTCAGGCAGGCGCATCTGCGATCGCTGCAGTAAGACTTATCATATTCAGTTTTATCGGCTGCAGCACTGCTCCTGCGGGGGGCGGCTGATTCAGCGGGAGGATGACAATCCCGAGACTATCCGCCACCGGATGGAGGTTTATGAGATAGAGATTGGGCCTATAAGGGATTTTTATGAGAAACTGGGATTGCTCTACCCCATCAATGCAGAGCAGGGTATGGAGGATATCTTTGCTGATATGAGCGCTGTCTTGGATCGGATAATCCTGCCCAAGGCCACATAAAAGCTGAGTTCTCTTCTCCAGGTTTTCAGAATGCGTAAACTTCAACACCCCGGAAAGATTGACTTCCGGGGTGCTGCTTATCCTCAGCGGTTGATCATCCTCAGGGAAGAATCCTTGTCATCTAGAACCGGTTCCAATGGATGACATCCGACAGCTCCCGCTTAGCCCTGATGGGCTGTTCAGCCGGATATCCCAAGGCAATAAGGGATACCAGCTTGATGTTGTCGGGAGCTCCGACGATTGTTCCAATGGTAGAGGCATAGTGCTTCTTATCTCCAGCTATCCAGCAGGTGCCGACTCCCAAGGCCCAAGCTCCCACCAAGATGTTTTGGGTGGCAGCAGATCCGTCTTCTAGGTAGTAGGTGGTGTTTCGGCAGAAAACGGC
>LFTN01000208.1 GCA_001513495.1 Clostridiales bacterium DTU087
TGCTGCCTGCCAAAGGACCGGCCTTCACCGGGAGCGAAACCGCTCAAAGCTGCCATCACTCCTTACCCTGCTGTGCTGCATCATCCTGCTGCCCGTCTTGCCCTGACGGCGTCAAGCCTACGGCTGCTCTGATTCGGTCCTCGATCTCCTGGGAGAGCTCAGGATTCTGTTTGAGATAGTCTTTAGCATTTTCCCGGCCCTGGCCTAAGCGGATATCGCCATAGGAGTACCAGGCGCCGCTCTTGTTGATAATGTCCAGATTGGCGCCAATGTCCAAGACATTACCCTCCCGGGAAATCCCCTGCCCGTACATGATGTCAAACTCTGCCTCTCGGAAAGGCGGTGCCACTTTGTTCTTAACCACCTTGACCCTGGTGCGGCTGCCGATCATCTCATTGCCCTGCTTGATAGTCTCGATGCGCCGAATATCCATCCGGATAGAGGCATAGAACTTCAATGCCCGTCCGCCGGGAGTCGTCTCGGGATTGCCGAACATGATGCCTACCTTCTCCCGGATCTGATTGGTAAAGATGACAGTGGTATTAGACTTGCTGATGGCACCGGTCAGCTTGCGCAGGGCCTGCGACATCAGCCTTGCCTGCAGGCCTACATGGGCATCACCCATCTCCCCTTCGATCTCGGCCCGGGGGACAAGGGCAGCAACTGAATCCACCACCACAACATCCACCGCGCCGCTGCGCACCAAAGCCTCGGCTATCTCTAGAGCCTGCTCGGCATTATCCGGCTGGGAAATCAGCAGATTATCGATATCGACTCCCAGCTGTTTTGCATAAACCGGATCCTGTGCATGTTCGACATCGATAAAAGCACCGATACCGCCGGCTTTTTGAGCCTCTGCGATAATGTGCAGAGCCAAAGTAGTCTTACCCGACGACTCAGGGCCATAGATCTCCACTACCCGCCCCCGGGGAACTCCGCCCACTCCCAAGGCTATATCCAGAGCCAAAGAGCCGGTAGGTATCACCTGCATGCTGACGGTCCTGGCATCGCCCAGCCGCATGATAGATCCTTTGCCAAACTGTTTCTCTATCTGATGAAGTGCCATATCCAGGGCCTTAAGCTTCTCCGACATATGCCCACTCCTCTCAAAGGGAGACTCGTATCTCCAAACAGTTGTTCGTAACATGACTATATCATATAGGAACAGATGAGGCAAGCGCCGCCCGCCCCATCAGCGCAGAATCTAAACTCGGAAATCAATGGGCACCACTTCTCGGGAAGTGCCCGCTAAAGAAGCGGGGGCTGGCTGATGGTTAAGAAGCAATTGACAATCTAGGTGTAGGATAGTCCTACACTTCGACAACGGCTGGTTCAATCCTCCAATCCCTCTTCCAGAATCCCCAGGAGATGGCGGCGCAGGATGTCTAGTGCCGCCAGTGCTGTCCGCTGCTTTACCAGCAGCCTGTCCCCGGCAAACTGCCGCCGGAACGCCTTCGTACCTCCGGGATAGCTGATGCCAAAATAAACTAAGCCCACCGGCTTAGCAGCAGTGCCGCCCCCCGGCCCCGCAATCCCTGTGACAGACAAACCAATATCGGTCCCAGCCCACTTCCTTACTCCTTCCGCCATGGCCCTGGCGGTCTGCCCGCTCACTGCGCCGTGCTCCGCTAAAATCTGAGGATCAACTCCTAAGACCGCAGTCTTGGCTGCATTGCTGTAAGTCACAGCCCCCTGCATGTAATACCCAGAACTGCCGGGCACATTGGTCAGCTTGTGGGAAATGAGCCCTCCTGTGCAGGATTCGGCCACAGCCACCGTCTGCTTCTGGGCCAGCAGCAGCCGTGACACCACTATCTCCAGGCCCTCATCTCCGTAACCATAAAAATACGGGCCCAACCGCTCCAGCAGCTGCTTTTCCACAGGCTCAATCAGCTCAATGGCTTCGCATTCATTCGCTGCCTTGGCGGTAATTCTCAGCCTGACCTCACCGCTGCCCGCGTAGGGCGCAATGGTGGGATTAGTCTGAGCCGCGATGATATCCTGCACCATATCGTCGATCGCCGACTCGCCCAACCCGTAGAACCTAAGAATCCTTGAATAGATGACAGCGCCGTTCTCCTCTCCCAAGACCTGCCGAATATACGGAATCACCGAATCCTCCATTATGGCCTTAAGCTCTACGGGGACTCCGGGCAGCATAATCACTGCCTTCCCCTCCGGCAGCTCCAGCAGCACACCGGGTGCTGTCCCCTTAGGGTTAGACAGCGCCTTCCCACCCGCCGGCAGATAAGCCTGCCTTCTGTTGTTCTCCGACATGGAGCGCCCCAGGCGGTGGAAGTGCTCTTCGATCTCAGCTAATGCGTCTTCGCACAGTACTAACTCCAAGCCGAAGGCATCGGCTGCTGCTTCTTTGGTGAGATCGTCAGCGGTAGGCCCCAGCCCGCCGGAGATGATAACCAAATCTGCCCGCTGGTGGGCTTGCTGGATCAGCTGGGCTATCCTCTTGCGGTTATCTCCCACCCTGCTGACATAGTACAGATCAACTCCCAGCTCAGCTAAGCGCTGAGCTAGGTAAGCGGAGTTGGTATCGATAACTTCCCCCAATAGAAGTTCAGTTCCAACCATGATTAATTCAGCCAGCATCTCCCATCAGCACAGCCTCAGAAGCCGAGGCTGCGCCTTCTCTCCTTTCCCTTCCCTGCGGCATCCCAACTAAATCCCTGCCGCCATCATCATATCAAAAATCTACTGCATATCTAGACAGTGTGCAGACTATAATTCTGCAAGCAGCACCTATATCCTTTCACACGAAAGGGTCCTGTCTCTCAATCACTGCCTAAACCGTGAGCCCAGGTACAGCCTGTAAAACTTGTGTTACTTGGGCACAAGCCCTTGACCCCTAGCTTTCCGGTCTATATAATTCAAGATGTTAGTGGGACGCATACTTTGCCATGCGGGACTTGACTTGTCCCTATTGGCTGTAATATTAAGGCATACATACTGCATTCCCAAGGTTCCCAGAATCGGTTTAGGAGGTGATAGACGTGACCTGTCCTAAGCGCAACATGCAGATAAGTCCCAGCCGCTGCCTAAC
>LFTN01000011.1:0-5381 GCA_001513495.1 Clostridiales bacterium DTU087
TCAGATGTGTATAAGAGACAGGGTATATCCAGAGGCGGCCGGCGGCAAGAATCTGGGGCGTGAACAGCTCAAGGCTGCCCACAAGCAGATCCTCGCCTCCAAAGAAGTGTGGATGCTCAGCGGCATCATGTTTACCTACAATGGCATTGGCCATACCATCATGGGCTGGGTTAATACATATCTATCCGGTGAGCTGGCAGCCACCGTCTTTACCGCGTCATTGGTATTGACATTGTACAGCGTGGGAATCACTGTGGGCAGGATGTTTTGGGGAAATATCTCTGAGCGGATCGGGTATCCTGCTGCGTTGTTGATCTGTTCTGTAGGCGGATTTATCTTTGTCACATCTGCCACAGTTGTTCAGAACCTGTGGTGGATAGGCGCGTCTCTTGCCCTGACCGGCGTGTTCCTGGCTGGGATCTTCCCGATATCTGTAGCCTGTGGAACTAGCCTCTTTCCAGAGATGATCGGCACGGTCTCGGGATATGTCATTACCGCGGC
The DNA here is from genome assembly GCA_001513495.1 of Clostridiales bacterium DTU087. Taxonomy (GTDB): domain Bacteria; phylum Bacillota; class Limnochordia; order DTU087; family DTU087; genus DTU087. The sequence goes on from LFTN01000011.1 coordinate 502, forward strand.
TTCCCTGGGAAGCATGCTGCTGCCATTTCTAGTAGGAGCTTTTTCCGATGTAGTGGGCTTGAGGTACGGAATGCTGGCTGCGCCCTTCTTTGGGATTATCCAGTTGGCTCTGGCTGTGTCCCTGCATAGGCGGGAGCTCAGGTCAGAGGCCTTAGTAAAGACGGGAGCCTAGCAGAGGCCCAGCCCTGTCGGGCTGTCCGTGCTGGCGTGGCCCTGCTGGAACGCGGCTGCTCTGGAGATTAGGGGTTTCCGGATGGCTTGCCCCAAGGGTCACAGGAATAAAGAAGTGAAAGTAGAAGTGCAACTGGGAACAAACAGCAGTTCCGCCACATAGGCAGATGGGCTGGGGTAGGGAGGGGCAGATTAGTGGATCTGAGATCGCTAACATGGCTTAGTTACATCAGCTTGGTCCTCAACGGCTTTGTGCTAAACGCGTTGGGGCCGGTGATGCCGATTGTGATCAAGGAGTATGGATTGACACTGGCTGCAGCGGGGACAGTTTTTACATCTCAGGGTTTGGGGCGGCTGCTGTCAGTTTTCCTAAGCAGCAGCTGGTCTGATCGGGTTGGCCGCAGGCCGGTGTTCCGCTTGGGAGGGATTCTAACCTTCACAGGTGCCGGTATTTACGCCGTCAGTCCCGGGTGGCCAGGCCAAATTGCCGGTGCTGCCATCTTCGGTGCCGGGCTGGGCATGTTAGATGGAGTCTCTAATGCCCTGATTTCCGATATGTATGCTGAGAGCCGGGGCCTTGCTCTGAATAGGCTCCACCTTTTCTTTGGGGTTGGTTCACTGGTGGGCCCTCTGGTGGCTGCGTTTTTCTTAGGGGTCTTAAACTCTTGGCGGGTGCTGTTTCTGTGTGTCGCTCTGGCTGCGGCAGCCCATTTCTTCTTTGCCTCGAAGCAGGTTTATCCAGAGGCAGCCGGCGGCAAGAAGCTGGGACACGAGGAGCTCAAAGCCGGCCGCGCCCGAATTCTTTCATCTCCGGAGTTTTGGCTGCTCAGCGGCATCATGTTCACATACAGCGGCATCGGCCATATCATCAGCGGCTGGGTCAATACATATCTGTCCGGTGAACTGGCTGCCACAGTCTTTATCGCCTCATTGATATTGACACTGTACAATGTGGGGATTGCTGTGGGCAGACTGTTTTGGGGAAATGTCTCCGAGCGGATAGGATATCCGGCAACCCTGCTGGTCTGTGCTCTAGGCGGGTTTGTCTTTGGTACATCTGCTGTCTTGGTCCGGCAGCTGTGGTTGGTAGGCGTATCCTTTACGCTGACGGGAGTGTTCTTGGCCGGGCTCTTCCCTCTGGCTGTGGCCTGCGGCACCAGCCTGTTTCCCCAACTTATTGGCACCGTTTCTGGGTACTTGATCACCGGAGCCTCCCTGGGCGGAATGCTCTTGCCCTTCTTAGTAGGAGCTGTGTCCGATGTGGTGGGCTTAAGGTTTGGAATGCTGGCTGCTCCCTTCTTTGGGATTATCCAGGTGGCACTGGCTGTATCCCTGCACAGGCGGCAGGTGAAGGCTGAAAGCGTGGAGGGAATCGGAGCTTAACAGGTCAAGGGACTAGGCAATCACAATAGGCGGGACAGTGAGTTTAGGAATCAAAACAGCGGTTGAGGGAGTCTCCCTCAACCGCTGCTGGTATCTGACGGCAGTGCGGCCGCAAAGTCCGCCTAGCCTCTTTCCATTAAGCCTCTTTCAGCTCTCGTTGACCCAGCCTTATTAGAAGCGCCGGTGGCGAATCAGTCCGGAGAAGGTGATTACTTCTACACCCTGCTTCTCAAACTCATCGAGAATGATGTTCATACCGATGGAGTCACTGGCTATGTGGCCGGCGATGACCACATTGAGGTGGTGCTTCCTGGCTTCTTCCACTTTCTCATCGGTCATGTGCATCTCTACTAGCGTACCGACTCCGGCTTTGACGAACTCCTCGATGTCCGCCTTGGGCCCGCCGGTGCCTCCGGTCATCACGACAGCGATCTTCCCGCAGCGGCTTTCCTTGCTGCCCACCAGGATATTGGGCCCAGTGCCCCGCTTAGCAGCTTCTTTGTATTCGGGGATTTCCTTCAGGGCTTTGACCAGGTCCTGCAGGGTCTCTGGACTCCTGGAATCAACGTGATCTTGGACCAGCTTCTGCACATTGTTGTCTGCAGGTGTATGCATAGACATTAAAGGCATGTCTAGCAGCCTGGCAGCATCGGCTACCCGGTAGTGGTTGGCAGGCATTCCCCGGCGCCGCACCTCATCAACTCGCTCCTGCAAGATGCCTTCTGCCACGTTAATGGGCACACCCACTGCCTCCATCATGTCGGCCTGCATATACATGACCTCAGAGAAATATACCGATGCCAGCCCGGCCGGATGGTGGGAAACCACTAGATCAATGGGATTACCGTTCCGCCGCAGGTGGTCAGCCAGCATCAGATCCGCGACATCAACATCGATGCCGGTGATCAGCCGCTTGACTTCAGTATCCCTGTAGCCGTAGGAGATGCGGGTATCGGCGTAGGGATTGGTCAGTTTCTCCTGGTCGAACTCCTCTTTTTCCTCAGCATCAAGCTGGTTGAACTTATCCCGGAGCCTCTGTAAAATCCTTTCAACCGCGGCTTTCCCTCTGGGATCAGCCTCTATCCCTAAGTTGATGGCTAATTGGTATAGGTCCCCTAAACGCATGTTGCCAGTACTCCTTTCTTACTTCATCCCTTACTGGTAAACTCTGTCATTAGATGATACAAGGCTTCGACTTGGCGGGAGGAGTTCCTGCCGAACAACCGCTAGGAAACATTGGCTTCCTTAGCTTCAAAGCTAGCAGGAAAACCCCTGCAAGAGTGGAAAGGAACCTAGTGGGAGATCGATCTATCCTATCTCCTGTCACGGTTTTTGGGGTGGGCAAGTGCAGCTTGGGGTTCTTGAAAAGGACTGTATTTTCAACTGCAGCTGTAGAACTAGCGGCGGCTGGTTTTTGCTGGCAGGATCAGCCTGTGCCAGCATTGACACAGTATGCCCAAAAAGAGTATCCTTATACATGGTGTAAGTTTTTTTCAGACCCACTTTTGTACGGACGAGCATTTTGCCAGCAATTTACCCGTCCACGCAGATTACCAGTAAGGAGTTGATCAACCAATGGCCAAAGTCAAGATGTCGATGGATGGCAATACTGCGGCCGCCCACGTTGCTTATGCGCTGAGCGACGTGGCTGCCATCTATCCGATTACGCCATCATCAGTTATGGGAGAGGTCGCTGACGAGTGGGCCGCCCGCGGCCGGAAGAATATTTTCGGCCAGACTCTGAAGGTTGTTGAAATGCAGTCAGAGGCCGGTGCTGCCGGTGCGGTACACGGCTCCCTAGCCGCAGGAGCATTGACAACCACTTTTACAGCTTCTCAAGGCCTCTTGCTGATGATCCCGAACATGTACAAGATCTCTGGTGAGCTTTTGCCCACAGTGTTCCATGTATCTGCTCGGGCTCTTGCTGCACATGCGCTGTCGATTTTCGGTGACCATTCCGACGTCATGGCATGCCGTCAGACAGGTTTTGCTTTAATGGCATCTGGCTCGGTTCAGGAAGTCATGGACTTAGGGCTTGTCTCGCACCTGGCCAGCCTGAAGTCTAGGGTGCCGTTCCTGCACTTCTTTGACGGCTTCAGGACTTCCCATGAGATTCAGAAAATCGAAGTCATCGACTATGAAGATATGGCGAAGCTTGTGGACTATGAAGCCATCGAGGAGTTCCGCAAGCGGGCACTCCATCCCGACCGGCCGGTCCAGAGGGGCACTGCCCAGAATCCAGATATCTATTTCCAGGGAAGAGAAGCAGCTAATCCGTATTACCTAGCCGTACCCCAGATTGTGCTCGATGTGATGAAGCAGGTGGCTGACTTAACCGGCCGCAGCTACAGCCTGTTTGACTATTACGGACATCCAGAGGCTGAGAGGATCATTGTCGCCATGGGTTCCGCCTGTGAGACCATTGAGGAGACCATCGATTATCTCATGGACCGGGGCGAGAAGGTCGGCCTTGTCAAGGTAAGACTGTACCGTCCGTTCTCAGTAGAACACTTCCTGGCTGCTGTGCCCAAGACAGTGAAGAAGATTGCTGTTTTGGACCGTACCAAGGAGCCCGGATCACTGGGTGAGCCTTTGTATGAAGATGTCTGCACAGCTTTCTACGACAGAGATGATCGGCCAGTCATCGTTGGCGGCCGCTACGGCTTGGGTTCTAAGGAGTTTACTCCATCCATGGCTAAGGCTGTATTCGACAACTTAACCTTGGATAACCCCAAGACCCGGTTCACTGTCGGCATCACTGATGATGTGACCAACACCTCCTTGGAAGTCACGGAAACCTTGGATGCGGCACCAGAGGGGTTGATCCGAGCCAAGTTCTTCGGCTTCGGTTCCGATGGTACCGTAGGTGCCAACAAGAACACCATCAAGATCATTGGTGACAACACCGACCTGTATGTCCAAGGGTATTTTGAGTATGACTCCAAGAAGTCCGGCGGCGTTACCGTATCCCATCTGCGGTTTGGCAAATCGCCCATCAAGTCGACATATCTAGTTGACCAAGCAGACTTCATCGCCTGTCATAATCCGTCCTATGTCGGCCGGTATGACCTTTTGGCAGGCATCAAGGAGGGCGGAGTCTTCCTGCTCAACTCTCCTTGGAGTGTAGAAGAGATGGAGACCAGGCTGCCCGCCTCTTTGAAGCGGACCATTGCAGAGAAGAAGCTGCGCTTCTACAACATTGATGCTGTGAAAATCGCCGGGGAGATCGGCCTGGGCGGCAGGATCAATACCGTGCTGCAGGCGGCCTTCTTCAAGATCGCCAATGTGATTCCCTATGAAGACGCTGAGAAGTATATTAAGAAGGC
>LFTN01000011.1:5421-18504 GCA_001513495.1 Clostridiales bacterium DTU087
CGGGGTGCCCAAGAGCTGGTACAGATCGATTATCCCGCTGAGTGGGCCAATGCCGTAGATGAGGCAGCGGCAGCAGCGGAAGAGCCGGTTCCCGATTTCGTCCGGGATGTCGTCTTCCCCATCAATGCTCTCAAGGGCAACGAGCTGCCTGTCAGTGCCTTCCAGCCCGATGGAACCTTCCCAGTCGGGACAACCAAGTACGAGAAACGGGGAGTTGCAGTATCAGTCCCTGTCTGGCTGCCGGATAACTGCATCCAGTGCAACCAGTGCTCATTTGTCTGCCCCCATGCGGCAATTCGGCCGTATGTAGCCAAGGAAGATGACTTACAGGGTGCCCCTGAGACCTTCGTTACCAAGAAGGCTGTGGGCAGAGGCCTTGCTGACCTGCAGTACAGAATCCAGGTTTCTCCCTTGGATTGTCAAGGATGCGGAGTCTGTGCTAATGTCTGTCCTGCTAAGGAAAAGGCTCTAGTCATGACGCCTCTGGCAGATGTCGCTGACGTAGAAGTAGATAACTACAACTTCGCTTACTCACTGCCTCACGTAGATGTGGACTTCAATCCCGAGACCGTCAAGGGCAGCCAGTTCCGTCAGCCTCTCATGGAGTTCTCTGGGGCTTGTGCCGGCTGCGGCGAGACACCTTATATCAAGGTGGCTACCCAGCTGTTCGGTGACCGGATGATCATTGCCAACGCCACCGGCTGTTCATCCATCTGGGGCGGCAGTGCACCTGTATGTCCCTACACCACCAACCACGAAGGCCGGGGCCCCGCTTGGGCCAACTCCCTCTTTGAGGACAATGCCGAGTACGGCTTTGGTATGGCCCTGGCAGTCAAGCAGAAGCGAGCCAAACTGGCCGACGCCGCTCGGGCGCTGCTGGATGCATCTGTTTCTGCTGAACTGAAAGAGGCTCTGCAGGGCTGGCTGGATAATATGGATGATGCCGACAAGTCCCGGTCCTTGGGTGAAGAGATCAAAGCTCTCCTCCCGGCTGAGCTGGCCAAGGCCGATGGAGAAGTCAAGGAATGGCTTACTGCTCTCCAGACCTTCTCCGATTACTTCGGCAAGAAGTCCATTTGGATCTTGGGCGGCGACGGCTGGGCCTATGACATCGGCTTCGGCGGGCTGGACCATGTCTTGGCCTCCGGTGAAGATGTCAATGTCCTGGTCTTCGATACCGAGGTCTACTCCAATACCGGTGGCCAGTCTTCCAAGGCGACGCCTACCGCTGCAGTGGCAAAGTTTGCTGCCGCGGGTAAGCGGATCCGGAAGAAGGACCTGGGCATGATCGCCATGTCCTATGGCTATGTGTATGTAGCTACTGTGGGTATGGGAGCCAACATGAATCAGCTGATGAAAGCCTTCACCGAAGCAGAGCGCTACAAGGGGCCATCGCTGATCATCGCTTACTCACCCTGTATCAACCACGGCATCAACATGGCCTACAGCCAGGAGCAGATCAAGCAGGCAGTAGAGTCCGGTTACTGGCCGCTGTATCGGTACAATCCAGAGCTCACTGAGGAGGGCAAGAACCCCTTCGTGCTGGATTCTAAGGAACCCAATGGCAAGTTCCGGGAGTTCCTCATGGGCCAGGTCCGGTACTCCAGCTTGCAGCGGCAGTTCCCCGAGGTAGCAGAAGAACTGTATGCTCAGGCAGAAGCTGAGGCCATGGCTAAATGGGCTATGTACAAGCGGCTGGCCGCGATGGATATGAGCGAGTAGCTGCTGAAGTACGGAAAGTAGGGCAAGGGGTTGAGCGGCCCTAGATCTGCCGCTGGCCCCTGCCCTGATGATAAATCCACGTATAGTCAGTAGTCTTCAAAAAAAGAGGAGCTGGTTGAGGATGAGTCCTGATCAGCTCCTTCTTGCTTGCCGCTCTTGTGCTGGGAAACAATCGTGAGAACAGATCCCGTCTCCCAGCTTAAGATTACCTGAAAACACCCGAGGGCGGAGATGGCCCCCGCCCTCCTCTCTACACTCAGGCTCACGCAAATTCTCCATCCCGGATCTCGTTGGCCGCTTTCCAGCTCTCTTCCCGGATGAGCTCGAGAATCTCGGCTTTCAGCTCCATGAACTCACCGGTGGTCTTCACCGAGAACTCCCGGGGCCTGGGGATGGGGATTGGTATCTCCGCCTTCAACCGCCCAGGACGGGCCGTCATGACATACACCCGGTCACCCATGAAGATAGCTTCATCGATATCATGGGTGACGAAGAGAATTGTCTTGTGGGATGTCTCCCAAACCTGCAGCAGGAGCTCCTGCATGACGGTTCTAGTTTGGGCATCAAGGGCACCGAAGGGTTCATCCATAAGCAGCACATCGGGATCGTTGGCCAGGGCTCTGGCGATCGCGACCCGCTGCTGCATGCCTCCAGAGAGATTGTTAGGATACATCGATCCAAAACCACTCAGGCCGATGAGGTCCAGGTAGTGCTGGACGATCTCCTGCCGCTGGGCTTTGGAGAGCCCTTTGAGCTTCAATCCGAAACCGATATTCTCCTCCACAGTCAGCCAAGGGAAGAGGGTATAGGCTTGAAAGACCATGCCCCGATCTGCTCCAGGCCCTGAGATCCGCCGATTGTTCAGCATTACATAACCTGATGAAGGTTCAGTCAGCCCGGCGATAATCTTTAAGAGGGTGGATTTGCCGCAGCCCGATGGGCCCAAGATGGTGACAAACTCGCCTTCCCGGACATCGAAATGGGTGTCTTCCAGAGCCGTAACCCGCTGGTTTTTCTGCTCAAAAACCTTAGATACGTTGTGAATCCGCAGTTTCGCCTCCAGCTTGACGGGGTGCAGCCTGGGTTCAAGATCGTGCAAGTGCTTGATGGGCAGTGCTGCCATCACTGTGCCCTCCCTTCCAGCCAGGGAAACATCCGATGATAAAGGGCTTTGAATAAGGTATCGGTGAGCAAGCCCAATAGGCCAATCACCAGGATACCTACAATGATCCCTGCAGTCCTGAGGAACCTCTGGGCCTCCATGATCATGTAGCCCAGTCCTGAACTGGCGCCTACCAGCTCGGCAACTATCAGATACGTCCAGGCCCAGCCCAAGGTAATCCGCAGTGTATCCATAATTCCAGGTAGAGCCGCAGGCAGCACCACCTTCAAGAACGCCGCCCTTTGATTGGCACCCAGTGTATACGAAGTGTCGATTAAGTCGTGGGATACGTTCTTGGCTACATCCCGCACCATCAGGACTTGCTGAAAAAAGGTGCCGATGAAGATCACCGCAATCTTCTGGAGATCCCCAATACCGATCCAGAGGATCAGGAGGGGGATAAAGGCCGATGCCGGCATGTAGCGGACGAAACCGACAACGGGCTCAATCAACCCCTCGGCTAATTTGAAGGAACCCATCAACAACCCCAAGGGCACGCCGATCAAAGAGGCCAGGAGGAAGCCAGCAGATACCCGGTAAATGCTGGCTAAGATGTCTCCCACAAGGTTCAGCTCTGTCAGCATGCGGTAGAACTGAACAGCCACTTCTGATGGTGACGGCAGGAACAGTGAAGGGATCAGGCCTCCATATGTCAGTACGCACCAGACTGCCAGCAGCACCGTAAAGGACAGGCAGCCGAGACATATATATGCACGGGTTGGGATGTTGCCCTTGAGTACAAGATACTGCTCTAGCCGCATCAATAACACCTCATTGATCTTGGGCGTTCCAGATAAACTCTGGCGCCACTAGTTGCTGCACATTGCTCTTCGCTGGGATGATCTTCAAGTCATAGTAGAAATCTGCCGCGTTCTGAAGGACATCATACAGTGGGCCGGCTTCGCTGCTAGTGCCGAAGAAAGCCAGGTTATCCTGGTAATCCATGAGCTTCAGCCCTTCCAATGTGGCCACAAACTCATCTAGAGTGATGCCCATGCTGCTGGCCATAATCTGGTTGCTTTCCTCGGTATGGGCGTGCCAGTACTCCATGGCATCCTTCATGGCCAGTACAAAGGCCTGGACTGCTTCAGGATTCTTGGCGACATAATCCCCGTGGAAGGAGATGGAATCACCGATTACCCCTGGAAAATCAGTGGTGTCTACCAGTACATGGCCGCCGCTCTTGCTTCCTTGGGTTAGCCACGGCTCCCAGGTGACTGCTGCATCGACCCGGCCGGCCACGAAGGCTGCTCCAGCATCTCCGGCAGTCATGTTGACTGAGATGATGTCCTTTTCAGTCATGCCCACACTTTCTAGGGCAGTGAGGAGCAGGAAATGGCTGGTCGACCCCCGCAGGAAAGCCACCTGCTTGCCCTTCAGGTCCTGGATGCTCTTGATGTCAGTCTTAGCTAGGATGCCGTCACCACCGTAGGAATCATCGAAGGCCCAGACGATCTTCAGCGGGATCCCGGCAGCCGCGACCTGTACCTGCACATCATGGGCTGTGGCCAGGGCATCTACCCGCTTGGCCGCAAATGCCTGCTGTCTCGGGCCCAGGTCCTGCGTCACCGATAGCTCCACATCGAGGCCGTGTTCAGCAAAGAATCCCTTCTCCTGTGCCAAGAACAGAGGTGCATACCCGGTCCACGTAGGCAGCGAGATGACCATGGAATGACTTGCGGCCCATGCAGTACCAATCAGGCCGGTGAGACTGACGATGATCAGAAGCGCTGTGATACCTAACAGATTGAGTTTTTTCATGAGAAATCCCCTCTCATAGTAGCTTGCATTGATCTTGTGAATGATTATACATCAACACCACATAACTATGCAAGGGGTAAAGAGGGGATTTCGGCAAATTTGTGAAGTTTTTTCTCGAGGGGAGCCTCAGCAGTCTTGCAGAGCCTCTCCCAGGCGGTCAAGATCCTCTTTGCGGCCAACGGTAATCCGCAGGTGTTGGGGCAGCCCGAAACCGGCAGCGTTGCGGACTATAATGCCGAATTCTGCCAGTTTGCTGCACATGCCGCCGGCATCCTGTTTGGTATCAGCTAAGACGAAATTGGTCTGGGAGGGGATATAAGACATGCCGGCAGCCTCCAGGATCGTATAAAGATACTCCCGATTGGCGGCATTCAGCTCCTGCATCTTCCGGAAGTACGCCTTATCCTGCCAGCTGGCCAAAGCCCCGGCTTGTCCAATCCGGCTGACATTAAATGGAGGCCTGATCCGCTCCAGGAGGCTGATCAGAGGTGCATTGCTGATGCCGAAGCCGACCCGGGCTGCCGCCAAGCCGTGGATTTTGGAGAATGTGCGGACCAGCAGCAGGTTTTCCCGCTGGCGCAGGTAGTCCAGGCCAAAGGCACAGCTTGGTTCAGTGACATAATCTATGTATGCCTCATCGATGACCAGCAGGATGTCTTCAGGCAGCCTGTGGAGCAATGAATCCAGCTCATCTTTGGTGATGATGGTGCCGGTGGGATTGTTGGGATTGCAGATAAAGACAATCTTGGTTCGGGAAGTCACAGCCTCGAGGATGTTTTCAATATCAATGCGGAAATCAGTCTGGGGGACAGGTATGATCTTTGCCCCCATAATCAGGCTGGAAGTCTGGTACTGCCCGAAGGTGGGAATGGGGATGAGCACTTCATCATCAGGCTCCAAGAATGCCAAGGCCACCAGCAGGATCAGCTCATCTGCCCCGTTGGTCAAGATGACCTGATCTGGCTCCAGCCCCAGGTCTGCTCCGATGGCGCTGCGCAGGTCATCTCCCTTGGAATCTTGATATAAGTGGAGGCAGGCCAGTTCCCGCTGCATCGCCTCAACGGCTTTGGGGGAAGGGCCGTAGGGATTTTCATTGAAAGACAGTTTGACTACACGATTCTGCCCCAGCTGCTGCTGGATTTTCTCAATGGGCAGATCCGGCAATGCTGGTTCAAAGGGCTGCAGCTGGGTCAAGACTGGCCTGGCCAGCTGCAGTACAGCTGCCTCCTTGAGAGAATACGCTCCTTTGTTGTCCATGTTCGCTGCTCCTTTCAACTTCAGCCGTGGACTGGGCTAGGAGAAATGGCTGGCCCCAGGGTAAGGGCCTAGGCGGGTGCTGGCCAAGTTATCCGATACCCAGCAGCAATCTGGCGATGGTGAAATAACCGAAAATGCCAATTGCGTCAACTAAGGTAGTAATGACGGGCCCAGATACTATTGCGGGGTCGACCTTGAGCTTGTGCAGAAGCATAGGTAACAGGGCTGCCACCGTCGAAGCCCACGTTACAATGGAAAAGGCACTGAGGGAGACTACATAGCTCAAATTGCCGCTAATGCCCATGAGTTTCGTCCGCACAAACGCTGCCGTACCGATTACCGCACCCAACAGAAGCCCTGTAGTCACTTCCTTTCTTAGGACTTTCCATCTATCCTCTACTGTGATCTCACCCAAGGCCAGAGCCCGCACCAGGGTGGCAACGGTCTGGGAGCCTGCATTACCGCCTGCGTCGATGAGCAGGGGGATGAAAAAGGACAAGGCTATCACTTGGGCGAGAATGTCAGCATACTTCTGCATTATACTGCCGGTGATCCCTTGGGCCAAGAACAGCAGCAGCAGCCACCAGACCCGCTTCCGAAAGATGGTTCTCACAGGGGTCTTGAGATAAGCCTCAGGCAGAGGCTCGCTGCCGCCCAGTTTCTGGATATCCTCGGTTGCTTCATCGTGGATAACATCCACCAGGTCATCGACACTGATGATGCCCACCAGCCGGTTATCTGCATCAACTACAGGAATCGCCAGGAAGTCGTACTGGGAAAGGAGGCGGGCTGCTTCCTCCTGATCGCTGTCGGCCCGCACCGAAATGGGGGTTTTGGCCACCAGCTCCGATAACTTGGTTTCAGGAGATGCCAGGATCATTTCCTTTATGGATATTACATCTACCAACTGTCCCCGGGGGTTCAGTACATATACATAGGTGATTAGCTCTACCCGGCCGCCAATCTTGCGGATGTGGGCCATTGTCTGCTCCACGGTCCAGTGGGATCTCGCGGCAACATAATCGACAGTGGCCAAGCTTCCGGCAGTGTTTTCCGGAAACGTCATCAGATTATCGATGAGCTTGCCGTACTCCTCCGGGAGCCATCCCCTCAAGACGGCAGCTTGATTGGGGTGGATAGCCAGCAGCAGGTCAACGGTGGTGTCACTTGGCAGAATCTGAAGCAGATCCTTGGCCCGCTGCTCGTCGGCATGGTGCAGGAGGCGATACTGCACCTCGGGATCTAGATACTCCAGTACTTCTACAGCTGCTTCCAAGGGCAGTACCTCAATAAACTGCACTTGCTCCCTAGGCTCAAGTTCCAGCAGCAATTGGGCTAAATCGTACGGTTGCAAAGGGCTGAGCATCTCCATTACCAATTCGCTGCTGTTTGGAGCAAACAGGACCGATCGGAGTCCTTGGGTGATATCGCGCATGGTACTCCCTCCTTTGTTGCTTAAGACTGCTGCCATACTGGGTATACCCTTTATGGGGAAGTTAAATGTCTCAACTGCGTGCATAAAAATCCGAAGGGGATTAAGCCGCATCCTCCAGGGATGTGGAAAAGCACGCTGCTACCACATTATAGCATTAATGGCGTCTCAATGATAGTGATAAGTGTCTCCAGCGCCGGCTCAGCGTGCCGGTGACCGGTGAGGCACAGCCAAGGGGGCAGGAGATATCAGCTTGGGTATGGAACAATGTATGATTGGTGCTGGATAAAGGGAACTCCGAAGTAATATTATACTGCAGGGGGGCACATAGGTGTCGATACTGAAACGATTCGTAAGCTATTATCGCTATGCCTGGAAACTATTTGTACTGGATATGGTCTGTGCTTCGATGATCGCAGTGCTGGACCTGGTGTTTCCCATTATGACCCGGGTTTTTATGAAGGATTTTATTCCCAACCGCCAGCTGCGTTTGATTGTCATCTACATCGCAGCATTGGTCTTGATGTATGTCGTGCGCCTGGGGCTCCAGTATGTAGTAGACTATTGGGGCCATGTGGTTGGGGTGAGAATGGAATACCAGATGCGAAAGGACCTCTTCTCTCACCTCCAGACCCTGGACTTCAATTTCTTTGATAACACCAGGGTCGGGTACCTAATGTCCAGAATGGTCAATGACCTGCGGGATGTGGTGGAGCTAGCCCATCACGGGCCTGAGGATCTGCTCATTGCTTCTTTAATGCTCATCGGCTCCTTTGCCTATCTGATGAGTATCAATGTCCAGCTGACGTTGATCGCCTTCCTGTTTATACCCTTTATCGCCTGGTTTGCTATTTCCCGGCGGACCAAGATGAGGGCAGCTTTCCGCCGGGAACGGGAGAAAGTCGCGGAAGTGAATGCCGATCTGGAAAACAGCCTTTCCGGCATCCGGGTCGCCAAGAGCTATACCAACGAGGATTATGAAATCGACAGGTTTGATGCTGCCAACCTGGACTTCAAGGAGGCCAGGGAAGGGGCCTACAAACACATGGCAGAGTACACGGCGGGGCTCAATTTCCTCACTAATCTGCTAAATCTTGCGGTCTTGGGAGCCGGCGGTATTTACACATACTACGGGATCATTGATTTGGCAGATCTAACGGCCTATCTGATGTTTATCAGTTTCTTCCTGCAGCCCATCAGGCGGTTGACTGCTTTTACCCAGCAGTATCAGCAGGGGATGTCAGGTTTTGCCAGGTTTGTTGAACTGATGGATACACAGCCTGAAATTGTCGATTCGCCCAATGCCGCGGTGCTGGAGAATGTCAAAGGGCACATCGAGCTTCGAGATGTCTCCTTCAAGTATCACGAGAAAGCTCCCGTGCTTCACAATGTGGACTTGACCATCGAGCCAGGCACAACTGTAGCACTGGTAGGCCCCTCCGGCGGCGGGAAGACTACACTATGTCATTTGCTCCCCCGTTTCTACGATGTGTCCGCTGGGGCTATCTATGTCGATGGCCGGGATGTGCGGGATATTCAGCTCCATTCCCTCCGAGAGAATATCGGCTTGGTGTCCCAGGATGTGTTCTTGTTCACTGGGACCATCAAGGACAACATCCTGTACGGAGATCCTGCAGCCAGTGACATGGCTGTGATGGAGGCTGCCAAGAGTGCAGGCATCCACGATTTTATCATGTCCCTGCCGGATCAGTATGACACTTACGTCGGTGAACGGGGAGTCAAACTGTCAGGGGGCCAGAAGCAGCGGATTTCCATAGCCAGGGTATTCCTCAAGAATCCGCCGATTCTAATCCTGGATGAGGCTACATCATCCTTGGACAATGTGACTGAAGCGCTGATCCAGGAATCCTTGGACAAACTCAGTGTGGGGCGCACGACGCTGGTCATCGCCCACCGGCTCTCCACCATTAAGGGTGCCGATGAGATTGTGGTTCTAGATCAGGGGCGGATTGTCGAGCGGGGCAGCCATGAGGAGCTGCTGAAAGCCAATGGCGCATATGCCGAGCTCTACAGGTCGCAATTTGTCGGTGAAGATGACGCGGTAGTCGCCTGAACCGGATCCGGATAGAATAGACTTCATGGCAGAGGGCGGGCGCTGTGCTATTGCCCGCCTTCACAATTGCACTATCAATGCGCAAAGGCCGGCTGAATGCCGGTTTTTGCTGTATAATGCCCCTTTCCTCCTATGTTAAGGGTTTCCTCTTCTTGCATGAAGAGAAGAAGCAAGCCCGCGGGGCAATTCCCGGCTTTCATGAAATTTCCCGTTTCGGATAACTGAAAATAGGACTTGTTGACCAGGAATTAAGTTTGATGACAGAGAATTACATTTTGTGAATGAGGAGGCCTTTGGGCAGAGCTTTCATCAAAGGACCATAAGTTGAATATCTGTGACAGCGATTTCGAAAGGAGATTGGTAGATGCAGATTGCCTACAAACATCACAGCAACCATCTCATACTGGAACGCAGCGCAGACGAGATTCGGCTTCTTGGCCTATTTCCCGAAAAAGCCTGGCCCAGAGAGGGCCTGCAGTCCGGCAGGCTCATGCAGATAAGGCTGCGGGAAGCACCCAGGGCTGGTAAGCAGGCCGACACTGCAGACCCAGTGCCCAGCCAGCTAGCCCTAGTCAGCATGTTCGAGGATAATCGAGTTCACGGCGAGCTGATAGTGATCATACTCAAAGACTCTGTTACAGGCCTTCTCGCTGAGGTCAATTACCTGCTCTGTTCCCATTCGCCCACCATCAGGACATGGCTGCGGGTGCGCAATGACGGCAGTACCCCCATCCTTCTGGAGACAGTTCATGCTACTATCCTGTACAATCTGGCCGCTGGAGCCTGGAGCCCTGGGCTTGACCGGACTTATGTTCATTTGTGGTACAGCGGGTGGTATGGAGAAGGACAGTGGCAGAAGCTGCCGCTCCATGAGGTGGGATGCTTAGCCCGCTGGCCTCTCCATCAACACAGCACAGCGGCAGAGGGAGGCTGGGCCAGCGTAACGGTGGGTATGCTGGAGGATGTGGAAACCAAGACCATTTGGTACTGGCAGGTGGAGCCCTCCAGTTCCTGCTACTGGGAGTTCGGTGAAGATACAGAGGGCAAGCTTTACGTATTGGCCGGAGAGACGGGGAGTCCTGGTGGAGGCTGGAACGGGCAACTGGCACCAGGAGAGGCCCTGGGTACCATGCCGGTGACTTTCGGCTGTGTGCAGGGAGGCCGCCGGGAAGCATTGACAGCCCTGGGCAGCCATTACCAAAACATAGCCTGGGGGCTGGGCAGAGGACAGAAAAACGGGGTATCGTTAGTTGAGATTCTGTCTGCACCGGATCTGCGCCGGTAACGAGGAGCCCTGGGAGGGGCCGCCCTCGCATGGGTTTTCATTTCCTTACGCAAGCCGCTGTGATAGTATGAAGCTAGGGAAGGCCAAGTACATAGGAGATACAGGAGGCTTGATGAAAACATGCTGCAATCCCATCACCCGGTCAGCTCTGAGCGATGGCAGTGGCTGCAACAGCATCCTATCATTGCTCCGTCCTTGATGTGTGCTGATCTGTTAAACTTGCAGGACGATGTGCAGCGGCTGGAGGCGGCCGGTGCCGATGCATTCCATGTAGATATTATGGATGGTCATTTTGTACCCAACTTGGCGCTGAATCTGGACATACTCAAACAGGTAAGAAGCGCTGCTAACATTCCCATCGATGTCCATCTGATGGTGGATAATCCCGAGGCCTATCTGGAGCCCGCCGCTGCCGCCGGTGCTGACCTGTGCATTTTCCATATCGAAAGCACCTACTTGCCGATGCGGCTGCTGCGGATCATTCACTCTGCCGGCGCCGCGGCAGGGATAGCCCTTAACCCTGCGACACCTATAGAAGCAATTAGGCTGCTGCTGCCGTATCTGCAGATGGTGATGGTTATGACTGTCGAACCGGGTTTTGCCGGACAGAAGCTAATCGGCTTTGCCTTGGACAAGATCACAGATTTGGCGGCCATACGGCGGGAACAGGGCCTAGACTTTACCATCGGCGTAGATGGGGCCATCGGCAGAGATGTAGTAACTGAGGCCGCGGCACGGGGAGCATCTTTCTTTGTGGGCGGCACTTCAGGTGTCTTTCTCAAAGACGGCACCGACTATGCTGCTGCCATTGAACTGATGAAACAGGCAGCACAGGCCAGATAAAGCACTGATTTTTCCTTTGACGGCGGGCCCGGCAAGGGGTATAATTTAGACGTAATTAGATGGTTGTCTAAATGTCTAAGCCTAGGAGGTGGTCCGCCTGGCAGCAATTGGCTTGACCTTTAAAGCACTTTCAGATCCCAACCGCCGCAAGATTCTCAGACTGCTTAAGGAAAGGGACTTGACAGCAGGGGAGTTGGCTGAACACTTTGGGATTTCCAAGCCCAGCCTTTCCCATCACTTGTCCATCTTGAAACAGGCTGGACTGGTAAGCGATGAAAGGCAGGGACAGCATATTGTCTATTCCTTGGAGTCGACAGTGTTTCAAGACATTATCCGGTGGCTGATGGAGTATACTGCCGATGAGAGTACAAACCCGTAGGGAAAGGAGGAACTGCCGATGACCAACCGCATACCAGCTTTGTCCCGAGAACAGTTAAAGCGGGATTGGCCTTTGCTCGCCGTACTCGCCCTGCTTTTCCTCCTGGGCGCCTATTTCTATCCAAAGCTGCCGGAACGGGTGCCCAGCCACTGGAACATCCACGGAGAGGTAGATGGATACAGCAGCAGATTCTTCGGTGCCTTTGGACTGCCCCTGTTCGCTTTGGGACTATATATACTGATGCTGTGGATGCCGTCCTTGGATCCGAAGAAAACCAACTACCCTCGTTTTTCTGGCGCATATGATATCATTAGATGGGCAACCATTGGCATCATGGCGCTGACCCACGGGATGGTACTGATGGCCGGCATGGGTATTAAGATAGATGCAGGCAAGGTGATCCAGCCAGCTGTCTCGCTGATGCTCATTTTGATAGGCAATCAGATGGGGAGATTCAAGCACAACTATTTCGTCGGCATCAAGACGCCATGGACCCTGGCCAATGAAGAAGTGTGGCGAAAGACCCACCGGATGGCTGGGCCTATCTGGGTTGTAGGGGGGCTTATGTCGCTCCTTGCTACATGGCTGCCGCCCCCGTATAACTTCGGGGTGATGATGGCGGTTGTAGTCGTGCTTTCTGTGATACCGATGGTTTATTCCTACCGCCTCTTCAAGGAGATGGCTGCAGATGACTAAGCAGCCCAATGGCTAAGCCTGATCAGGAACCCGGTGCCCTCTATGGGGTGCCGGGTTTCTCTTGTGTGCCCAGCGTGTCTGCTGAGAGGGACATCGCTAGAGCCGTCGGCTTGCGCTGCCCTACACCATTGTCAAGTGATCTGGCGCCTTAGCCATGAATATTGTCTCTTTGCGTTTAGGAGAAGTAAATATTGCTTGAGAAGGTAGAACGGTGCAATTAGTTGACAAGCTGCCAGAAACGGTATAAGATGGAAATGAACCGCTTCACGGAGGTATGGAGTAATGCCGACCATTTACGATGTGGCCGAGAAAGCCGGTGTGTCAGTTGGAACGGTTTCCAATGTCATCAACGGCAAGCCGTCGGTGGGGCCAGAACTGCGCCGGCGGGTTCAAGAAGCCATGCGAGACATCGGATATGTACCTAACCACATCGCCCGCAGCCTAGCTCAAGGCAAGACAGACACCATAGGTG
>LFTN01000016.1:0-561 GCA_001513495.1 Clostridiales bacterium DTU087
ACATCGCGGGAGGTATTTATATATGGCTAGACATTGGAAGGACCCGTACTACACCCCTTGGCAAAAGACAGCCTGGGTATTTGTGCCCGTAATAGCCTTTGGAGGAATGTGGTGGCATGAGCTAGGCTTGCTGCTGCTTCCCATCATGGCGACCCTGCTCGTGTTTGGTTTTCGCAACGGCAAGTACTGGTGCGGCAGGCTCTGTCCACACGGCAGCCTCTTTGATTTTATCCTTTGGCGTTACTCCCGCGAGGACAAATCCACGCTTCAATTCCTCCGGTCCCCATGGGTACAGGGCGGCTTCCTTGCCTTCTATATGTTCATGTTCATCCGCCGGATCCTACACGTACTGCCCCTTTTCGGTACTATGGCCTTTTGGGATAGGCTTGGCTTCTTGATGGCGGTTAATTATCTCATGCCGACTCTCGTCGGCAGCGCCCTGGCTCTGCTGGTTAGGCGCCGCGCTTGGTGCTCCATATGCCCTATGGGCAGTATGCAGAAGCTCAGCTACAGGCTGGGCGGCCTGCTCAGGCTCAACACCATGACTGACCACCGCGTAAC
>LFTN01000016.1:654-837 GCA_001513495.1 Clostridiales bacterium DTU087
GAGTCCTGCATCCTCGCTTGCCCAGTGGGAGCATTGGCCATGCGCACTATAGAGGGCGCTGGAGAGTCTCCTGCAGCAGCTGCGGCCCATTCACTTAACTAGAGTGTTTAACCCTGCCTGACCAAGCTGTATCCGTACATGCTCCAACCTGCATAGAACCTGAGCATACCCATTTCGGGCGTT
>LFTN01000016.1:1029-3902 GCA_001513495.1 Clostridiales bacterium DTU087
GATTCCACGAACCTATAGAGGCTGCTTTCTTTGATGTTTCCCAGCCTGTACTCGGGAAAGACGAGATGGTCACAGGCGTAGACATCTCCACCGTGTTCCCAGATGTGAGCACTGTTGCAGGTCTCGGCAAAGACACACAGCTGAGCACCGGACTTGAGGGTCGCTCAACACTTCATTGTGACAAGATGCCTTCCTATGAACAGCTGACAGGAAACCATTGCCATAATGATAGAAAAAGTCAAGCATTAAAAGGCAACAAATGCTAAGATTTAGATAGGCTCGAGGACATGGGGAAAGGAGGAGGCTGTATGCAGCGGTTTCTGAGCCTCATAATGGCGCTGGAGTATATCGAAGCAAACCTCACCAATCCCTTCACCCTTGAGGATGTGGCCAGTTCAGCATGGATATCCTTATCCCACTTGCACCGGATGTTTACTCGGGTGTTTGGCTGCTCACTCAAGGAATATATAACGAAGCGCAGGCTCTGCAGCGCCGCCCATGACCTCATTCATTCCCAGGCTTCCATAACTGAGCTCGCCTTTACGTACCAGTACAGCAGTGTAGAAAGCTTCTCTCGGGCTTTCCGCAAGCACTTCCGGACTTCACCCTCGGGTTTCAGGCAGCAAAACCGGATTTCCGAACTCTATCCCAAGATGGTCTTGGTACCAGATACTAAGAATGGAGGAGAGCCTATGGTACCCGTACCGAAATACGATCTGTCCGAACTGAGCAAACGGATTCTTAACGCCAAGGGGACTTACATTCTTGATGTGGATATTGACTACCTTATGCGGATAAATGATGAGCTGGGCTGGGGAGCAGGAGATGTCGCCATCGCTGAAACTGCAGCCCGGATCAGAAAGAGCATTCCCCCTGAGACAGCCTTCTTCCGGATCGCTGCGGATGAGTTTATCGTCATCACAGGGCTGGATGAACTCCAAGCCGCCAAGGACATCGCCCAGAAGATTGTGTCCTATGCCGATGATCAGGTGACCTGGAATGACACTACATTCGCCTTTTCTGTCAGTGTCGGGATCGCCAGAGTACCCGAGGATATCAATGAGCTCAAACCCGCCTTAGATCTAGCCCGAGAGGCGATGTTTCAGGCAAAGGAAGATAGCCGCAATTCCTATAGAGCACTCTAAGAAGGATTTCCTTCTTTCCACTTCCCCAGTCTAACCCCTGCGGTATATGAAATGCGCCCTAAGAATCACTGAGAAGGCGATCAGAAAGGCAGCCGCAAACTCGACTATCTCCATTGGCACAGATTGAATCCCAAATACGGTTTCGTTCAAGACCGCAAAGACAAACAGGGCGGCCAGCAGCAGCTGGTAGAACTTCAGTATTGCCGCATCCGCCCTTTGATATCTTTCCTTCACCTGTTCCTCAGACATCTCTTTTCCCAGATCCCTAACAAGAAAGAAGCTAAAGAAGCCGAAGAAAGCATAGAAAGCGAACTGTGGTTCATCCCAGTTAGCTCCCGCGAAACCAAGAAAACCCAGAAATCCAAGGAAACCGAGCCATCTATTCCCTGACCGGCACTGAAATCTCATTGTAGTCACCCCTTCCCTACAAAGTGGTCATCGCCGTAAACATCCTCCGCGTAGGTCATCATATGCCGGCACGGAAGCAATCTTTCCATGCCAACCCTGCAGCAGCTCTAGTCCCTCTAGGGCTTGAATAGTAGGGACTCATTCCCCACTAATATGAAGATTCCTTCTTTACCTTACTGAGGCACACGAGTGTCATAGGCTATAGCAAGCTTGCACGGTTTGCCGCCGTTAGCTGCGTCCCATAGCCGCAAGGCAAGCGAACGATCTGAGCTGGCGGGTGATCAGGAGCTAAACTGACCAAACACATCTCGCTAGACTGTCAACTCCCATTATTCGGGAGGAAATGCGCCGACGAGAACTAAAGTATGTGTATTAGGAACTATCTGTACGATAGGGGCTATCCAAAGGAGATGTGCTCGATGGATCAACTGCGCAAGGTTTTCTCTGGGAGGGAGAGAACCGGGTGCGCTATCTTGGAGTCGTTCGCGATATTCTACTGCTTGATAGGACTATGCTAGATATTGAGATGAGAGATATCGAATGGGTAGAGGCCAGTTGGCACGTGTCCAAAGAAGATGAGGCTATCTGGAATAACAGCCGGACATACGAGGAGTTGGCTTCAGAGGACTATCTGACGAGGCCAGTAGTATACGCCCGTGATCCATTCCATGTAGGGCGTGATTATCAATGGGAAAGCGACAGCTTCATCTGCATCAACGGCGTCGGGACTACCGAAGAGAACGTTGATGGCTGGAGAAGGTTCACCATCTGCGCCCCGAGCCCGGGTGTTGCCCAGGCTGAACCTATGGAATACTCATTTGACATGGTTCTTGATGGACAGAAGTTCAATTTGCCGTCCGCAGGGGGCCCGTACTTCATAGACCCGGTAAATAATACGTACAAGGTTCATTGGAGATAACAGTATGGAGTCAAGTAGTTGCCAGGGATATCTCTCCCTATATGACATTCTCGACCATGGGCAGTTGCCTATGGCCCATCTCAAGTGTTCTTAGGATCTTACAATAGACCAAGACTGCCATTCGAGGGAGATGGTGATGTGACTAAGAGACTACTCAGCATCGGACTGCTAACGCTGCTGTTGTTCGGCTCCGCTTGCGCGCGGAACAAACCGATGATTACTAATCCTTCCGAGTACTCGCTAGAGACCCCTATCAGTTCGGCCCTGTACCAGACAACAGATACGAAAATCTAATTGTCCGCCCATATGGATATGGCCTGTGGGCGGGTCACAATGAGAATGGTTGGAGGCCGGTATGGCAGTACGTTTACAGGCCTGACAGCGGAGGCGGTGTTGGGCGC
>LFTN01000016.1:3920-5856 GCA_001513495.1 Clostridiales bacterium DTU087
ACGACATAGTACCAACAATCAGGGAGGTCGTGATACAGTGGATTTAGTGCGAGCATCTGCCGTCAACTGCTGAATATCATCTGCGAGCTGCCGTGCACTTGCCGCCCAATCACGGGCGTCCTTCGCAGATGCCTATCGATCATACTCCTTATTCCATTCTACACGCTGGAGAGTATGCTCGACAGGCTTTTCCAAAATTCTGCGGAACCGCTGCTCCCAGTCACTGACCAACGCTGTCGGCACCCTCTTGGATGACACGCTCAAGCAGGCATTGCCTGTGTTCAACGGTGAGTACGTCGCCGAGGCATGGCTCTGTAGCTCTCACCACTCAAAATGTGACCCCCCTACTGTGCAACACTGCCGATTTTGGCTTCCTGGATATCTGAGCCGCTTTGGCACCAACCCTTCCATAAGCTCACATCGGCACATAGACCTTTCTGAGAGGAAGCAGCGATTTTGTCTCGTTTGGCATGGACTCGTACCACGTAAGAATGAGATTGACTAGCTCTGAAAGGTCGATAAGCCGAACTCCATTCTGCCTGGCTACGCTTACTGCAGCTGATGTGAACCCGCCTGTAGAGACAAAGATACTGTTTGCATCAATTGGATTCGCACCTAGCAACTGCTGGACCTCAGGGGCACTAGTTGAAGATCCCCTATGCTTCACCTGAACCTTAATTATCGGTCTTTCAAAACCGAAAGCATCTTTGTACGCGAGCACATCCACTCCTCCATCAGGTCCAGGCGTGCTGACTCTTATTTGATAGCCCATCGCTCTTAGAAGACCCGCAACCAACTCCTGCATTTCCCAAGGATCAAGGTTATCGACTTGGTCCTCAACCATAGTGATTGCCTGCTGGGCGAAGTCTTCATTGGAGGCATCTTCTTCAGGTTCCCCATCCCCGTCATCTGTTGTGAGCGGCTCATTGCCAGCGAGGACCTGCTCAAACTCCGGACCATATGGATCCACCCTGAACACAGTACGGATGCTACCCAAAGAGTTCTTCGCTTTCTGAGACAACAGATCCCGAGATATCCTTCTTGCTTCCCATTTCACTCCGATCACATTTGGGTAGTACTCACTTATAGCCGTAGGGTCAAATCTATGCTCCTCTATTACAGTTCCAATCAGATACTCCCGAGTGTTTCTTTCATAGGTGATAATCCGGTCGTTAACCGTTATCTCGTTGGCAAACCGCCAGACTTGACTCGCTCCTTGGATACGTGACCTGGGCTTTGCTTCGGCGTATACTCTGTGGCTTTCTGCAATCAGTTGGTCACGATCTCGAAAGCGTCTAGGGTTCCCAAGCTCTCTCCAACCAATGGATGCCTTTTCCTTCGCCAACCATTCCGATATGAGTTCACTATTGTCACCTGCTCGAACCATCCACCACCTCATGGTCATTCAACCTCCCTATTGGGTCTTCTCATCAGCTTACGCATTCATCGCAACTATCTAACCAAACTTGCCGTTGAGGTCGGACTCACAGTCGCCCCTCGACAGCCATTGAGTTTTGTTGATTCGTTCGCTTTCACAAGATACTTGTCCTGCGCAGGTTGTCGGCATCGCACATCAGACTGATGCAACCAGCATTAATAGAAGACGTGGAGTTTGGTTGGTGTTCTTCCGGTATTCCTTTGTGTACACTAGGGCTAAGAGGTAGGGAACCGTCCGTGCTGGTGCGGCCGCTGCCTATTCTTCCTATGAGCGACAGGGTGTGTAATTGGCAATATCGGAGCCTTTCACATCGCTGCCAACAGGTCTGAGCGGATTGGCTTGTAAGCGGGAAGGACAGCACTAGCAAATCGACGGGCTGTCCTTTTCGTTATACAACGGGAGTTCTTGAAGGCTCAGTCCGGTATAGAGCTGTTTCACTGCCTGCCTCTACTTCAGAGGCAAGCTGTGGACCTCAATGAACCTATCTAGCAGCCGCTT
>LFTN01000016.1:5872-9360 GCA_001513495.1 Clostridiales bacterium DTU087
GCGGCTTCTACAGTCAGCTCTTCATAGGCCTTGACCTGTTGAATCAAGCCCCTAATCTCCGGTTCCAGCCGCCCCACCGCTAGAGGGTGCGCACCCCGGCTGTCCACCGATGCATTGATTTCTACCACCGCTGTCTCCGGAAGATCGGGTATAGCACCGTTATTTTGAACATTTACTATGTAGCGCTTCCTTAGATTGCCGGCGATGGATCTAATCAGCGAAACTGCAGCTGTAGAGTAGTGGGCTCCTCCCCTCTTGCTCAGTTCCGCCGGTTTCTCCGCTAGATTGCTGTCTTTGTATTTCTCCAAGAGTGCCGCTTCAATCTCCATGACCTCCTGGGCTCGAGTCTTTTCTCTAGATTTTAAGTACTTCAGCATCTCATCTTGCAGGTAGAAGTATCGGAGATAGCCGTTGGGAAGCATGTTCAAAGCGTCCAGGAACTCCTGAGGGATAGACAGTTCCGGAATATTGGCCGCATCCTTAGATTGGTGACCGATGACCCTATCGCTGACATCCTGACCATTCACCCAGACTTTTCGCACCCAAGCCAAATGGTTCAGGCCGACATAGTCCAGGTCAACTGCTTCATAGTCCACGTCGAACTCTTGAGCGATGCGCATTTGAATGCCCATGGGACCGTTGCACAGACCTATACCCCGCACCCCGCCGTACTTTAGAACCGTTTCCGTAATGATCCCAGAAGGGTTGGTGAAGTTGATTAGCCAAGCACTAGGTGCCAATTCCCGGATGTCTTTACAGATATCCAAGACCACCGGGATTGTACGCAGTGCTTTGGCAAAGCCCGCAGGTCCCGTAGTCTCCTGCCCTATAATACCCTCTTCGAGGCACAGCACTGTATCCACATGCCGGGCATGCTGCCCGCCGACCCGAAGCTGAGTTAGAACGAAATCCGCTCCCTCAACAGCCTTTCTCCTGGATTC
Source organism: Clostridiales bacterium DTU087 (assembly GCA_001513495.1). Taxonomy (GTDB): domain Bacteria; phylum Bacillota; class Limnochordia; order DTU087; family DTU087; genus DTU087. The sequence continues at coordinate 6,814 of LFTN01000016.1, forward strand.
GGTGAGCTCGACACGAAATGGATCTCCCGCTTTGGCTGCCATGCGTCGAACCAGACCGCCTACGATTTCGAGCCTAGTGCTGTCAATATCCATCAGGTATAGACAGCTCAGGCCAAGTTCACCGGCGTGATCGATCAAACCTTCAACTAGCTCCGGCGTATAGGTACTGCCTCCGCCAATCACTGCAATCTTCACTATTAGCACTCCCCCTTCGTCTTCTTAGACATCTGAAGCCGGCTCTTCGGGTCTGCCGGGAAAAGTCTCCTTAAGCCTCGCTTTGAAAGCATCGGCAACAGCTACATCAGCCAACCATGCGGCAGCATAGATTGCGCCAAAGACAGGTTCACAGTGCAAGATGGAGGGCTGGACTTTTGGGAATTCCTCCCGCATGGCAGCGACAAAGGTGTCATACATAAGCGGATACTCAGCTTTCTGAAATACGCTTCCCATGGCCACTACTTTCACAGCAAGGTCCTCGCTAATATCGTTAGCCCCAGAGAAAAGCTGTCGAATCGCTGCGTTAGCAGAAATGCCCAGGTCTCGCCCCACTTCTGTCAAAATCTGTTGAGCTGCTTTATCGCCTTCGGAGGCAGCTTCGAAGAGAATGGGAGTCACTTCATCTAGGCCCAGGTCCTTTCCCTCATACTGCCAATCCACAAGGTCAAGCAGGTGTGAAATCCCATAGTGTTGGCAAAGCTTTGGATAAAGCGAAGTCTCTATTCCCCTGCCTTCAAAGCCCCGCATGGCGGCCCGTATGGCCAAGGTTGCCAGAAAACGCCCTCCCGCATAGTCTCCGAACAGATAACCCATGCCTCCGATCTGAACCCTGCCGCCCCGGCCGTTAAAGCCCAGCACATTGGTCCCGGCGCCGCAGATAACACCTACCCCTACACCATCTCCTGTCCCCGCCCAGATCCCGATGGATGCGTCATTCTCAAAATCCCATCTGGAAATGGTAAATACGGGCTCCAACATGCTCCTAACGATGCGAAAATCCTGCTCCCGGTCTGCTCCGGCTACCCCGCAGTAAGCCGCGGCAATGTCCTCCAGCTTCACTCCAGCATTTGCCAGAGCCATGTCAATGCTAGCTCGGATCTCTTCCCGAGACCCTTCCGTTCCATTGACCTGGAAGTTGCCGGTGCCGCCAAGGCCCACCCCTAGGCAAGTCCCTTGTTGATCCGCAACAATCGATAGCGTTTTGGAGCCGCCGGCATCTACACCTAGAAACAGCACTGACTTCATCCTTTCCCATTACTAGATTGGAGAGCAACGTGAGCGGACGTTACTCTTACAGATAGACGGCGATTGCCCAAGCACCGTATCCCTTCCTGGTCTTGAGCGCTCTCATGCCCCATCCGACTGCAAGACAGCACTGCGGCCGACAAACACCAGCAGCTTTGCTAGCTCATCATTGAGGGCATTTCCCGTTTTCCGATACACAAGTCCAAAACCCATAAGGCTGGCGATCAAGAGGAAGGGGCCGGACAGCAAGAACGCTAGCATTGATGTGGCAGCGGTATACACACCAAAGCTGAATGTCACACCCAACAGTAGACTGAAGGACTTGATCAGGGTTGTCAAGAAAAGATAGGCCCCAAATCCGAATCCAGAGACGATCATCTGAGCCAGTGCTATGCTGGATGTCTGTTTGAGAATGCTAATTACATGCTTAGCAGAAAGCTCTTCCAGTCCCATCGTTGCCCGGATGGCTTCCTGTTCAGCTTTGCTTAGGCTCTGAAGCTGTTCCCTCAATACTGCTTCAAATTCCTCCAGCTTTGAGCCTGTCAGCTGAGTCACCTGCTCCTGAAGCTGGGCGATTTTCTCTTTGACGCAATGCTCGAACACGAGGGCTTCCAAGGCTTCCATCTCTCGGTCTACCGGGATCTTGAGCGCTGCAGCAGCTCTTCTAACTACCGCTTCCCCACAGGCCGCTGGGCACCAGCATCCCCATCTTGGCGAGACTGTATGTCGAAGAGGCCAGCGACTTCAGCGACCCTTGAAGCTCCCGCAAGAGTTCTAAATCACTAAAGATGGAAGACGGCCCACCTTCTGCATCATCATTCAACACCCCGTCGATCAAAGTCTCGACCTGTGCTATGCCTTTCTCTGTAGACGCATGTGTCATCCGTTCCGCAAGGCTTTCCTTGCCAATAATTCGAGGAATCCAGTCATCTGCCATACTGTCTCCCCCCAGACTCCCGGCAAAGGAGCTCAGCTATTTACTAACTCTTTCCATAAACCTGCCAAATGTACCTTCCCGCATATTGCGGGCAGCTGTGGACACTCTCCCCTATATTAGACAGGATTGATGTGGTAATATGTGGAATTGTGGGCTTAGGCACGATCCTTACAGCCTGCAGTACAAGTCTTACAGTAATCATCGTTGGAGGGTATGCATCATGTTTAAGAGAAAGACGGGGCGCATGAGGCGCGTACTCACCGTATTGGTTGTCCTGACGCTAATCGTAGCCGGCCAGCTCATCCTGCGGGAACGAGAAGAGGTAAACCTAGAGCTCTACCCGCCGCTGATTCCCGACGTCTTACCTG
>LFTN01000114.1 GCA_001513495.1 Clostridiales bacterium DTU087
TTTCAAGGGGCCTTGGATTTTGTGGAGGAGATGGCTTTCAGCCGCCTCCATGTATTTCGCTACTCACCTCGGCGGGGAACTCCCGCTGCCGGTTTCCCTGATCAAGTCCCAGCCGCTGTCAAGAACCAGCGTAGCCAGGAGATGATCCGGCTGGGGAAAAAACTCAGCCTGAACTTCCACCGGGGTTTCATCGGCCGGGAGGTGGAAGTCCTGTGGGAAGAAGCCGGTGCCGATGGACAAGGGGACCTGTGGCAGGGTCATACACCTGCTTACGTCACTGTTCAGGGCCGGCGGCCAGCCGGCAGCCCCGGCGACATCGAGACGGTATCCATAACTGGAGCAGATGAAGAAGGAATCAGGGGAATAGTAGTGGAACAGCTTAATGGCATAGAGATACACAGGTAAGTAAGCAGATTCCACGGGAGGAGGTGTGATATTATGGCAGCTGACTGCTTATTTTGTCGGATCATCTCCCAGGAAATTCCCAGTGATATAGTCTATGAAGATGATGTGGTCCTGGCCTTTAGAGACATTAACCCCCAAGCACCGGTCCATATCCTGGTAATCCCCAAGAAGCACATTCTCACCATCGCTGATTTAGAAGATGTGGACAAGGAACTGATGGGCCATATTCATCTGGTGATCAAGAAACTAGCTGAGCAAGAGGGCGTCGCCGAGGAAGGATACCGGGTGGTGGTTAACTGCCGGGAGAGCGCGGCTCAAAGCGTTTTCCATGTTCATTTTCATCTTTTGGGAGGCAGGAGCTTTGGCTGGCCTCCCGGTTAAGGTTGACATGCTTAACAGGGAGCAGATATAATAGGGATGAATTCGTACCTTCGCATCTGTAGCTGGGGAGATCTGATACCAATGGGTACTAAAGGCCTAATAGTCACTTCCGGGCGCAGGCGCGGGCTATTGTTAGCGGCGGAGGGAGGGAAAATCGTTGGCGCAAGTCAGAGTTGGCAAAGATGAATCCCTCGATAGAGCGCTGCGCCGGTTTAAGAGGCAGTGTCGCATGTCGGGCATTCTATCCGAAGCGCGCAAACATGAGCATTACGAAAAACCAAGTGTAAGGCGCAAGAAGAAGTCTGAGGCGGCCCGAAAGAGAAGGAACCGCTCTTATCGGTAACTGAGGCTGCAGCCCGTTGTCCACTGACAACGGGTTTTTCAGTTTCATGCATACATTTTATGTATATACTTAAAGGCAGGGGGATGTGCGTGCCTGCAATAAACGGTCGTCAGAGAGTTGGGCGGAAGGCGATAGCCGCGGTCATCACATGTTTGGTCATTGGCTGGCTGGCGATGGGTGTGTCCGAAGCTGCCGGTGGAGTCTGGCTAATTCCCATCCGGGGTACCGTGGAATGGGGCTTAAGCGGGTTTGTCCAGCGGGCGGTGAGGGAAGCGGAAGCCCAGAGAGCTTCGGCCATCTTGGTGGAAATCAACACCTTCGGCGGGCGGCTGGATGCTGCCGTTGAAATCCGGGACACACTGCTGGCATCATCGGTGCCGGTGGCTGCCCTGGTCACCGACCGGGCGTGGTCTGCCGGTGCCCTGATTGCCCTGGCGGCTGAGCATCTGGCTATGGCTCCCGGTGCCAGCATCGGTGCAGCGGAGCCCAATCCTCCGCAGGAGAAGACAATCTCGGCCGTCCGGGGGGAGTTTGAGGCGACTGCCCAGCGGTGGGGAAGGGATCCGAAGATTGCAGCCGCCATGGTGGAACAGGATCTGGAAATTCCGGGGCTGGTGACAAAAGGCAAGATCCTGACCTTGACTGCTGAACAGGCAAAAGAACTTGGTTTTATTGATTTCCTAGCCTCCCATCGGGAAGAGCTGTTGGAACAGCTGGGATACAGCAATGAGAGGCTGGTTGAGCTCAGGCCTACTGCGGCTGAGAAAGCGGCTGGCTTTATCACCCAGCCAATAGTGAGTTCCCTCTTGCTGATTGTGGGGTTTGCCGGGATCGTCTTTGAGGTCCTCACTCCCGGCTTTGGGGTGCCGGGGACTGTCGGAGGCTTGAGCCTGGTGCTGTTTTTCGGAGGCCGCCTGCTTACCGGCTTGGCTGGCTGGGAGGTTATCATTTTGCTGATCGGGGGACTCGTACTGCTGGCAGTGGAGGCTTTCATCCTGCCCGGGTTCGGCATCGCCGGGATTGCCGGGCTGGCCGCTGTTTTCGCTAGCATCATTTTGAGCTACACAACATCAGCCGCGGGATTGATCAGTCTGAACATCGCCTTGGCAGCCACAATTGTATTGGTCGCTTTGGGATGGAGGCACATCAGGAAAAGCAGCAGGTGGCAGCGCTTGGTATTGAGTACCCGCTTGGAGAGGGAGAGCGGGTCTGCTGAACCCAAAACCAGCCGGCATCTAGTGGGGAAGGTGGGTCAAGCCCAAACGCCCTTGCGGCCGGCTGGGATTGTGGAGATTGCCGGTCAGAGAATTGATGTAGTAACAGAGGGGGGATTTGTCGCCAAAGGTACCGCCGTTGAGGTCATTACCGTTCAAGGAAATAGGGTAGTAGTACGGCCGGTAAAACCCGATGATCCTGCTGAATAGGCTGTAGCACCAACTAGACTGCTCATGAGGAGGTGATGGATGGCTCACCGCTAACAGGCCCTTTGAGAAGCGGTGGGACATCTACAGCAATGTTGATTATAGCGTGGTTGCCGATTATCTTGATCTTCGTGTTTCTGCTGCTCCTGTTCAACTTCATACCGGTGGGCCTTTGGATCTCGGCTTGGGCTGCCGGGGTGAAAGTCAGCATCATGACTTTGATCGGCATGCGTCTGCGGCGGGTGGCGCCGATCCGCATTATTTTGCCCATGATCAAAGCCCACAAAGCAGATATCCCAGTGACCATCGACAAGTTGGAGGCCCACTACTTGGCTGGGGGTAATGTAGACAGAGTGGTTGATGCTCTGATTGCAGCCCACAGGGCCGAAATCGATCTAAGCTTTGAACGGGCAGCGGCCATCGATCTAGCCGGCAGGAATGTCTTGGAAGCAGTGCAGGTGAGTGTAAATCCGTATGTCATCGAAACACCGATGATTTCAGCTGTAGCCAAGAACGGCATCGAACTTAGGGTCAAGGCCAGGGTTACTGTAAGGGCCAACATCGACCGGCTGGTGGGCGGCGCCGGAGAGCCCACCATTATTGCCAGGGTGGGTGAAGGCATTGTCACCACCGTCGGTTCATCGGAGGATCATGCCGCGGTTCTAGAGAATCCCGACAGTATTTCCAACACTGTCTTGGAAAAGGGCCTAGATGCCGGGACTGCCTTTGAAATCCTGTCCATTGATATTGCCGATATCGATGTGGGGCGGAATATCGGTGCCCAGCTGCAGAAAGACCAGGCAGAAGCAGATAAGGATATCGCCCAGGCCAAGGCAGCAGAGCGGCGGTTTGCAGCCCAAGCCTTGGAGCAGGAGATGAAAGCCAGGGTGCAGGAGATGAGGGCCAGGGTGGTGGAAGCAGAGGCAGAGGTACCCTTGGCTTTGGCAGAAGCCTTAAAGCAGGGAAGCATCGGCGTGATGGATTACTATACCATGCGCAACATCCTGGCAGATACCAGTATGAGGGAATCCATCGCCAGGGAAGCCGGTGTCCCCGGCGAGGAAGGACAAGGCATGCCGGAGCCGCCGAAAGGGCAAAGGTGACGCCATGGACGGCCTCATCGGTATAGTTGTCATCATCTACCTCGTCGCCTCGGTGGTGGGAGCGGTGGTGGAGCGAATGCGCCGGGGCCCCTTTGGTAAAGGCCTGCCCACCGTGCCCGCCGGGGAGGGACAGCGGCTGCCTCAAGACAGTGAAAAGCCAAGGGAGGCGGCAGATGCAGTGGGAACCAGTGGGCTGCCCGAGCACCGCCCAGTGGAGCCTGAGTGGATGGAGTCAGGAGCACGTGAGCTGGCGGAGCCGGGGGCCCGCGAGTTGACGGTGCTGGAGATAGGCGATCAGGCAGCACCGAGGACAGCTGCTTTCCGGGAGGCGAACGAGGGCCAGGCAGATGAACTGGTTTGGGAAATCTCAGAGGAATGGGAGAGGCCGGTACCCCGGAGAGCGGCCTTGGCCCAGGGCATCCGACCTGTGCAGTCTAAGGGTCAGGATTCCCGGAGTCCATGGCGCCAGGCTGTGGTGATGAAGGAGGTTATCGGCAGGCCTCGGGGGTTAGACCCATATCAGCCTCCGTGGCTTGGGTGAGAAATCAATAGAGTACCGCAAGGAAGCGATACAAATGCAGTGCCGCTGCCGGCTGCCGGCGGCGGCTCTTTACGTCCGTACTTAAAC
>LFTN01000070.1 GCA_001513495.1 Clostridiales bacterium DTU087
ATTGGACAATGATCACACTGCAGCTCGAGTACCTCAGATTGGAGCTTAACAGCCTCACACCAGAGCAAAGGGCAGATTTGCTCAAGCTAGAGGGCTCAGACCGCACCCTTGACCTTTTGGTGGGCAGTGCTAATTATCCAATCGATGATTTTTCCAGCCTCTCTCTGATGACTCTGGTGAACCTAGATGATCAGAGCCTGGTTCTTAGTCCAGTGTACCGCAACACACTGCCCGGCGATCTGGAGCTGACTTTGGCAGCCTCCCTTTTCTTAGGCAGGGAAGATGCCCTCTTCGCCCCGGGGCCGATGGTGCCCAAAGCGGCCCTTACTGCTGGCCTCAGCTATGCCTTTTAGAGAGGGCAGTGAAGGCTGAGGCTGTCCAAAAGCAGGCTGCCCATAGATACCTAACCATGGGCAGCCATCCATCAAGAGCCGTGCACTTGCGTAATCATTCGTGACCTTCATGGGGAGCCTCTAGCTCGTTGCTGAGATGTCTGCGAGCTGGGGCTCCCTTGTCCTTCTGTCGAGAATTGCTTTCACCATAGCAGCCATGGGCTGCTGGAATAGGATGCTCAAGATCACCGGCACCGCCACCAATGGTGAGAAGTAGGCCAGGGCAATGACTATGCCTGCTGAATTGTTCCGCATTGCACTGGTGTATAAAATCGAAATCTGGACATCCCGCCGGTGGGGAAACACCAGGCGGGAAGCGCTGTATCCCACTGTATAGCAAGTCAACACGTAGATGATGATCCCCAAGATTACTCCCAGGAGCACTCTGCCCATTTGCTCAAGGTAAGGGACGATCACCGCGGCGTTAATTGCGATCACCAAAAACAGGCAGAGCTTGACACCTGTATCTAGAAACGGCTTCACTGCTCGGGTTTGCTGCGGCAGGTATTGGTTGACAGCAAGGCCGATCAGCACCGGTATGAGGACATTTTTCACCAGGCCGATAATCAGAGCTGTAGAGTCAAACTCCACAATGGTGCCCACATAAAGGTGCATCAGGACTGGGATCAGCACCCCCGACAGCAGGGTGGTCATGGTGATGATGGAAAGGGTGACAGGCAGGCTGCCTTCATTGGTCTCGGTCCAGAAGGCCGATGTGACAGCCACAGGGAGCAGGGAAATGAGGACAAGTCCTGCTGCCAGACTGGGCTCGCCGGGCAGGATCAGCTTTCCCAAGAATAGCGCGAACAGGGGGATGATGCCGTAACTGATGACGAACATGAAAGCCAATCTCTTCCACAGGCGGGCCACTTGGCCAAAATCTGTAAAGCGGCAGCCCAGGGCCATGGTGAACATGGTCACAGCCAAGAGCATGTTGACACCTGGCCGCATCCCTGCAAATATGCCTGGGAGTATCAACCCCAAGATCATGGAACCGACTACTAGGAAGCTGAATTTAGAACCTATCCATTGATTGATGCGGAGTACTTGTTCTTTGTTCAATCGGAGTCCTCCCTGCTAGACCTCTGTGACAAGCCATGCTTGGACTATTTCCATGGCGGCTTCTCTATATCCTGCTGCTCGATAGGGTCCCCGCCGCTTAAACATTTACGGCCTTAGGCGCAGGGCAGATAAAGGTTTCTGAAGTTTTTGCGGAAATTATTAGACTGAGAACACCAAAAGGGGATGAAGGCCATGTCAAAGCTCAAGTTTGCCATCATAGGTGCAGGGGTATGGGGAGAGACGCATGCCTATCTTTACAAGGAGCACCCCAATGTTGAAATTACAGCAGTCTGCGATTTGAATATGGACAGGGCTAGGGCGCTGGCTGCCAAGTTCGACATCTCCAATGCCTATGACAGTCACCGGGAGATGCTGAAAGAGGCAGAGATCGATGCTGTAGCCATCGTCACTCCCGATTTCGCCCACGGCAAAATCGGGGTAGATTGTGCCAACGCCGGCAAGCACATGTTGGTGGAAAAACCCCTGGCTACCACCAGGGAAGACGTAGAGGCACTGGTGGAGGCAGCAGAAAGAAACAACGTGCGGGTCATGGTGGATTTGCACAATCGGTGGAGCCCGCCCTTTGCCGTTGCTAAGCAGTCTCTGGATGCCGGGGAACTGGGCACCCCCGTCAGTGCCTATATGCGGCTCAATGATATCAAGTGGGTGGCTACCGACATGCTCCCGTGGGCAGCCCAGTCATCGATCCTGTGGTTCTTAGGCAGCCACTCAGTTGATACGCTCCGCTGGTTTTTCAGTGACGAAGTGGAACAGGTCTACGCTGTATCAAGTTCCGGAGTCCTCAAGAAGCAGGGGGTAGATACTGAAGACATCTACCAGACTATACTGCAGTTTAGAAACGGCGGTATCGCCACTATGGAAAACGGCTGGATCACCCCCGATACCCATCCTTGTGTGAATGACATTAAGTTCAATATCACAGGGACAAAGGGAATGATCAACCTGGATCTCAGCAATAACCAGATGATTGAGCGCTTTACCGAAGATAAGAATGACAGGCCCGATGTCTTGGTGCGCCACTTCATCCACGGCAAGCCTAAGGGCTTTGCCTACGAGAGCATCAGGCACTTTGTAGACTGTCTGGTCAGCGGTGAGGAGTTCTTAGTATCCATCTATGATGCAGCCAATACGTCATTGGTTATTTTGGCCATCTTCGAATCAGTGGCGGCGGGCAAGCCTGTGAAGGTTAGATACTAAAGGTACACAGTGTTGCGAATAAGGACTGTTCCGGAGGCGGTAGCTGCCAGCCGCTGCCAGTAAGATTATTGGCACTCTGCCAGCTGCCGCCCCTGCTTTGGCGGTGCTTGGAAAGTAACAAGAAAGGAACGAAAGAATGGCAAACTCCAAGCTGAAGGGCAATTGACCATATGCAGGAATATTGAGCCGAGGGAGCGAAGACCATCTTTGTGTTACTAAGAAGAGAATGAAGAATTGTGGAACGGGGGTGGTGGCAGGGCTGTCTTTTTTTATGACCAGATTTGGAAATGGGGTTATAGGGCAGAAGCACAGAGATTAGACTAAGAAACAGATTATTGAGTAAAAGGGGGAACTATGATGATACCTAACGGCCTGTTGCGCCGCGCAGTTTGTGTTGCTCTTATGATGGCTCTCTTAGCCCTGACCGGCGGTACGGTACTGGCAGCCGATGCCAAGGTGTACCATGATAAGTTCAGCGCACCCTCCTGGCAGGGGCCATTGGAGGAAATGGCTGAGTACGCCCTTGAGGAAATCGGCATCACCTGGGAAACCATCGGCTATCCCACCACCGATATGCATCAGACAGCTGTGAGGACTTCACTGCCCTCATCTCGGGCTCCAGAGATGTTTACCTGGTGGTCAGACTTTAGAATGGAAGCATTGTACAAGACCGGCGGCCTGGTGGACGTCACCGCGGCATGGGATGCCCGGGCCGATGAGTATAACCCAGCCCTCCGGGCAGCCTTTGAGTTCGAAGGCCGTGTGTACGGTGTTCCTTCCAACCTGGCTTACTGGTCCATGTGGTACAACAAAGCCGTCTTTGAAGAGCATGGGCTCGAGCTCCCCAAGACTTGGGATGAGTTTGTCGACATCTGTGATTACTTACTAGGCGAAGGGATCACGCCTCTGGCTCATACCGTACAGGGCCGCTGGCCGACCTTCATCTGGTTCCAGGAGATCCTCACCCGTTTGGATCCCGATGCCTATGAGGCCCTCATGATCGGCGAGATCAATTACGATGATCCAACTGTTAGAGAGGCCTTTGATATCTGGCAGGGCTTGATCGAAGCCGGCTATTTTGTTGACCCGGGAACCGACTTGTTTGCAGAGGTCCCCCGCATGTTTGCCAACGGCCAAGTGGCTATGATCCTAATTGGCGACTGGTACACCGATGGCCTGGACAGCGTTGGGCTGAAGGCTGGCGTTGATTATGATACTTTCATTCTGCCTGCCATCAACGAAGAAGTGGGCAATGTCATTATCTATGAAGCCGCTCCCATCCTCTTCGGCAAGAATGCACCCAATGCGGAAGCTGCTCTAGAGCTGGCCGATTGGTGGCTCTCTCCTGAGACCCAGGCCCGTTGGTGCGAGATCCTAGGGTTCATTCCGCCCAATGCTAAGTCCGATGCCAGCTTCTTGATGGCTCCGAAGAAGGATCTGCTCAACGAGAT
>LFTN01000085.1 GCA_001513495.1 Clostridiales bacterium DTU087
ATATCACTGTCTTCACCAGCGTTTGCGCAGACGAGAGGACCCTTTGCCAAGGACCTACTCCTTCACAGCGCCCAGCATAATCCCGCTGATGAAATACTTCTGCAAGAACGGATAAACGACAATTATCGGCACCGTGGAGGCAATTACTGTGGCGTTGCGCACCGATTGTGGATTCAGGTTGCTGATCTCCGGATTCAGATCCACCAGCTGAGAAGACGTATCAACTACCACCTGCCGCAGGTACATGGCCAGGGGATACAGATTGCGGCTGTTGATGTAAATCAACGCACTGAAGTAGTTGTTCCAGTATCCCACTGCGGTGTATACGCAGACAGTGGCAATGGCCGGCATGGAAAGGGGCAGCATGATGCGGAAGAAGATGCCGAGGTGGGAGCACCCATCGATCTTGGCCGCCTCTTCCAGACTGTCGGGAATGGAGGCAAAGTAGTTCCTAAGGATGATCATATTAAAGACGCTAAAGATGCCGGGGAAGATCAGGGCACCGAGGGTGTCTACCAACCCAAGGCCCTTGACGACTAGGTATGTTGGGATCAAGCCACCGCTAAAGAGCATGGTGAATATGAATATGAAGGTGATGGGCCCCCTGCCTACTAGGTAGTCCCGGGATAGCGGGTAAGCCACCAGGCTGGTGATCAGAACGTGGAGAAAGGTCCCGACTCCAGTAACCACTACCGAAACGTACAGTGAACGCAGGAACTCATAGTTATTGATCACATACTTGTATGTCCTGAGGTTAAACCCAATGGGCACAAGGCCCACATAGCCTGCCATGACCGCAGCTTCATCGCTTAAGGACTTGGCCAATACATGCAGGAACGGCAGAAGCATGATAGCTGCCAGGACCACCAGGAATAGATGGTTGAAAACACTAAAGATTTTCTCGCCCCGGGATCTGATTATCATTTGTCTAACCCCCCTAAGGAAGCCGAAGATTTCCGGCGGCGTAGACTGCCGGCGGCTCTTCCTTCAACGATCGCCAAGGACTACCACATGCTGGTGTCTGTGTATTTGCGGCTTAAGCGGTTGGCAACAACTAAGCAGGCAAAGCCTACGACAGACTGAAAAAGCCCTACAGCGGTTGCATAGCTGTATTTCATCCGCCCCAGCCCCTGCCTGTAGACATAGGTGCCAATCACGTCTCCGACTTCATAGACTAGTGGATTGTACAGCATGAGCACCTGCTCCACATCAGTGAGCATGAGAGCACTGATTCGCAGCAAGATGATGAACACGATGGTGGAGCGGATGCCGGGAAGGGTGACGTGCAGTGTCTGTTTCCACCTGTTTGCTCCATCCACGACTGCTGCTTCGTAAAGCTCTGTGTCAATTGAGGAAATGGCTGCCAAGTAGATGATGGCACTCCAGCCGGCTTCCTTCCAAGTTTGGGAAGCGACCAGCACGGTGCGGAAATATTTCTTATCCATCAAGGTGACAGGGCCTAAGCCGATAGAGCCCAGGACCTTATTGATTAATCCCCCGCTGGGAGATAGGAGGTCAATGGTCAGCGCGCCGACAATCACCCAGGACAGAAAGTGGGGCAGATAAGTGATGGTTTGGATGGAGCGTTTGAAGAGGACATTCCTGATCTCGTTAATTAAGAGTGCTAGGATGATGGGAATTGGAAACTGAAAGACCAAGCGATAGATGCTGATGAGCAGGGTGTTTCTAAACACCCGGTAGAACTCGGGAGCGTAGAGAAGATTGCTGAAATGCTTAAGGCCAGCCCAAGGACTGCCCATGATTCCCTTAATGATATTGAAATCTTTGAAGGCTATGATGGCTCCATACATGGGCAAGTAGTGAAACAGGATGATGACGATCAGGCCCGGCAGCAGCATGAGATAAAGACCTTTATCTTGCTTGAGCCTCTTGAACTTGCTCGAACTAGCTTTGTGAGGGCGTCGCCTAAGATCAGTCATCAAAAAACGCTCCTTTCATGTACGAGGCCAGGGTTACAGGCAGCAGAGGGAGAGCCTCTGCTGCCTAAATCTTGCTTGCTACAACTGACTATCTCGTTCCTTTTGCTGGACAGACCCGCAGGGGCTCGGAGATGTGTATAAGAGACAGCTTCTGTACACCCCAATCCGTCCGGCTAACTGCCTTGACAACTTCTTCGGCGGTTCTGTTTTCCGGCACCGGATAGGATTCATCAACGCCCCAGTACTGCGGCCCTTCTTGGGCGTTGAGGGAGTATCTCTTGGCCCACTCGCAGGCAAAGGTATCAAAGAGCGGGAACGGAATTGAGGTGTTCTCGATGGTGAGCTGCTTCATTTCGCCAGCGAGGGCTCTGGTGGGACAAGCACGGAGACAGACCCTATCACACTCGTCACATGTGGAGAGCACCGTGAGGGGATCATTGGGCAGTTCCAGGTCAGTTACAATGGCTATGAACCTTTGCCTTACTCCATAGGCTTCAGTAAGGGGATGACCATTGATGCCGGGGTAGGCTAAGCCGGCGAGTACCGCGGCATAGAGGTTGGATCTCATGTCCGGCAGCATCCCCCGGGAGTTGGTGGTCTTGGAAGCCATGCCGGTCAGGTCAAAGGTAAAGGTAGCTCTATGCCCCGCTGCTTCCAAGTGCCTGATCATATCATAGGCCATGTCTGCTAAGAGGAGCAGTGATTCGTACTGTACAAAGGCGTAGGGGCCTACAGTCTCAGCTGGTGTCACCTTAGCGGTATCTAGGGCACTGTCGGGGAAGTGAAGCCCTAAGACGATCACAGATTTTGCCCCCGGCAGCCATTTTTCCAGGCTGTTGACTTCAAAGGGCCTTTTCACTACCTGGGGAACCCAGGACGCATTAATGCCGCCGATGTCCAAGACTTCCACAACTTCTTCTGGAAGCACATCCAGTGCATCCAGAGAGTTGAGGAACTCCCGGTATCTATTATTATTGAAGAAGCCTACGAGATCGGCCCCCAATTTGGTGCCAAGGTGCCTGAGCTCTTCCGCTGCCGAGACCGCCTTTGCCTGCAACGACTCACTTTGCTTCTTCTCAACCAGGTCAGCATCGGTCAGGACAGTGATGAACCGCATCCCCGGCTGATAGACTCCCAGACGCTCTGCCACGATGTTGTCCGCGATCTCCGTACCAGTGGTGGCTTCATAACCTGCTCGATCTAGG
>LFTN01000214.1 GCA_001513495.1 Clostridiales bacterium DTU087
GAGAGTGAGGCATTTGCCAGGGTGTCCGATGTGGTCTATCTCATCTTAGGCATCCTGACCCTGGCCTTTGGGATTGTAAGTATAGTGGATTTTGTGAGAATCAAGACCCGCGGGGCAGGGGAGATGCGGCTAAAGCTTCCCTCTAGGTGGAGAAGGCCCTTGCAGCGGGTAATGAGAACATATGCACAGAGAAATCAGATAGGCTTTCTGGTAGGTTTCTTGCTGGGGATTGCCGGTTCATTGATCGAGTTCCCGTGCACCGGCCAGATCTATCTGCCCACGGTATCCCTCTTGAGGGGCCGGGGTACTTGGCGAGGCGTAAATGGTTATCTTGTATGGTACAACCTCATGTTCGTGATCCCCTTGATTTTGGTTGTTGGAGCCTCGGCCTTTTTCACCCAGTCCCAGCGGGTCGCAAGCTTCTACTCCCGGCATATTAGGATCTTCAAGCTGCTTGCAGGCTGCTTCTTCTTCTGCCTGTCGGCCTACATGTTTGGGCTGCTGGCTTAGGTGCGGCCCGCCTAGGCCCAGCCCCGGGCCCTGCTAGGCATCTAAGTAGGGCACCGGTGGCAGCAGCCGGCTGCGTTCTATTCAGGCTCGCTAAAAAGCTCAGCTGCATACTCACTGGGCGCAATGCCAAATTCCCGCCGAAATGCCCTGCTGAAGGCGTTTACCGAAGAATAGCCGACCAGGGAAGCAATTTCTGCGATGGTCAAGTGATTGAGCTGCAGCAGCTTCTTAGCCTGCTGCATCCGCAGGCTGAGCTGATACTCCTGGGGCGTTAAGCCGTATTCCTCCTTAAAGGACCGGGCCAGGTGGTATTTGCTGAGGCCCACCTGCTTGGAAAGATCGTCTAAGGTTATGTCCTTGTGGAAGTGGGCTTCAATGTGCCACTTCGCCTGGAGAAGAGCGACCTCTGTATCACTCTGTCCATGGATCTGCTCCATATGGGAGATGGTCATCAGGCGGTAAAGCAGTTCCAGGAAATTTGCTTTGCAGAGAAGAGCCTCATTCTCCCGGGGAATGGGCCAGCGCTCGGCAACTTGCCTTGCCAAAAGCTGCAGCAAGCTGCTGTTGGAGCCGGGAGGGATACAGGCAGCGAGGCCGGGGATGGTCTCCATGAGGCTGGGCGGCAGAGAGTTTTGGGTCTCATACAGGTCAAAAAGCAGCCAGATGACGCTCATCCCTTGGCCGGTGGTCATGGAATAGGGCCTGCCGGCGGGCAGGTGGAGGACAGTGCCGGCTTCGCCGGTGTACTCCTGTCCATCAATGCTGGCTGAACACTGGCCGTCGAGGAGCAGCACCAGCCCCTGATGCCGGTTCTGGCCAGTTAATGACCAGCCGGGATAATAGCTGGTTTCATAGGCGCCCCGCACCTGGACATACCAGTTGGCGGGGTATGTTTCGGTAAGGGTTTCACTGTCGGCAAGCAGGGCTACCCTGGAGAGCAGCAGCCGCAGGTACTCCACTGAATCTACCATGGTACACAAGTTAATGGGTTTACCGGTGGGGCTCCAGTAGAGCGCGCCCCTTCCGGGCCCCGGGGAGGTTGCAATATCCAACCTGATTGGGGATGTGTGAACAAGGGGAGGGTGACAGAGCAGCGCCACAGGCAATGGGTCGTGCATGACTATCACTTCATTGGCGGTTGCCCTCAACCACGCATCGGAGAGGGAAAGCAAGAGCCTTGGGCCCCTTTCCTTCCTGGATTGGAGCGGGATCAGCTGCCGCCGCTGGACAGCGCAGCCTAAAGTCACTTCATAGCCCACTGCTGTGATGGGGGCCTTGGACTTGAAGACAGCCGCCACAGCTTCTGGATCGCCGCTGGTGTTCCACTCCGGCAGTGCCTGGCTTGACCAGCCTCCCATGAACACTATTTCCTGGATATTATCCTCCAGGCGGGGGTAGCGCCGCAGCACAGCAGCAATATTGGTCAGGGGCGCAGTGCCTACCAAGGTGATCTGCCCTGCCTTTTCAATGGCCTCAGCCATAAACTCCGTCACGTCTGCTGCTGCCGCAGGTGCTAGGGGCCCTTGGTAGACATCGCTGGCTAGGTGTTTGTACCAAGTGACGTTCATAGTTCCCGGCGAGTGAGAGCTGGATGCCACGGGGACATCAGTGCGGCCGTAGGCTCCCAGGAGCTGTCTTGTCAGAAGCTCGGCCTTGGGCTCCAAAACTGTTGCCCCCACCAGCTCAAGCTCGGGGGAGCAGGCTGCCAGAGCTAAAGCAAATGACTCATCGACATTGTCGGCAAGGTTTGTGTCCAACAGGACCTTTCGTTTCATCCTCAAGCAGCCTCCCTTTATATCCCACTATATTTTCTCACACCGTGCTATTCAAGCAACAACTGTTAAGTCAACAGCAACCTCAACCAAAGGAAAGAATTGCTGCCAGGAAGAAATCAACGACAAGGGTAAGCCGGAGCAAAGTCAGTGCACCCAACGCATGGGCTGCAGCGCTTGCTCCGCACAGAACCGTACGGAAAGGATGTTAAGACATGGCAGATAAGATCCCTGTACTTTTCGATACCGACATAGGAAGCGACATCGATGACGCCCTCTGCTTAGCTTATCTTCTTCATCAAGAGCGCTGTGACCTTTTGGGTATCACCACTGTCAGCGGTGAACCGGTGAAGCGGGCGATGCTGGCCGATGCAGTGTGCAAGGCTGCAGGCCGCTCAGGTATCCCCATTCACGCCGGGTGTGAGAAACCGCTGCTCATTGACCAGAAACAGCCGCTGGCTCCCCAAGCTGAGATCTTGGGCAGATGGCCCCACAGAGAAGACTTTGAACCCAATTCCGCGGTGCAGTTTCTCCGGGATACCATCCGCAGCCGCCCTGGGGAGATTACCCTTCTGGCAGTAGGGCCTTTGACCAACATCGGTATGCTGTTCCGCTTGGATCCAGAGATCCCCAGCCTGCTCAAAGAACTGGTGCTGATGGGCGGGGCCTTTTCCTTCCCTCTAGAGGATATTCCCATGCCCTTGGAGTGGAACATTATCGTAGATCCCCATGCAGCCAGCATCGTCTTCTCAGCTGAAGATCTGCCTATCACTGCCATTGGGCTGGATGTGACCACCAAGTGTGTCATGCTGGCAGATGAATGCCGCCGTAAGATCCGGGGCGGGGTGTTGGATGTAGTTGCCGACGCGGCAGAAGTCTGGTTCAAGATCCGGCCGGCCATCACCTTCCACGATCCCCTGGCAGCTGTGGCCATGTTCGATCCCGATGTTGTAAGCTATGAGCAGGGCCGGGTGAGAGTAGAGCTTGCCAGTGAAGATCTTAAGGGCATGACGGTATTCACCCCCGATGGTGAGAAGGGCAGACACAAGGTGGCAAGGGAAGTTGACCCCGACCGGTTCTTCGCCGAGTATTTCAAAGTTGCCGGTAAAGACAGCTAGCCTTTCTTAGGATGTCTTGCAGCCCTAGCCCTCCCGCGAGTGGATCTTAGATGTCTCTAGTAGTGGATCTCAGATGTCTCAGTTAAGAAGCAGCGGCCCTCGTTAGAGCAGGCCGCTGCTTCCTATGGCTAAAAACGCTGGTGCGGATTACATCACCATGAAGCCAATATCCCATTGCCTACTACAGCGTGGATAGTATCTCTGCTACACCCAAACTGAAGGGTGAAGCGGCTACCATGCCGTTTTTCTCTCTGACTAGTCTCTTTACCTCATCATCAGCGTTCTGAGTTGTTGCCGCGTTAAAGCACTGCAGCATGCCCATATCATTGTGGGAGTCTCCCACGGCCAGGACCTCATGGGGCTGCACCTGCAGCTCTTGGACAACCTTCTCCAACATCAGGTCTTTGCCAATCTTTTCCCAGCGGAAAGCGATCAAACGGCCGTTGCGGACAGGTTTGAGAGGATGGCCTTTCAGTTTTTCTGCAAACAGCGGCAAGCTGGCTATGGCAGCCTCCGGCGAACTAAAGAAGGTCTCAACGAAGCCACGATCCCTTTGCATGAAGTTGTTGTTCACCAGAAACTCAATGCTGTGTTCATCAGCCGCGGTGCTGATCACCTGCAGGGTGGTGGGCAGCAGGGAAAACTCCCTGTCGTAAGCATCTCCGTTCCAAGGCTCCCACGACCGAAACGCCCCATCCCTTAGAAAATAGATTTCCCGCTCATTGCAGACCAGAGCATAGGGGTATCCATCTTCTGGATGAAGCCCATTATCTGTTAAGAACCTGATGGTATCTTTATATGGCCTGCCGGTGGCGATGGCGATATAGACGCCCTTTTGGTAGAGGCGGTGCATCTCGCTGAGGGTCTCTTCGGCGATGGTTCCGCCGCGGTTAAGCAAGGTCCCGTCGAGATCTAGAGCAACAAGTTTCATGTTTCATCTCCTTTGAAAGACTACATTAAGATACTGAGGGTATAAGAGTCCAGATAAATCTATCGCACCGGGGATTCAGCGCCGGGACTAATCATCCGGACTTGTCCGTTACAGGGCGGGGCACCTTGGCGGGGACACGCGATAATGCCGCAGCAGCCGTTGGGGCTGCTGCGGCAGATTGACTCAGGCCGCGATTACAGTCTGCCGGCGTCGTAGTCTTTCCAGAATTTATCCAATGCTTCCTGCACTACAGCATTGGCGGAATCCAGCAGCTCTTGGGCTGTGCCGCGGTGATACAGAGCACCTTCGTAAGCACTGGAGAGCTGTGCCCTGATCAGCTGGCCCTCAGGCGACAGGAAGCGCATCCGGATCTTGCCATAGAGCTCCAGCACCACATCCAGGGCCTTCCTGAGATGCTCATGCTCCAGCATGCTGCCGTATTTCTCAAACAGCATGGTGTCCACTGCGATGTTGGTGGTCTCTCTGGGTACATAGGGACGGCCCATGCTCTGGTTGTACTCGTAGTCCCCTTCAGCCCTGACTACATGTCCCTCGGTGGTCAGCCACTTGATAACCTCCCAGGCGCCCTCTAAGTTCTTAGCACCCTGGGGGATTACCCATGCCCAGCCGCCGCCGTAGGTTACCGGGCCGACTTCAGGATCCAATACCGGGTGGAAGCCGATGCCGAAGTTGAGTTCCGGCTTGTATCTAGCAATAGTACCGACTAGCGGGCTCTGGCCCAGCATCATAGAGACGTCTTCCATCAAGAACGGGTTGCTGGGGGAGTCCTCTGCGTAGCCGGCAAACCCTTCGGTATAAGTACCCAGTTCCTCAACGCCGCCGAGCTTGTCGATGAGGTCGACAATCATCTCGATGCCTCTGACGGTCTCAGGGGCATTCAACAGAGCTGTGCGGCCGTCGTCAGACAAGAACTGTCCGCCCAGGCCAAAGGTGTGAATGTAATGCCAGCTGGAGGTGGAGGAGTAAGTACCCACCCGCAGCAGTCTGCCCCTAGCATCCCTCTTGGTCAGCTTCAGGGCATAATCTACAAACTCATCCCAGGTGGCCGGCGGTGTATCAGGATCCAGGCCAGCCTCAGCAAAGTGATCCTTGTTCCAGTAGAAGGCGCGGGAGTCAGCATTGTGGGGGAGGCCGTAGTATTTATCTCCAAGGGTGACCTCCTCTACTGCCCAAGACATGTACTGGCCAATATCGAACCCATCCCGCTCGATTAGATCGTTGAGAGGTGTGAGGGTTCCCCGCAGGGCCCAGCCGGCAACGACAAACCTGTCCATGGTGGTAACATCAGGCCCGGTGCCGCTGGCAATGGCGGTCATCAGCTTCACCATGGACTCCAGGGTCTGGCCGGCGGCTCCCACCGGTACCTCAGCAATGATCTCATATTTCTCATTGGTAGCGTTAAACTTCTCTACCATAGCCGCGGTGCCGGGATCATAGACGTTCAGACCCCAAACTACCACCGGCTGCTTCTTGGCCAACGCGGCAGTGCTCAATGCGAGAACGGTCAGAATAACTAGAAACAGTGCGGCAGTTTTACGCCTTAAGTTCATTGATCCAGCCTCCTTGATAGGTTTTCTTGTGTTCTTACCAGAGAAGCTTCACCCAACACCCTTGCTCCTGAAACCACCCCCTCAAGATGTTCAATCAGGTACTAAGCTTTAACCCTTCATACCTGTAAGGGCAATGCCTTGGATAAACTGCCTCTGCGCGAAGAAGAACATGATGACAATGGGCAGTGTCATGGTGGCTGCATAGGCCATCATCGGCCCCCATTGGGTAGAGCCGATCTCCTGGAAGAGCCTTAGCCCCAGAGACAAAGTCATTTTGTCTCGGGAGTTGATGTAAATCAATGGGGTCATAAAGCTGTTCCAGCGAGCCATGAAGGTAAAGACACCCACTGTGGCCAGGGCTGGCTTGACCAGCGGCATTATTACATGCAAGTAAATCTGCAGATAGCTGCAGCCATCGATTTTGGCCGCATCTTCAAGATCCTTGGGCAAAGTCATCATAAACTGCCTCAACAAGAAGATATTAAAGGGCTGTCCGAAAAATGCCGGCACCCACATGGGCTTCAAAGTGTCGATCCAGCCGAGATTCCGGAAGATGAGGTACAAAGGAATCATGGTGACTTCCGACGGGATCATCATGGTTCCCAAAAACAGCAGGAAGATGACATCCCTGCCGGGCCAGCGAAGCCGGGAAAATGCATAGGCACCCATGCTGCTGGAGATAAGTACGCCAATGATACTCAAGACTGTCATATAGCTGGTGTTCCAAAAGAACTTCCAGAAGGGCACCAGCCTCATCATTTCTTTGTAGTTGGACCACACCACCGGCCTTGGAATCCACGTGGGCGGGAATGAGAGGATCTGCAGATCCGGTTTAAGTGATGTGGAAATCAGCCATGCAAAGGGAAAACCGAAGGCGATGCAACCCATTATCAGAACAACATGGGTCAGGAATAGGGATGCCTTCTTTCTGCGGGTCATACTGTGTTGTCTAGCCATGTCTACGCATCTCCTTCGCTGTCGTATTCATAGTAGACCCAGCGTTTGCGGAGTCCAAACTGGATAATGGTCACCACAAATATGATGCCAAACAGCACCCATGCCAAGGCACTGGCATAACCCATCTTGAAGAAAGAAAACGCATTGTTAAATAGGTAGTAGACGTAGAATAGCGTCGAGTTGACGGGCCCGCCGCCGGTTGTGATAAAAGCCTGGGTAAAGATCTGGAAGGCTCCGATGAGCGCCGTCACCATGGTAAAGAAGATTGTCGGTGTCAGCATGGGCAAAGTGACATACCGGAAAGACGCCCATTTGTTGGCACCGTCGATTAATGCCGCTTCGTACAGATGCTCCGGAATGCCTTTGAGCCCGGCCAGATAGATGATCATTGTCTGACCGCAAGCCCAAACCAGCATCAAGATGATGGATGGCTTGCTCCATGTGGTGGATGTCAACCACCCGGGCCCAACAATTCCGATTTTATCTAAAGCAGCATTGAGGATACCAAGCCTCGGATTTAAGATCCACATCCACAGCACCGAAGCTGCAACAGTAGGTACAATGGACGGTAAGAAATACACTGCCCGGTAAAATGCCAAACCCTTAACATCTACGTTAAGCAGTAAGGCAATGATCAAAGCAGTGACTAACTGAGGCGGGACACCCACTACTACCATATAGAGGGTGTTGGAAAGGGATTTCCAAAAAAGTGGGTCTCGGGCCATCGCCCTGTAGTTCTCAACCCCGATGAAGGTTGGCGGCTGCAAGACATTGTACTGAGTGAAACTCAAGTAAAGGGAATTGATTGCCGGGATAATCATGAACACAATAACTCCGATTAAGGACGGCAATGCAAATCCCAGCGCGGCCAATATCTCACCACGCCTCATCCTGCTCATGCGTTGTTTTTGCTGCACCCCAATTACCTCCCATAGCTTCTTTTGGCCGTTGCGGCCGTGCAATCCAGCTGCCTCACTTAGGCCGGTTTGCAGGGGACGCTATATAGATCGATCCAACTCACCCCCCAGCAACGGACCCCTGGAAATGGGAGTCAAACCAAACCACCCCGGCTTTGGACTGCATAGATGTTTAAGACCAGCCACACGTCTAGCAAATGATGACTGTGTCGTATTGATGGCTGTATCTAGAAAAACAGCGGTTACCACATGGGGGAATCTAGCTGTAAAGCAAATACGCAGTTTGTTTTCAGTGTACAGAGGGTGCACCAAATTAGGTGCATTAGCAAACATCTCACCCAAGCAAGTCCCGGGCTCCCTGCAGCTTGATTCTGTATGTTTGAACAACTTGGCTTCGAATCGGGCGGCTGTTCTAGTCATGAGCAGCTGCATGGGCGGGCGAAGATCTTCCTTGCCTGCAAGCTGGGACATTCAGTTGCACCAGTCATTTTCTTGTCGCTTTTGTTAAAGATAGGTAGCATTTAACTGTCCATTACACATCTTAGTCTGTCTTCTTTTGTTTGTC
>LFTN01000077.1:0-6235 GCA_001513495.1 Clostridiales bacterium DTU087
GAAATACACCGGCGAGCTGAGCCTTCCATAAGAAAAGGCTTAGCAACCCACTCACAGTGCCAGGGAGCTAAGCCGGTTGGTTACAGAAAATGTAGTGACTGACTACTTTGCCACAGCTTCCTTGAGGTTTTTCCCCGCCTTAAAGGCTGGAACTACAGTGGCCGGGATGTCGATGGGAGCACCGGTAGCAGGATTGACACCTTTGCGGGCAGCCCTCTCCCGTACCTCGAAGGTACCGAACCCTACGAGTGTAACCTTCTCGCCGGCTGCTAGTGCCTGGGAGATGGTGTCGAGGACTGCTTCAACGGCTTCACCGGCTGCTTTCTTGGACAGCCCAGATCTCTCCGCTACAGCCGTTATCAACTCGCTCTTGTTCACGCTTTACCCTCCTTGATAAATTAGGTGGACAATCGCTGATTGTATTCGCTGTAAAGCAAGCTGTTCCTGCTTTTTAGACAGATTTTGCCACTAAAAATCCCTCTATAATGGGAAAACTATGCCTGCCGGCAGCCTAAAACTGAAAAAATGGAGAAAGCGGTGGGAAGATATGGATTTTGGAGGCAGCAGAAAGACCGTCATTGCCGCCGTGCTGGTGGCCGCAGGTTGCTTAGCTCTCATCATCGGCTGGCCCGGTGGCAAGAAAGGGGCAGTGCGGAATTTCGCCAAGGAACCGACCATCACCGTCTACATGAAGGACGAAGACAAGAAGGAAGAGATGCCTATTGAAGAATACATTGTCGGCGTTGTAGCTGGAGAGATGAAGCCCAACTGGCCCCTGGAAGCCTATGCTGCTCAGGCCATCTTGGCCCGGAGCTTCACCATGGAGTTTATCAGCCGGGGAGGCACTCGGGCGCTGCACGGCACCGACATATCGACAGATCACGAAGAAGCCCAGGCTTACAATGCTGACAATATCACACCTATCATCAGAAGGGCAGTAGAGATGACCAGGGGGGAGGTCATGACCTACAAAGACCAATATATTCGGGCTTGGTTCCATTCCTACAGCGGAGGTCATACCGCTACCGCCAAGGAGGGCCTCAACTTCCAGGAGGATGAACCGCCCTATATCCGCAGTGTGAAGCTCAAGGATAATCCCTATGCCCCGGCAGATGTCAAAGAGTGGCGGGCCAGCTTCCCTTTGGCCAAGGTGCAGGAGATCTTGAAAGACTTGGGTGCAGACGTAGGCGATATTCAAGAGGCTGAGATCGCCAAAAAGGGGAGCACCGGGCGGGCAATGGAGCTTACCTTTAGGGGTGCCAAGGGCAGAAAGACGGTGCCAGCAGCAGATTTTAGAGTAGCCTTGGATGCCATGACCATGAAATCTACATGGTTAAGCCGGTTTGAGGTGCAGGGGAATAGCCTAGCTATGACGGGCAAAGGGTTTGGACATGGTGTAGGCCTAAGCCAATGGGATGCCTATATGCTGGCTAAGGAGGGCAAGTCGCCGGAGGAGATCGTAAAGCAATTTTTCAAGGACGTCGAAATCAAGAAACTCTGGGATTGAGCTGCAGCTAATCGCGATGCCGCAGCGGCTGTCAAGAGCCGCTGCTTTCATATGGAGGGAGGGAAATGGCATCAAAACCCCATCTTGCGCATAACCTTGTACCAGGAATTAGCGATCATCCTAGGAAGGGGTCAGGGTTATGGAAGAACGGCAGCTGGCTATCAGGAAGAGGCATCAGATTACCCTGCAGAACCGGGAAAGGCTGTTAATTGATGGCGTAACCCATGTGGAGAGTTTCGATGACATGGAAATAATCCTGCAGACCGATGCAGGCACACTCATCATCCGGGGTGAGGGACTGCATATCAAGGAGCTGAACATCGACAGTTCCAACTTGGCGGTGATCGGCCATGTCTCAGCAATGGAATACACCAGCGAAGCCGGCGATCGAAAGGGCAAGGGCTTTTTCGGCAGGCTGTTTAAGTGAGGATTAGGGGTTTGTAGGCTGCAAAGGCACATTTGGCCCCCTGGCCGCATAAGCTAATAAAGTCAATTTATGTGTTTACAGGGGGGCACGGCATGGATACTCTCGCGGGGCAGGTCCATGGGTTTGCCGCAGCTATAGCGGCGGGACTTACTTTAGGGCTGTTCTTCGATTTATACAGACTCTGGCGGAGAGCTGCCCGGCCGGAGAGGGCGGTCACCGCTTTGTCAGATCTTCTCTTTTGGCTGGCTGCAACACCGGTAACCTACATCTACCTATTGATAGGCAACTGGGCAGAGCTGCGGTTTTACGTATTTCTCGGCCTGTTCCTGGGCCTTTTCCTCTACTTCTCGGTACTTAGTATCATTGTGCTCAATGTGCTGCTTACAATCGGGTATTACACAGAAGTGCTGCTGGGAGGCCTTCTGCAGGGAGTGCGGCGCCTCTTTACGCTTCCCTGGGAGGGGGCCGCCCGCTGGCGTGCCAGCCGGCGATGGCAGCCCGGCGGGGCTCTGGGCGTCCGGATGTTTTCCTGGAGGCGGGCCAACGGCAGGAGCTTGGCCCCAAGGGGCTTGCGCCCCAAAATCGCTTTTTTCAGAAAATAAACCCACCGCCACCTGCTGCTGCCGGCAGCTCCCGCAGGAGTTTCCAGCTTGATGCCGAAGATTACCTCACCATGGTTTCGGTTTCAGTTTTCCTGTCTCGGTTTGTTCGGCTTAGGTAAGAGGGCGGAGGTGGGCAGTGTGGCAGAGGATGTAATATCCCTCGAGTCCAGGCGCAAGGCCAAGCCCAAGGCCCGTAAGCGCTGGAAGGTAAAACCCCGCTTCTTCCTTCTGCTGCTCAGTCTACTGCTGATCTGGGTGGCAGCAGGATTTGTCAATCGCTACGTGCAGATAGCCGTGCTGCGGTCCAAGATAGTCAGGGTGGAAAGGGAGATTTCTGCGCTGGAGACCCGCAACGAATCCGTCAGACAGCAGCTTGAGGAAATGCAGGCCGATGATTACATAGAGCGGGCGGCCCGGGAGAAGCTGGGGCTGATCAAACCAGGAGAGACAGTCTACATCCCCATGCGGGCGGCAAGTCCTGACGATCCGCTGGATGTTGCCAAGCGGCCCGGTGCTGGCGGTGCTGCAGCCGGGGGCTACTGACCGGTTCCACAGGGCTCTCGAGGGGGAAACCACCTGGCTGGATAGTGGACAAGGCCGGATCTCTGCCGCTTTGCAGGAATATGGTGTGTATTGACACTAAATTGCTGATAATGTATACTTAGCTCAGCGGGGTAGGTCCTGTACATTCTATGAGGAGGCATATATCAACGTATGGCAATTGAGGTCGGCAGCATTGTCGAGGGGAGAGTAACCGGCATTACTAATTTTGGCGCTTTTGTAGAGCTAGCCGACGGTAAGACAGGCTTAGTTCATATTTCTGAAGTGGCCGATGCCTATGTCAAAGACATCAACGATTACCTAAAACAGAATGATCGAGTCAAAGTAAAAGTCATTAACATCAATGGCAACAAGATCGGACTATCTATCAAACAGGCAAACACCTCCAGCAATGACAACCGCGTCAATCGGAGGGTTTCCCGGCAGGATTTTGAAGAACGGCTCTCTAGGTTTCTCCGGGACAGCGAGCAAAGGCAGCAGGATCTCCGGAAGAGCTTGGACTCGAAACGAGGAGGCCGGGGAGGTCCAGCGCGGTTTTGAGATAATTATAGATTTTGACTGCAGAGGCGCCATGGGGCGCCTCAACTATTACTCCGGGAAGGATACTGTTAGGCAATGCTGCACCAGAAGGAACTAGAGAAAATCGCCCGGCAGTTGGGCAGGACCCCCCAAGGGGTGGTTGATGTGGCCAAATACTGCCTAGCTGGGCACCCCCAGGTGATCACAAGCTATCCCATCCGGTGGCGGCCTGATGGCCCCGAGATATTTCCCACCTTGTACTGGCTTACCTGTCCGGCCTTGAGGCGGCATGTTGGGGCTCTGGAAACAGAAAGCTGGATCGAAAGGCTCCAAGAAATGTTGGACTGCGGGGGGCAGTTGGCGGAGCGCTGGCAGGCGGCCCATCGGGAATACGCCAATAAAAGGCTCCAGCTCGTGCCCGGTGATGAACTGGCCGAGCTTTCCCTGTACTATCCAGCTCAGGCTGAAGCCTTGCGGGAAACGGGGATTGGCGGTATTAGGGGACGGGGCATTAAATGCTTACATACACACCTGGCTGATTTCCTAGCTGACAGTAAGAGGCTGAATCCCATCGGAAGCCTAGCAGCAGCAATACTGGAAGACAAGGGCATCAGTGTCGATTTTTGCTTCGATTACCAACTTGAGGGCTTCTGCCGGGGACACGATGCTGCCAACAGCAGTTGATCATTGCCCAGCCCATGCATCACTTGGGTGCGGCGTGTGCCGGTTGTCGCCCGGAGGAGAACCGGTTGAAGATTTAAAACTGAGGCCTGCAGAAGCAGGCCGCACATCATGGGAGGGGAGAGTGCACGTGAAGAAAGTCAGGTTTGGCCTGGTTGGGATGGGGAATATCGGCATCCATCATTTCAGCTATTTTCCGGAGCTTGAGAATGCTGAACTAACCGCGATTTGCGACATCGACCCCGCTAAAGTCCATGAGCTAAAGCTGCCGAAGGATTTCGATTACGCCGCTGATCAGGCAGTGCTCGATGATAGCATCGCCCAGTTTACCGATTACCGTGCAATGCTCGATAGCGGCAGGGTAGATGCCGTGATTATCGCTGTTCCCCACTATTTTCATCCAGATATGGCTGTGGAGGCTTTTCGCCGAGGCATCCATGTGATCTGTGAAAAACCGGTAGCCATTACCGGCCGGCTGGCCCGGGAGATGAACGCCGCCCATGCAGATTCGCAGGTTGTCTATGCCGCGATGTTCCAGATGAGAACTAACCCAACGTACATAAAGATCAAGGAGATGCTGGAGGATGGGACTTTAGGTGAGGTTCGCCGGGTAAGCTGGATTATCACGGACTGGTTCCGCACACAGACCTACTATGATTCCGGCGGCTGGCGGGGCAACTGGACCGGCGAAGGCGGCGGGGTATTGATGAATCAGTGTCCCCACAATCTGGACCTTTTTCAATGGTTTTTCGGACTCCCTAAACGGCTTTATGCCATGGTGCATTTGGGGAAATGGCATGACATCACGGTGGAGGATGATGTTTCGGTTCTAATGGAGCTTGCCAACGGTGCAACAGCCAGCTTCATTACAACCACTGGCGACACTCCTGGAACCAACCGGCTGGAGATTACTGCTGATAACGGCAAACTGGTTCTGGAAAAGGGGCGGCTTACCTTTTTCAAGACTGAAGACTCGGTGCAGAGGATCATTGAGCAAAGTGAAGTTGGTTTCTATGCAGTCAGTCCAGAGGTGATGGATGTGGACGTGGAGCCCAAACCTCACGGCCATAAATGGATTACGCAAAATACCATCAATGCCATTCTGGATAAGGAGCCGCTGATTGCACCGGGTACCGAAGGCCTAGAATCTGTGCAGCTGGCCAATGCCATCCTGCTGTCGGGAATCAAGGGCCGCCCGGTGGAGGTGCCGGTTTGCGAAGACGAATTTGATGAATTGTTGGAGGAGCTGCGGGCTGAGGAGCGCCGGAATGCCCCAGACAAGGCCTTCGATTGGGAGGCATATATCAACTCCTTTAGCAGGTAATGGGAGAAGCTGTAGGATTGACGGATTTACTGCTTGGCAGATTGCATCTGCTGCTTGCCAAAGGCATATCAGCAGCATCGAGCTTTGCTCTACTCAAAGAACAAGGAGGCGCTGGCTATGATGAGGCTCAGTGGGTTCGCAGACGAGATTTCACCAGATCTTGATGAACAGCTGCAGGTTCTGGAGCAAGAGGGAATCGGATTTCTAGAGCTTAGGAGTGTGTGGGGGAAAAACGTGGTCAACCTCGATGATGGCGAGATCAAACAGATCAAGAAAGCACTCGATGCAGGCGGCTTTGGTGTCTCGGCCATCGGTTCACCCATTGGCAAAATCGGAATAGAAGACCCCTTCCCACCTCATCTTGATGATTTCCGGCGCATTTTGGATATCGCCGCAGCCCTGGACAGCCGGTATATTAGGCTTTTCTCTTTCTACATACCAGAAGGGAAGTCACCTGAAACATACCGCAATCAGGTACTGGACAGGTTATCGGCGATGTTGGAAGCGGCAGAAGGCCTGGATGTGATGCTGCTCCATGAAAACGAAAGCGGCATCTACGGCAACACAGCAGAACGCTGTCGAGATCTGATGGACAGCCTGGCAAACAGGAAGTT
>LFTN01000077.1:6267-27013 GCA_001513495.1 Clostridiales bacterium DTU087
CTGGAGGATTATGTAGAATACTGCCACATTAAAGATGCTCAGATGGCAGACGGCAAGGTCGTCCCCGCCGGACAAGGCGATGGGGAGATCCGGGAGCTGCTCGAGGCACTGAAAGGCAAGGGCTATACGGGTTTTCTATCCCTGGAACCCCACTTGGCTGTAGCCGGCAGAGCGGGGGGCTATAGCGGGCCCGACCTCTTCCGCAAGGCGGCTGGGGCCCTGAAGGAAATCCTGGATGAACTAGGCATCAGCTATACGTAGGAATAAGCTGACTTAGCCCGGCTGAGCGAGCCCATTGACCAGATGGGAGATGTGATGTATAATTATCTCGCCAGCCTGCCGGAGTGGCGAAACAGGCATACGCGACAGACTTAAAATCTGTTGATCTCTTATAAGGTCGTGCGGGTTCGAGTCCCGCCTCCGGCACCACAATGCCGCCCTGAGCCTCGGGGCGGTGTTTTATTATGCAGCTCCTTGCAGATCTTGGCCTCACCTGTCAAGAGGAATCCCTTTTCAGTTGCAGAAAGTGATAAAATAGCAATGATGAGGAACCAGGGCTGAAAACAGCTTCAAATCAGGTTTTCCAGGGGGCACAGATCGTGAATATGCAGATTGGCCGGCATGATGTTCCGGGATGGGGCCAGTTCTGGGCTGGGACAATTGAGGGTAAGGTGGCTTACTTACAGCTTCCAGAGGATGTTCCCCAAGGGCCCCAGCTTGAGGGAGAACCGCCGGCGGAGCTGCTGCGGTTTGCAGAGAAATGGGGCTTAACCCCCAGCTTTGGGAATGATGGTTCCATAGCTGAACTGTGGAGTCAGCTGAGCCAGTATCTAGTCGGTACACGCCAAGAGTTCCAGCTGCCGCTGCAGCTCTTGGGCACCGAGTTTCAGAAGGCGGTCTGGCAGATGTTGATAACCATTCCATGGGGTAAAACCGTCACCTATGGGGATCTTGCTGTACGTCTAGGCGGCCGGGGCGTGGCCCGGGCAGTGGGGCGGGCTAATGGGCTCAACCCGCTGCCGATTATTGTGCCGTGCCACAGAGTGGTAGCTGCCAGCGGTTTAGGCGGCTATTCCGGCGGGCTGGGGATAAAACAGCGTTTGCTGGAGCTTGAGGGAATACCCTGGCAGGCAGCAGTTAAGGGAAAGGGTGGATGAATTGCAGCCGCAGGATGTGATTTGGCGCCTTCTAGAACACTATTCACTTCAGCTGCAGCTCCTCGATGAGAGTATGGGGGAGCTGGATCCCAAGAACCAGTTGGATTTGCTCAGTGCCTTGCGGGAGTGTGAACAGCTTACCCGCACACAGATCAACATCCTCAGGCGGATGCAGCGTCGTTATGACAATGCTTAGCAATCCTCTCAGTAAAGTAGCGGATACCGATGAACTGCAGCGGCTGCTTGATGGCTATGCTTTGATCCATGGAGTACCGGCGGCGGTTTTTGACGAGCGAGGCGAGGTCTGGTGTTCCTCATCTCAGTCGCAGGCCCGCCTGTGCAAACTCGTGCAGGAGACCGCCCACGGCCGGCGGGCGTGCCGCTCATGCAGGATGTACGCGGGCAATCAGGCCATGATCATAGGAGAGGGATATATTCATAGATGTCCGGCAGGCCTGGTCGTCTGGGCCTCGCCATTGGTATCTGCCGGTGAGTATGTAGGAGGCATCATTGCCGGTCAGGTCCTCATGTGGGAAATAGATGAGATGGTGAGGATCGAGATCTCTCAGCTGGCCAAGGCTTGCGGGATACCTCCCCAGGTACTGCTTGATGCTGCAGAACGGCTTCCAGTTATAGGCCCGCAGGCAGTACAGGCGGCCTCAGATCTGCTGTTTGTACTGGCTGCCTATATCAGTAATCATGAACGCCTTTCCCTGCTTCAGCAGCGGAGGATCAGCAATCAGCAGGCCCGGTTGGCGGAGAGCATCATCGAGAAGAAGCAGGCCCTTGAAGAGCAGGCGGCAGGGACCGGCAGCAGCCTTTATCCCTTGGACAAGGAGCGGCAGCTGTTGGGCAGGGTGCGGGTAGGAGATCGCACAGGCGCCAAGGAGATACTCAACCAAATGCTGGGCGATATCCTGTTCAACTCCGCGGGAAAACCGGAGGTCTTGAAGGCAAGGCTGCTGGAGCTTAGTGTTGTCCTCTCCAGAGCAGCGGTGGAAGGAGGCGGAAGCCTGGAGCGCTTGCTGGGACTGAACTTCGCCTACGTTGAAGAGCTGGCTGCCCTTGAACCTATTGAGGAAATCTGTGCCTGGATTGTGAAAGTCTTAGATGCCTTCATGGATGAAGTTTACGCAGCCGCTGAAAGCAGAGATCTGCCGGTAATCCGTCAAGCCGTCAGTTATATTAAAGAGCATTTTCGGGAAGAACTTACATTGGAGGATGTGGCGCAGGAGGTTCACTTTAGCCCCTTCTATGTTTCGCGGTTGTTCAAGGAAGAACTGGGACTGACTTTTATCGAATACCTGACTAAGATCCGGATCGATGAGGCAAAAAGGCTGCTTCTGGAAACCAACAAGACTGTATCAGAGATCGCTGACTTAGTTGGCTACCAAGACCCGAGCTACTTTACCAAGGTATTCAAGAAGCGGGAAGGAGTCACTCCAACGCAGTTCCGCCGCTAGGCTGGGCTGGTGAGTGCGGGCGGTTGGAATGTATGGCTGGGCGGGCCTCAGCGGCCCGCCCGCGACAGGAGTCCTATCAGAGCTTGATGGCGGTATGTTAGTCAGCAGGGGGGATGTTAACGCTGCTGGGATTAGCCGTAGTCGATAGCCCCTGCGCAAAGCCCTGACGTACTCCGGCAACGGTCTGCTCGATAAGGGACTGCTCAGCGGCAGCAATCATCTTGCGAACCATGTTGCCTCCCACCGCGCCGCACTGCCGGGATGGCAAATCGCCCCAGTAGTCTGTCGACGGGACCTGAATACCCAGCTCATTAGCGGTTTCGTACTTCAGCTGGTATAGTGCATTAACGGCGTTTGGGTTGATCGGTGTATTGGATTTTTGTCCTGTGCCCATGATGTCACCTCCTGTTGATGACTAAGCATAGTTTGTGTCGAAAACCGGTCCGTATGCTAGAATAGGTTGGGTATAGGGAAGTGGGACCGGCAGAAGTGTGAGATGTTGGGTTTAAGAAAGTGCAAGGGCAGGAGGCCGAAAGCAGCGGCAAGAGGTGCGGCTTCATGGACAGCCCCGGCGATTTGACAAGTTTGCTGGATATGTTATAATATATACAGCGCAAACACACGTTAGTTATCCGTCGCGGGGTGGAGCAGTCTGGTAGCTCGTCGGGCTCATAACCCGAAGGTTGTCGGTTCGAATCCGGCCCCCGCAACCAATTATTGCAGTGCCGCAGGTAAAACCTGCGGTTTTTTATTTTTATTTGAGTTTTTTGTTTGAATATGAGAACCCGGAAGGGATTACCGTATCAATGGAGAAAATCTTTCTAAGACTATATCCAGAAACTGGATTGAATGGGACAAACCTGCGATGAGGAGGTGAGCACCCATGAAGTGGCGAATTCTCTACTACATAACAGTCATTGCATCGTTTCTGATCGCCTCCGGCGCCACCCACAAGTGGCGTTAGTAGAAGTGCGATCATGGGCTGCCGAAGTCTAGCAGCTTGTGCAGCTAGGCTTCGGTATACTCTCTACTTGGGAGCGAAATCAGTGTCTCAGGAATCACAACGAACTGCCAGGGTTTTCATCTTATTGACAATACTTGTGGGAGCAGGAGTCGTCGTATGGGCCCTTTTGCATCTTCAACCGGTGCCGTGGTTAGGGCCAATTGTCTTGGGGACCTGTGCTCTAATAGCTGAGCTTTATCCAGTGCGGCTGTCGGAAGAGGGGACTGTCTCGGTGGCGGCAGCATTGGATTTCGCGGCGGTTATACTCTTTCCTCCCCAAGTGTCCATCTTGATTGTGGCGTTTGCTGCAGGCTTTAGTGATATTATTGGCCGCGTCCCACCCATTCGGGTCCTGTTCAATACCGCTCAGTTAGCCATCGCAGCCACCCTGGCTTCCAAGGTCTATTCCCTTGGCCCGGGGGGAGTTTTCACCTTTCAAACCCATGCACTGTGGGGTTTGATCTCCGGCCTTACATTTTTGTTCACCAACAGCTTACTTACCTGCACGGTCATCGCCCTTACCCAGGGACACCGGCCAATCGAGATATGGCTGCAGGGCAATCGAGAGATGCTGCTCCACGATATTGCTCTGTATCCCATAGGCATGTTGGTTGCCCTGGTTTACACCCATGACGTACCGGCCCTAATCCTTTTTATCCTACCTATGGTGATTATCTACGTTTCCTTTCGCAATAATGTATTGGTACGGCGGCAGGCACAGGCAGTTCTGGAGACCCTGGCTGATATCATCGACTGCCGAGATCCATATACTGCCGAACACTCCCGGCGGGTGGCGGAATACGCAGCTGCCATCGCTTGGCAGATGGGTTTGTCCGACGAGGACTGCCAGATGGTGCAGGCCAGTGCGAGAATTCATGACCTGGGTAAAGTCACCTGGAGAGATGATCTGCTGTTTAAGCCGGGAAAGCTCACCGCTGAAGAGATGGAGAGGGTGCGGGAGCATCCTGCTACCGGAGCCAGGATCGTAGAAGGATTGGCCCATTACCAGAAGGGTGTCCCGTTAATTCGCCATCACCATGAGTGGATTGACGGTTCAGGATACCCCGACGGTTTGAAAGGGGATACAATACCTCTCGGTGCCCGTATCTTGGCAGTGGCTGATGCTTATGATGCCATGACAAGTGATCGGCCCTATCGGAAGGCGCTATCCGAGGAGGAGGCACTGCGCCGCCTGGTAGCCGGTGCTGGCACGCAGTTCGACGGTGAAGTGGTACAGGCTTTCTTGGATTGGGTGGACAGCCGCGGCGAAGAGCTTCACGGCGCCGCCCGGGAGGAGGCTGCAGCCATCAGGGAATTGCCTGGGGAAGTGGTGTAAAGTGTTCTTGCTGCTGTTCATTGCAGTAGGCCTCGGCCTGGGCATTGCCCGGGGCGGAGATGTCCGCCGCCTGGCAGCTCAGCCGCTGCGCTGGTCTGGTTTGGTCTTGCTGGCCCTTGCACTGCAGATTGCCGCTTTTTCTCCCTTAGGCAGGAAATGGCCGTCGTCTATGCCCGCCCAGCTCCATATTGCTTCCTATGTTCTCTTGGCTGCCTTCGCAGCTGTTAATCGCCGGCAACCAGGTTTTTGCCTCATGGGAGCCGGTTTGGCAAGCAATCTAGCGGTGATCTCGGCCAATGGCGGCTATATGCCGGCCCTCGCCCAGCACTTGGAGCGGCTGGGGGTGTACGAAGAAGGCCTCATGAACAACTCCTCTGTAATCGGCCCTGATACGCCTCTGTGGTGGCTGGGGGACGTATTTTTGCTGCCTCTTCCGGTAATTGGGAATGTATTCAGCGTTGGAGATCTGCTGTTAGGTGCCGGATGCGCCTACTTCATTTACCGCGCCCTCCTGCCGCTGGATGCCCGGGAGGGCTAGCCCTCCCGTTGAGCTCTGTTTCTGTGCTGCGGTGATTCTGCCTAGAGGGAGGCCATAATCCTATGGGTACCGGGACTTCTACTAGGTCTTTCGGAGCCGGCAAGCGTGAGAACCACGACTCTGCAGCGTTCTATGACAGCAGGCTCTATGACCAGCTGGAACTGGTGGAGCTGGATGACCTGAGTCACCAAGATGTTCCGGAGTGCTTGCTCAATCAGGTTTTTCACAAAGACAGCCGTGACCTTAGTGAACTCCCCAATAACAGTGTGCACCTGATGGTGACATCTCCTCCGTATAATGTGGGCAAGGATTATGATGAAGACTTGTCTTTAGATGAGTACAGGGCGCTTTTGAGAGAAGTCTTTGCCGAGGTTTTTCGGGTGCTGGTTCCAGGGGGCCGTGCCTGTGTAAATGTAGCCAATATCGGCAGGCGCCCTTACATTCCCCTCCATGCATATATCATTACCGATATGCTGGAGCTGGGATTCCGCATGCGAGGAGAGATTATTTGGCACAAGGGAGCCAGTTCCGGCAGTTCAACTGCATGGGGGAGCTGGATGTCGGCTTCTAACCCTACCTTGAGGGATGTGCATGAGTACATTTTGGTTTTTTCCAAGGGCCCCTTTGGGCGGGAAGCTAAAGACAAGGCCAGTACCATCGAACGAGAGGAATTTCTAGAGTATACCCGCAGTGTCTGGGAATTCCCATCGGAATCTGCCCGGGCTGTAGGGCATCCGGCACCGTTTCCTGTAGAGCTGCCGTATCGATTGATTCAGCTGTACACCTTCGCTGAAGAAGTGGTCCTCGATCCCTTCTGTGGCAGCGGTTCCACATGCCTGGCTGCGGTAAAGAGCGGCCGGCATTTTATCGGCTATGATGTCGTCAAGGAGTATGTGGACTTGAGTCTCAGCCGGCTGGAGGCATACAGGTCATGCGATCCAGGCACTAAATAAAGGTGGCAAGGGGCCGGGCCGGATAGAGAAGCCCGGCGGATAGCTGGTTAACTTGGCAAATCACCTCAATAGAGATACTTGCTGGGGGAGTGGACAGTTTGGAGAACCGACATATTGTGGTAGTTGGTAGCATCAACACAGATTTAGTGGGAAGAACCCAACGGATGCCCAGGGCAGGAGAAACCCTGTTGGGCTCAGACTTCCGCATGGTGCCGGGAGGCAAAGGTGCTAATCAGGCGGTGGCAGTAGCCCGGGCCGGCGGTAATGTCAAGATGCTGGGACGGGTGGGAGATGACATGTTTGGAGAACAGCACCTGGCCAATTTCCGGGACAACGGGGTTGATACCCATTTGGTCCAGATGACGGCAGGGGTGCCTACCGGGGTTGCCATTATCATGGTAGACGATGATGGAGAAAACAGTATTGTAGTGATTCCCGGAGCCAATAACAGCCTCTTGCCGATAGATATCGAAGAAGCAAGGGAGATAGTGGAGACTGCGCAGATTGTCATGCTGCAGCTGGAGATCCCCATGGAGACCGTGGAGGCTGTAATTCGCATGGCGAAAGGCGCGGGAGTACCGGTCATTCTCGACCCTGGTCCAGCCCGTCCCTTGGCCAAGGAGCTCTTGGCTCAGGTGGATATCATTACTCCCAATGAGCACGAAGCCCAAGTATTAGCTGGGGAAGAGATACATAATCTAGATGACGCATACCGGGTAGCCGGCAAGCTGCTGGAATCCGGCGTTAAGAATGTGCTGCTGAAACTAGGCGGCAATGGTGTGATCATTGCTACACCTCAGGGCATGGAACATGTTCCAGCACATAAGGTGAAGGCAGAGGATACGACAGCTGCCGGTGACAGCTTTGCAGGGGGGCTGGCGGTGGCTTTGGCAGAAGGGTTCTCCTTGCGCAGCGCGGTACTGTTTGCCAACGCGGTGGGTGCTTTGGCAGTTACCAAGCTGGGGGCACAGACGGCGATTCCCACCAGGCAGGAGATTGAGGCCTTTATGGCTGAGCGCGGCGTCGTTCTAGAGTAAGCTGCCGGAGTCTCATTAGACGCATCTATTGACTACCGGGAAGCAGATGTGTATTGCTCCTTGCTTTGGAGCTCAGCATCAGCCTGCTTCCCTTCTTTTTGCAGGACATCATCGAGGATCTCGAGAAAGACATCCACCACTTTGGGGTCCAGTTGGGTTCCCCTTACTCGGGTCAGTTCCGCAATAGCATCCGGTGTGCTGAGGGCTTCTTTGTAGCAGCGCTGGCTGGTCATGGCATCCCAGGTATCAGCTACCGCTACGATTCTGGCTTCTAGGGGGATGCGCTCACCGGCCAATCCCATGGGGTATCCCTTGCCATCCCAGCGCTCGTGATGGTATAGGACGATATTACGGATGATTTTGCGGTTCCGCAAAGGTATGGGGATCTCCTCAATAAACCGTGCTCCCCTCTCGGGGTGGGTCTTAATGGTTTCGAACTGACGCTGGGTCAAGCGGCCTGGCCATTTGAGAATCTCATCTTCAATCTCCAGTTTGCCGATATCGTGGAAATAGCAGGCTTCATCCAGGGCCCGCTGCTTCAGGGGCGAGTATCCGTACTGCCGGGCTATTTCTCCACTGAGGAAGGCCACCCGTTCCATGTGCTGCATCAGTTCTGGGTCTTTAGCCCAGACGGCCCTCAGCAGCGACTTGATGAGGGCGATTCGGTAAGTGGTATCCAGAAGCCCAAAGAGAGTATGTGAACGCAGGGCTAGCAGAAACAGGTAGGATAAAACCAATCCATAGACCGAGAAGTAGATATAGGTATAATAGAAAACCGCTCCCATCGCGGCGGAGGGTATCAGTGTCTTGGCGGTCTCTAGCAGGTCATTGAGGAAGCCGTCCCGTGTGTGGGCAAGGGCTCTCTGCACTAGTTTAGCACACATGAAAAAGAGATTGTTGACACCTAGGTACGTCGCTGCCGATGCAGCTACCGCGAGGGTAAAGCCATGCTGGGTGTTCACCGTCTGAAAAACCATGCCACCCAAAACGGCGCTGAGGGCAATGGTTCCCCGATTGTGGACAATTACCGGCAGTGGGTCCTTGAATTCATCCAGCTCTATGACCCCTAGGGCTGCTGTTATTGCGGCCATCAAGGGGCCATGGAATGCCATGACCGGCAGCAATAGGGGATAATTGAGGGAGAAAGTCCCCGATTCTGTTTGAATGGAACGCCGATTATTAGCTAGGAGAAGGACGATGAAAAAAAATAGGTCTATATTGAAGCTGTTGGTAGTTATGAGCCCCAGTCGGTATGTAATCACAGCAGCCAATAATCCGACGGTGCAGAGGTAAGCTTTCAATATGTAATTGCGTCCCATATCATCACCTCTGCAAAAAAGTGCCCGGCCGGTGATAAGGCCTCAGCGGCTTACCGCGGCCAGCGGAAGCGAGCCGTATCGGCCAATGCTACCACGGCATGGCCTAAGGTTAGAGCTACAGTGAAAAGAATGGCTATGATGCGCTTCTTCATTTAGAACCCTCCCCATCATAGGTAATGGGTCCGGTTCTATTCGGTTAGGATCCGGTTCGATTCGGCCGGGCAACAACTATCTAACCAGTAAAGTGCCACCTTTCTATTCAAAGCATCTAGGCATGCCCGCACAGTACAGAGAATCACATCTTGATTTGATTCGGCTATTCCCAGCAGGTCAGCTTGCTGTCCATTGCATGTATACCGCATTTTGGCAATAACTAAATTACCATGGGCCAGGCAGCCTGGTATCTCATGGGCGAAAATGGGAACGACTTCCCCGAGGTCCATCTGGTGAAAGGCCTCTATGAAAGCCGCTGCTGCAGCTCCTGTGGGGTCAGCAGCATCATAGCGGGCTTGCCCCCCGTAATTAGAGCCATTGAAGGCAAGCTCCACCCGCACCTCCGGTTGGGGAGTATACCTTATATATGCTGCTACAATGCGGATCCGGGCCTCCTGGAGCTTCGGCTTATCTGCAACTGGGGCATCCAGTGAGTCAACTATTTTGACCTTCCGATAGTCGATATTCCAGCCGTGTTCCAGAGCCAATGCACCGACTACCGAGCGCACCAGGGACTTGATGAACTGAAGCCTCTCCCGGGGATGGTGGGTAGGGATTCTAGCGGAAACATAGATTTGATCTAATTCACCATCGCGGTAGATGATTCTGCACGATTCTACCTCGGGAAGCGCGAGAATCGTCTTTTCTGCATCGACAGACATGTTGGTGCCTCCTAAGGAAACCTACAACGTGAAAGCATTTCGCCTTGAAACCCCGGATTCCTTCCTTAAAATGAGAATATGCCCCACTTTTCTGCCACGGAGAGGCTTCTCTTTCTTTCTGAAGGGGATCGATTAACAATCAGCGAAGGACTATGACGACTTTCGAGATTCTTCAACTGGAAAGTTGATCCGGGCTGTCAGATTGGGGGAAATTGTAAGTATGAAGATTGGACTGCGGGGGCTGGCCCTCCCGCTGCTGATTATCCTTGTGTGGTGGCTGGCAGCGGGCCTTGGCATTGGTGTCGGGATCCTGCCGGGCCCCTGGGAGGTAATCATTACTTGCAGAGGCCTTTTGGCCAGCGGAGAGCTGCAGGCCCATGTGAGAATCAGTTTGCTTCGTATCGTCCAAGGATTTCTGCTGGCGGCGGGGCTGGCGGTCCCCACAGGTATCTTGGCAGCCAGGTTTTCGCCCTTTGCACAGTATGTTTCGCCCCTTCTGGGGTTTCTGCGGCAGGTGCCGCCGGTGGCTTGGATTCCAGTGTTAATCATGGTGCTGGGAATCGGTGAAGCGACGAAGCTGGCTGTGATTGTCTATGCGGCGTTTTTTCCCATTTTTATGAACACCATTCTGGGCATAACTCAGATAGACAGCAGCTTCTGGGAAGTGGCCCGGCTTTTGGAGCTGTCGCCACGAGAGGTCCTGCGGGAGTTGGTTCTGCCGGCTGCAGCCCCCAGCCTGATAGCCGGCCTGCGGCTGGGGATGTCCAACAGCTGGCGGGCTCTGGTAGCTGCAGAGATGCTGGCGGCCTTTAGCGGCTTGGGATATATGATCACAGCTGCCCGTTCCCTTGTAAGGATGGACGAAATGTTTATTGGGATTGCTGCCATAGGGCTATTTGGCCTGGTCATTGATTGGGGGTGGAAGCTCCTTGAGAGACGGGTACTGCGCTGGCAAAACAGAGACTAGCGGCAAGATAGAGACTAGCTCGGCCCAGGCTCCCCCAATGATTGAGCTGAGTAATGTGAGCAAGGAGTTTATGGTGGGCGGCAAGCCGCTGTCAGCTCTGCGCAATCTCAACCTGGCT
This sequence comes from Clostridiales bacterium DTU087, assembly GCA_001513495.1. Lineage (GTDB taxonomy): Bacteria > Bacillota > Limnochordia > DTU087 > DTU087 > DTU087. Next base: position 17,034 of record LFTN01000077.1, read on the forward strand.
GTTGCCTCTGGCGAATTCGTCAGCATCATCGGACAGAGCGGCTGTGGGAAGACCACACTGTTGCGCATGATTGCGGGTTTGGAACAGCCGTCAGAAGGACTGATCAAAGTTGAGGGGAAAGTAGTTAAGGGGCCCAGCCGGGATCGGGGCTTGGTATTTCAGGAGCCGAGGCTGTTTCCTTGGGCTACGGTAGCTCACAATATCAAATTGGGCTTGCCGGACCGGGGGCGGAATCAGGAAAGGTTATGGGCCCTGCTGCGGTTGGTTGGCCTCGAGGATTTCGCCGATGCCTATCCCAGAGAACTGTCGGGGGGGATGGCCCAAAGAGCTGCCTTGGCCAGGGCCCTGGCTGGCTCTCCCCAGATTCTGCTCTTGGATGAGCCTTTGGGAGCCCTCGATGCTGTCACCCGATTGAAGATGCAGGCCCAGCTGATGAGGATTTGGCAGGAGAGCTTCCTGACTGTGGCGGCAGTAACTCATGACCTAGACGAGGCAGTGTTGCTCTCTACGAGGATTGTGGTACTGTCTCCCCGCCCTGGTACCATCAAAGGCGTAATATCGGTTGATCTGCCGTATCCTAGAGATCGTACCGCTGGGGATTTCAATATTTACCGGCAGCAGCTGCTGGACATATTGGAACAATCTTAGTTTGCACGAAAGGAAGGGGTATCAATGAAGCAAAACAAGAATTGGAAAGCCAGTGCAGCCTTAGCCTTAACGGTGATCATCATGCTGACATTGGGCGCAACCTATGCGATGGCGGCGGAGAAGCTGACTGTATCATATAACCCAATGCCTCTTAATGTACCCAGCATTGTCATGAAGGAGATGGGCTTCTTGGAGGAATCCATGGGTGAGCTGGGTGTAGAGGTAGAGTACAAGTCATTCTTGGCAGGCTACCAGATGACAGAAGCCATGGCTGCTGGGGAGCTGGATATCGCCCCTGTTATGGGCGGCACATCCACAATTACATCCTATGCCGGCGGGCGGGACTTGCAGGTATTTGCCGCCTATGGACAAGCGCCGGCCGGTTTTGCCATCGCCGTTAAGGCAGATTCGCCTGTGGAGTCGATCCAAGAACTGGAAGGCAGGACTGTGGGCGTACCCGTTGGGACTGAAGCCCATTATCTTTTGGGCAAGGCACTGGAGGAAGCCGGCCTTGAACTCAAGGAAGTCCAAACGGCCAACATGCTGGTACCCGATGCTGTGACTGCCTTGATGGCCGGACACATAGATGCAGCAGCCGTAGTTGAACCCGTCTTGTCCAGGCTGCAGACTGCTGGGCAGATAAGAGTCTTGCGGGACGGTGTCGGTTTGATGCCGGGCCTGACAGTGATGACCGCCCGGAGGGATATCTTAGAGCAGCGGCCGGACATAATGGCAGCGTTCCTCAAGGCCCACAACCGCAGCCTGCGGTATATGGAAGACAATCCAGAAGAGACAATTGAGCTGGTGGCACAGGAGACTAAACTGCCGGCAGAGCTTGTACAGAAAATCATGGCCAAGTATACGTTTGCCCCCCAGCTCACTCCCGAGCTTGCGGCATCCCTGGACAACACGGCAGCCTTCTTACTTGCAGTAGGGATCATCAGAGAACCTGTTGACCTGGAAGACCTGATCAATTTCACAGTTCTGGACAGCGTGCAGTAAGGTGGTTAAGGTGCTCTCTGGGCACTGAGAGTCAGGGGATAGAGACAAGGTGTACCTGTTTGCCGGCCTGAAGGGCGGCAAGCATCGACTGGGAAAAACCGCAGATGTCTCTGATCTCGTAGATTGAGTATCCCTGGTTCAGCAAGCGCCGGGCCAGGGATACTTGCTCATTGAGTTCGGTATTGACCTGCCTTACCCGCTCTTCATTCATGAAAAGGCGAAAAGCACCCTTGCGGACTGCTGCTGCCAGCTCGGTTTCACTGGTGACTGGATGCAGGAATTCTACTCCATACAAACCGACATTCTCAGGCCAATGGGCATCACTGGAGGCAATGGGCCTCAATCCGTGCTTGCGGATTAGTCCGGCAATTGGCGCCTGCATGTGTTGGCGAATATTGCTGCTGGCAACCTCAACACCATGCAGCGGCAGTCTCAGAGCCTCAGGTGAGACTCCATCTAGATACCGATATGGGTGAGCCAAAATTGCTGCTCCTTGGTATTTGTCGATGATCTCTCCTAACACGGCATCATCCATATATCTGTGGAAGAGAGAAGCGTCCGTTATCCCCAAGACAACTATATCTTCCCCGCTGGCGGTGTGAACCTCAATGCCCCGCAGAATAGTCAGTTGAGGGTAGGAGTGCTGCAGCTCCCGGATTTCGGCTTCACTCCATATGGTATCGTGTTCAGTAATGACTATGCCGTCCAGTCCCTGTTCGACGGCACCGGCCATCATCTCTTCCGGTGTGGCACGGGCGCAGCTGGAGTAGCGGCTGGTGTGGGTATGCAGATCAAATCGCATCTCCTATGCAGTTCCTTTCTAAGCCAAGGTGCTAAGTCTCAGTGCCTGCTGCATCGCCTATTCTATTCAACATACACCATGATAGTCCTCTCCAAGGGAGCTATACCGGGGACTCTGTGATCACCGTAGGGAAGCGAGAAAGGCAAGGGAAAAATAGAAAGAGAAACCGGCTGTTTCACCGGTTTCCCTGCATCCGGCTTGCTCTTTATTTTCTTCCGAATAGACGGCCTAGGAATCCTGTTCTCTTCTCGGTTTTTTCTGGCCCTATTCTGGCTAGGTTAGCTTTGAAGGCTGCGCCGCATTTCTTGCAGGCCTCGGCAGCAGTCATGTTATAGACCCCGCATTCAGGGCACTTGATGGCCAACAAATTCACCTCCTCTCGCTACTAGCCTCCAATCGGTCCCACGGGCCTAAATTCAGCAACTTCCTTGTTACTCCCATTATACACATTATTATGATCTGCTGCACTATTCCCGCACATTTTGCATTCCTATCCAGGATGGGCTGTACCGCGGTTCAAGTTCTCAGCGGCTCAGATGCTGACATATACATGAAGCAGGGCAGATGCGGAGGTGGAGGCTTTGGCCAAGAAAGGGTACTATCGAAGTTTCCCCGACTGTGCCTTTGAGCATGATTTTTGGCTTGTGCGGAAATGCAGGCTGACTCGCCAGTCTGTAGAGCAGCTTACCGGCCTCTTGGCCTCATTAGTCAACTCGTACCGGATCATGATTGGTGCAGCCGATGAGTTTAACCGCATGTCCCTTGCCAAACAGTCGGATATTAAAGATGCCATTGAGAGGGCAAAGGACTTGGGGGACATTATCGATGATGTGATCAAGAGGCTGGATAGAAAAATGGATGACTACTTAGATGCTGTATGCCTGTGTGACTTCGAGGTGCAGCTGCTCAGGTCGGGTATCCCGCAGCCTCCTCCGCTGAGAACGGAAGCCCGGGCAGAAGTGGAATTTCCGGCAGGAGCGGCCTTTCCTCCCGACTGGCCTGTAGTCGCCGTCCAGGGTGGGGCCGAGCCAGAGCCGCCGCCGGCCGAGGCCGATGAAGAGGAGCTCGAGCAGGGGCAGCCGGATGGGGAAAATGGACAAACCAGCGGCAGTGTCTAGGGGAGCTTCTTCTCCGGTCTTGCCCACGAGATCTCTATTGCGTCCCCATCGGCAATCGGTGTCGTAAACCCGGCGGCCTTGCCGTTGAGAAGAATCTTTAGTGTACCCCCTGCCTGGGCATTGGGCCGCTGGAGTTCTACCGCACTGAACACGTCGCTTAATATGAAGCTGGGCTGCTCTGGGCTGGCAGCTGCAGTCACTGTGATTACATCGCCATCCCTGACGACATCCTCAGGATGTGCCGGCTGGCCTTGCCGTGTATAATGCCAAGCGGCCTTGCGGGCCAGGGTCACCGGCTGCTGATTTACCGTTACAGAGATAGAAGCCTCCTGGCATCGGGGCATCTCGCCCTGCTCCTGCAGCCACTCAACTATATCCTTGAGACGGCGGCGGGGCAGGACCTCAATCACGTCCCGGTCAGCTGCTCTATCCGTTGGTGCCGCCGACACCCCATTGCGCAGGATTTTAGGGGGAACAGTTATCATCCTGTCCAGGAAGCTGATGGTCAAGGAAGGCAGCGGCACTATGTCCTGCAGAAGCGGTGCTGCGTCAGCTCCCGGCTCGGCAGGTTCGATGGTCAAATCCGCCTTTCCTTGGATAGCCGCATCGAGGTTGACAACCTGCCCGTTCATCCGCACAACTGCCGGCTTCCCCAATGACCCGGGAATTACCTTGACTTCACCGTTGATAGTGATGGTTAGGGCGGCTCCCGGCTTGCCCCTCAGCTCTCTAATTCCCACGCCGCTCGCCAGCAGTGCCTCCCTGACCGTTGGTGTAGATGTGCCCAGGACGCGGACACTTCTGCCGTTGACCGTCACCGGCAGAAAAACGGAAGTACTGGTGGTTCCATGGATGGCAATGGCAATGGGGGTTATGCAGTCGGGCCCAGAGAGGGTTTTTTCGCAGCCTTTCACACTGGCAATGGCTTCCCGATCCCGTACTGCCACAAGGTCTTTGGGTAGTTTTAGGCATTGGGCTAGGGTTTCAGGAAAGTAGGGAGTGAGGCTGCCTCCTCCAATGCAAATCACTGCTTGGGGGGCAGAACCGCCCAGCCGAAGGCACTCCTGGCTGATGGCCTCGGCCAGTGTTTTTACGGCCGGCATCATCACCTGGGACACCTCCCGGGGCGGAGGCATGATTCGCTGTCCCAATACATTGGTGACAGACAGCCTTTCATTGCGCTGAAACTGACGCTTCAGCTGTTCTCCCTGGCTGAAGTCCAGAAGATAATGCTGGCAGAGGGCCTCAGTGATCTCATCTCCGGCTATGGAGACCATCCCATAGGCGATGACTGTGCCGCCTTTGGTCAAGGCTATATCGGAAGTCCCGGCTCCTACATCGACTAAAGCAAGGCGCAGACGGCGCATGGAGGGCGGGATGGCAGCCTTGATGGCGGCAATGGGCTCCAAAGTCAAGGAGCCTACATCTAACCCAGCGGCGGCCAGTGAAGCCGAAAGCGAATCTATGACTACTCTAGGCAGAAACGTGACGATGACATCGACCCCAATCATTGTGCCCCGGTGACCAGTGAGGCTCGTGATGGGCTCATTGTCCAGGTAGTAGCTTATGGGGCTGTAGCCGACAAAGATATCCGCCGATGCCCAGTTCCCCCGGGAGGTAACACTGATGTCTTGGCTCTCGGAATTCAAGTCTGCCCTAGCTGCTGCCACAGCCTGCATCTCCAGGGCTTGGACAGTCTGCTCATCGATGGGTTCCAGGGGCGATACCGATAGAGAAGCACTGCCGACCATGGTCTTGAGAGTCCTTCCAGCTGCGGCTACTGCAGCTTGTTTTGGGACTCTTCCCAGTTCCTGCTGGAGCTCGTCGGTGATGCGGCCGATTGTCTTGGCTACCCGGTGAATATCGTGGATCTGCCCATCCTGCATGGCACCAGGTTCTTGCTCTGCGATTTTCGCTGCTAAGATGCGGTATCCGTCATCCAGCGGCTCTATTACGATACCGGCGATAGTCCTTGTCCCGACATCTAAAGCATAGGTGAGAGGCTGCTGCAATTTAGCTCACTTCCCATCGAAGCTTCTAAATTCTACAGGCATATTTCGTGGAAACAAGTGGAAACCCTTCCGGCATATAAGCGGCCAGATAGTGTGGACACTATATAGGTGGATTCGGTCAATAGACGCCGTGCAGGAGGTTTGAGTCTTGACAGGAAGATTGGCTGCACTCTTGACAGCCGCCTTGGCAGGAGCCCTTATGGCACTGCAGGGGACTTTGAACTCGGCCTTAGGGAAGCTGGCTGGCTTGTGGGAGGCTGCCTTCTTGGTGCAGATTACAGGCACGCTGATGGTCGTGGGCTTGCTGCCGCTGATCGGCAGGGGCAGCTTGGGGAAGTTGCTGCAGGCACCGTGGTATACGTGGTTGGGAGGAGTTTTGGGAGTAGCCATTATCTCCACTGTCGCTGCCAGCATACCAAAAGTCGGCGCTGCTGCAGCTACTACAGCTATCATTACAGCCCAAGTATTGACTGCTTGCGTCATCGATCATTTTGGGATGTTTGGCCTCGAGGCCATGCCCTTCACGTGGTGCAGATGGGTAGGCGGGGCATTGCTGGCTGCGGGGGCATGGTTCATGCTTCGCTAATCAGAGGTTCTGATTTGGCCAGTGCTTACGGTCGAACAGCTCCCAAGGCAATATCATAGGATTTTTCCAAGGCTTCATAGGTATAAGGGCATACCTGGCCGCTGATGTTCAGTCCCTCCAGTTTTTGAAAGGCAGCCACTGCCGCAGCGGTGGTGGGGGTGTAGCGGCCGTCGGGATGGCCGGAGAAAAGCTGCAGTGTGTGCAGGATTGCCTGGACCCTTTGGATGTCTCGGCCGGGAAGGACCCCGGGCTGCAGCATGCGGCCGGCAGCAGCTGGCCCTGTAATCAAGATCGGCGTGTTGAGCTGCACATGATCAAAGAGTTCTTCTATATGGGAGTTGAGCATGTAAATGCAGCCGTGGGTTGTCCTTTTTCCTACGGACTCTGGGTTGTCTGTTCCGTGGATGCCGTAGGAGCCGAAGGGTACTGAAAGGCCCAGCCATCTGCTGCCAAAGAACCCGCCGGGACTAACCTCCCGGGAAATGACGTGCCACAAGCCGTTGGGTGTAGGTGTATGGGGGGAGCCAAGGGNNAGCCAAGGGCGATGGGATAGGATTCCTGCAGATGGCCATCTGTGTAATGGTGCAGCAGACAGCGTCCGCCGTCGATGTGAAGCAGGGCAGCCGGATAGTGATCAGCACTCGCTTCGGCTCCCAGCTTCTCGCCGTAAAGAACGCTGTAGCCGCCGGTGGTCCAGAGAGCCCGAAAGGTGCTGGGGCCGATGATTCCATCCACCGGCAGCTTGTGCATTCTTTGAAATCTGAGTACTGCAGCTTCTGTTTGGGTATCGAACTCCCAGGATACTGCTGCGGGGTTTAGAAATCCCAGCTCTGCCAGCAAGGCCTTGACCCAATAGACATCAGGGCCGGCCATGGGGGGGCGAGTTGTCCGCAGGAACCGTGAAGCGTAGAACACGTTGGCCATCGCCTCCTAACGGCAGTTGTCCCTACATTTTATTGGTGAAGCTGGGGGAGTATACCTGGAGAAGGGATGAGCCCGGGCCGGGAGGCGGCTATACGTACAGGCTAATCGACTATTGAGATGGAGGCACCCTAATGGGCAGGGATAAGCAGAAACCAAGTCCCGTTCTGTCAGAGTCATTGCCTGCAGGCAGGCATGCTGAGGTGTACAGCTGCAGCTGGGATCCGATGGGGAGCAAATGGCAGATTCGGGGCCATCTGATACTGGAGTATGATGGAGATCGGGGTGAAGAGTTTGCCTTCACACTAGAAGATGGCCCCGATGGCTACTATTTGATTGAAGATTCCAGCGGCCCAATTCCAGAATCAGAACGCTACTGGCTGCGGAAGTGGGCCGGTGCACGGAAAGCTCAGCTCCATGAAGAAGGCTATTGGTATTAGGCTTGGCTGCCTGAAGATAAGCGTACAGGGCCAAGTTCTGGGTTGAGACTTGACCCTGTCTGTCCAGCTACTATGCGCAACCAGTAAAGCCGGCCTCAGCTTCGTATTACTTGGCCAGTTTCAGAATGTTGAGGACATCCTCTGTGGTCAGCTTGACGAACTGGCCTACAGTGCCGTCAGGGCCTTTCTTGGTCTTTTCGGCCATCTCTTTTAGGCGGTCATCGGGAATCTCCAGATCCCGCAAGGTTACCGGCAGGCCAATGGACCGGAAAAACTCGGTCATACGTCGAATCCCCTCCAAGGCAGTGCCTTCGGGGTCGAAGAAGTCCTCTTCCACATTCCATACCCGGACTGCGAACTGGACGAAGCGCTGAACATCACGGCGGAAGACGTACTTCATCCAGGCAGGGAAGACAACGGCAAGGCCGGCACCATGTGCGACATCGTAAATCCCGCTCAGTTCATGCTCGATCTGGTGTGAGGCCCAGTCTCCGGTGCGGCCGGTGCTGAGCAGGCCGTTGTGGGCAAGGGTACTGGCCCACATGATCTCCGCCCGGGCTTCATAGTTATCCGGTTCCCGCAAGGCTATGGGGATGTTCTTGATTATAACCTTGAGCACTGCTTCACACATGCGGTCGGTGAGTTCCACATGGGGTGTATTGGTGAAGTAACGTTCCATGACATGGGCCATGATGTCCGCCGCTCCGCAGGCCGTCTGATACGGCGGCAGGGTAAAGGTAAGTTCGGGATTCATGAAAGCAAACACCGGCCTATTGAACTGAGTGCTGAATCCCCGTTTTAGCCAGCCATCCTCTTTGGTGATGACACAGCTGTCACTTGCTTCACTGCCTGCAGCTGGAAGAGTCAATACAACACCCACAGGCAGGGCTGCTCCCGGCAAAGCCTTGCCGGCAAAGAAGTCCCAAACATCGCCTTCGTAGGGCACGCCCAAGGCGATGGCTTTGGCTGAGTCGATAACGCTGCCCCCGCCCACCGCCAGGACCAAGTCCACTTTCTCCTCGCGGCACAGTTCTATACCCTGGTGGACTAGGCTGAGCCGCGGATTAGGCTGTACTCCCCCTAGTTCAACAAAGTCTACCCCTGCCGCCCCCAGGGAATCGACCACCCGCTGATAAAGGCCGGTCTTCTTGATGCTACCGCCGCCGTAGTGGAACAATACCTTGGTTCCGTGCAGCTTAACTTCTTCACCTACCGACGCCTCAACACCCTTGCCAAAAATGATCTTAGTGGGGCTTTGGAATACGAAATTCTCCAAGACACTCCCTCCTTGATTCGTGAGCTGCTATTGGAGATGTTCCGGCAGCAGTAATGGCAGTAGTTCAATGATTCTCGCCGCATCGCGGAATTCCTGTCCCAGAGGTGCCCTGGAAGACGACCACATCTGGAAGCCGCTGGGAGCTGCTGGTTTAATGGGAATCTAAAGGATCTGCCTTGCGCTTCCGATGGGCTTGACAGGGGTCTAAAGCTGTGCTACAGTATATTATGTCGCTACAGAAAATGCAGGGTAGTTAAGAGGCTGCATACCGAGTCTAGCTTGACTTTTGAGCGTATTGCAGTTAAAATGAAAAGGCGTAAAACGTGGAGGGATTCCCGAGCTGGCCAAAGGGGGCAGACTGTAAATCTGCTGGCGATGCCTTCGGAGGTTCGAATCCTCCTCCCTCCACCAGATACAAGCCCGCTTAGCTCAGCTGGTAGAGCACCATCCTTGTAAGTTGGGGGTCGTTGGTTCGAATCCGACAGCGGGCTCCACACTACAACATCTCAAACAGCGCTGGAAAGCTAAGCAGCGAAGGGTTGCAGAATCTAGGTATATGCGGTAGTAGCTCAGCTGGTAGAGCGTCGCGTTGCCAACGCGAAGGTCGCGAGTTCGATCCTCGTCTACCGCTCCATCAAAATGCCGATGTAGCTCAGTTGGTAGAGCACCTCCATGGTAAGGAGGGGGTCACCGGTTCAAGTCCGGTCATCGGCTCCAGTTTTCTTGAACTGCGGAAGTGGCGGAATTGGCAGACGCGCAAGGTTGAGGGCCTTGTGAGAGCTAATCTCGTAAGGGTTCAAGTCCCTTCTTCCGCACCACTATTTTTCTTTGGCGGTTCAAGGCAAAAAACAAATAAGGAACCGTGGTGTAGTTGGTTAACACACCGGCCTGTCAAGCCGGAGAGCGCGGGTTCAAGTCCCGTCGGTTCCGCCATTCACTGGGGCGTAGCCAAGCTGGGTAAGGCACAGGACTTTGACTCCTGCATTCCCTGGTTCGAGTCCAGGCGCCCCAGCCAGTGCCGAGATAGCTCAGTTGGTAGAGCAGGGGACTGAAAATCCCCGTGTCGCTGGTTCGATTCCGGCTCTCGGCACCATTTTATGAGCCATTAGCTCAGCAGGTAGAGCACCGGACTTTTAATCCGGGTGTCCGGGGTTCGAATCCCCGATGGCTCACCA
>LFTN01000024.1 GCA_001513495.1 Clostridiales bacterium DTU087
ATCCTACCTAGGCACCCGGGCCGTCTCATCTGCCTATGTGCGGCCCATGGCGGCGGGCAGCGGACTCTCCATCTCAACCTACAACATCACTTGGGTATCAAGGCGGATGTTCGCCCAGGCTCTGGTCACGGCAGGGGTGCGGGATGCTGAGGTGACTGTCGCTGCGCCGGTGCCGGTTTCGGGCACTGCCGCCTTGACCGGCATCTTCAAAGCCTTTGAAACAGCCTCCGGTGAAGAGCTGCCCCGCAGGGCCAAGCAGCTGGCCGGAGAAGAGCTGTATATCACCAAGGAGGTAGGGGAGTCCATTGGCCACCAGCAAGCCGGCCAGTTAATGGAAATGGTCAAAAAAGAGGTAGTGGACCGAAGGCTGACCGATAGAGAAGACATCATGGAAGCCGTCCGGGAAGCAGCCCGCAAGCTGGGTCTCAGCCTGTCGGAGGAGGATGCGGCCAGAATAGCAGAATTGATGTCAAAGCTTCAGGAGCTGGATCTGCGGCTTGATGATCTGGAGATCCAGCTCCACCAAGTGTCCGACAGTGTCGACCGCCTGCTTGGCCAGCAAACCGGTCTCAGGAGTTCGTTATCTACCTGGCTGCAGCAGCTTTTGGATATATTGGCCCGCCTCTTGGAGCAGCTGATATCCTTTGCAGCCGGCGCCTTTGGAAGGCTGCTGCCTCGGTAGAAACAGCCGAAGGCGGGGAATGGGAGACATTTTGAGGAGCACCAAATCACCGTCACCAACTGCTGAGGAGTTCTGCCAACAGTGCCGCCATACCCGCGGCAACCAGAGGGCCTACAGGAATGCCCTTGAAAAAAGCGGCACCGATGATGGTGCCGATTACCAGTCCAGTGATGCTTTCGGGATGGGTCTGGAGGAGGTCCAGCCCTTTGGCGCCGAGATAGGCGCCAACAATGCCCCCGACAATAGCCGCTGTGCCTTGGGGTGTAACGAAGGCACCGATGAAGTCTTTAGCTGTTAGTTTTTCCGCAGCTAAGGGCGTCAAGATGGAGAGGACCAGAAGGGTGAGCCCTATCCTTAAGCCCGGCCCTTGGATGTAAGGCAGGATTTCGCCAATACCCAGGAGGCGGACTAGGAGCAGGCCGGCTGAGGAGACGGAAACCAAATGGTTATCTCCAATTAGTCCGAGAAAGAGCAAGAGCAGCAGGCACAGATCATGGAACACCCCATCATCCCTCCCCCATCCAGCTTATTCCGCCGGCCCTTGAATAATGCTGTGGTGTGAAGACGTGTCTACTGCAGGGCTTTTCCACCAGCCAGCCTGTGAGATGAACGCTGGTCCAGCCCCTAGGCATCTGGGCCTTGGGCGAAGTGTTCAACGGTGCCCATAAAGAGCATCGCTTCATGATGGGCAGTTGGATGTAAGGAAGAAATCTAAGGCAGAAAACCAGGGATAGGGTTAAGGCAGCAGTGCGGCCGTTGGAGCAGGCACTGCTGCCTTTCTTAGGGGGAGAGATTGCTAACCAAGTGCCGCCTGGACCATGATGAAGGTGACTATGGCCACCAGTATCTCGACTCCCAGCCCCACAGCGAAGGGCTTCATCCCTGCCCGCATGCGGCTGCGCTGCAGGGAAAGCCCCACTCCAGCAAAGGTGAGCAGGAAGGCCCAGTTGGAGAGATTGGTCAGGAGCTGGGCCTGGTTGGCTGTAAAGAATCCTATAGTCTTTAGCGATGATAGCAGCAAGAATCCCAGGACGAACTTGGGAAACCGGGACCAGAGAAACGCTCCTTTATCTTCGATGTCCCGGGTGATTCCCTGCCTGGCGTGGAGCAAGGCAAAAAAGAGGATCACAAACCCCATCAGGGCATTGCGGGACAGTTTGACTAATGTTGCCACTTCGCCGGCCCTTTCGGAAAAGGCCATGCCGGTGGCAACAGCTTCCGCGGTGTTATCAACGGTCAGTCCGGCCCAATAACCAAACATGGTATCTGTCATGCCGGTCAGGTGACCGATGATGGGATAGATGGCAAGGCCCATTGCCCCAAAGATAAGTACTGTGGCAATGGCGTAGCTGGCTTCTTCTTCAGTGGCATTGATGGCACCGCTGGCCCCGATGATGGCTGATACACCGCAGATACCGCTGCCGACACCGATGAGGCTGCCTAGTCCATCGGAAAGCCCCGCCCATTTGGAGAGCAGGCGGGCGGTATAGACGGCCAGGCAGATTTCGATCAGTACTAGGGCGACGCCGGTGCTGCCAATGTGAATCACACTGGACATGGAAAACTTGGCACCCATCAGCACAATTCCGACCTTGAGCCAGAATTCATAGGTACGAATACCGGGGGCAAACACCTTAGGCAGCGAGATGGCGTTGGCAACTAAGGCACCAAATGCGATGGCGAAGATGACATATTCCATGTGGGGAACATACTGGGCAGCGATCTTTCCCGCAAAGCCGATGGCGAAAAGCAGCAATATGCCGGGGATAAACTCCAGCCCCCGCTTATAGGGTGCCGGCGATGCTCCCGCTGCTGGCCGGCCGCTGGATATGTGTTCTCCAGACTGACTCATACATCCAAACCTCCTGTAGCAGTGAGTGCCGCCTACCAGGGAATGTGGGGCAGAAACTGTACCTTCGCCAGGGCAGCAATCAGCAGTGCTGTCAGAACTGCAATCCAATCAAGAGATAGCCGCGGTTTCGGCTTCTGCACTGACAGTCACCTCCTCGAGATTGAGTTTCAAGGTATCAGACCGCATTCCCAAGCGGGTGGCCTCCAGGGCTAACACATCACCGGGCTGGATGTTGCCCAAGTTGACACTGTGTCCGAGCTTAATCAAGAGCTCTTTCTGCTGAGAGACAAGGGGTGCTTCCCACATGATGCTTTCTGGATGGGTGACGCCGTCGAGGATCGCTTCCAGGATATCGCTGCGGATGTGCCCCGAGCTGTCATAGATGCCGATGCCCCGGCCGGATTCCCGGGCTTCTACGATAACCCTGTAGGCCCCAGTGGCCAGGTCATCCTCGATTTGCTGGGCAGCAGCCCGGGGCTCAAAGGGCGTGTCGGTATCCTTCTTGCCGACCTCTGTCAGCACGCCCAGCCCAAGGGTATGGGCCTGGGTAATGATCTGGCGCCTTTGGGAAGGTGAAATGTCGATGGTTCCAGCTGAAACCTCCACATAGGTGAAACCAACCTCTTTGGCCAGCTTAAGGAACTGCTCAGTCTTTCCTTGGCAGATGGCTGCTTCCAGCAGAGTGCCCCCTGGATACACATCGACCCCGTAGGACTTGGCCAAGGAGATCTTCTTGACCAGCTGTTCCACGGGGTACAATGGTGCAGTTCCAAATCCCAGTTTGATAAAATCCACATAGTCAGCGGCCAGTGACAGCCAATGCTCGGTAGTCACCAGATCCATGCCCTTATCGATTATCATAGTGAGGCCGGTAAACCGGGGCTTCGGCTGCCGGCCCTGCCATGGAGGTCGGAGAAGCTCATTCCACGGGCTGTGCAGCTGATACGTCATGGGACATCCCTCCAATGATGTGACAAAGTGAATGGCGTAGCAATCTTCTTTACCATATGCGCTTTTGTTCCTAGTGGTCACTCCGGCATCAGCACAACTTCTAGGCATTTGGGAGAGACTATGTTAGGATATAGGAAGAAGTTAGCGGCTGTGCCGCGGGAGAGAGGGAGATAGTCATGGCCATTCAGATCTACAATACGTTGACCCGGAAAAAGGAACCCTTTGTTCCCCGTGATCCCGGTCATGTTTCCATATATGTATGCGGGATCACTCCCTATGATCAGAGTCACTTGGGTCATGCTGTCCCTTCCATTATTTGGGATGCAATCCGCCGCTTCTTGGAGTATCAAGGGTACAAGGTACGGCTGATTCAAAACTTCACCGATATCGATGATAAAGTCATCGCCCGTTCCCAGGCTACGGGAGAGAATGTCTCTGAGATCTGCTGCCGCTATGCCGATGAATATCTGGAAGCCATGGATGCCTTGGGCGTCAAGCGGGCGGATCTATATCCCCGGGTAAGCCAGGAGATTCCGGCCATTATAGAAATGATCGAAAAGCTTGTGGAAAAGGGCAATGCCTATGTGGTGGATGGCGATGTGTACTTTGATGTCACATCCTTCCCCGATTACGGCAAGCTGTCGGGTCAGCAGCTGGAAGAGCTGGAGGCAGGCGCCCGCCTAGCTGTCGATGAACGGAAACGCCACTCTATGGATTTTGCCCTTTGGAAAAGTGCCAAGCCGGGAGAACCAGCTTGGGACAGCCCTTGGGGCAAGGGGCGGCCGGGATGGCATATAGAATGCTCGGCCATGTCCCTTAAGTACTTGGGCAATAGCTTTGATCTCCACGGAGGCGGGGTAGACTTGGTTTTCCCCCACCATGAGAATGAAATTGCCCAGTCGGAGGCCTTCACCGGCGAACCTCCCTTTGCCCGCTGCTGGGTGCACAATGGGCTTCTGCAGGTTAGGGATGAGAAGATGTCCAAATCCCTAGGTAATTTTACGCCCCTGGTAGAATTGTTGGCCAAGTATCCTGCCGGAGTGATTAGGTTTTATGTGCTCTCTTCCCATTACCGCAGCCCCCTGCAGTACAGTGAAGAAAAGCTGGAGGAAGCCAGGCGGGGATGGGAGCGCTTGATGGATAGTGTGAAGAACCTCAAGCACTTGCTGGCTTCTTTGGAGAAATCAGGCGGCCCCGAAGGGGAAGGACTGTCTACAGAAGATATCGATGCCCCTGCCATCAGACAGCTGAAAGCAGCTGTCGATGCGGCCCGGGCTAAGTTCATCGCCGCGATGGAGGATGATTTCAACACTGCCGCCGCAATTGCCGCCTTGTTTGAGCTAGCCCGGAGTGTCAATACGTTTCAGGGCCAAATGGCGGGCATGGCCGATGCAGAGCAGCAGCAGAGCCTGCCGGTGCTGCGGGAGGCTGCTGCCGTCTTCCAGGAGCTGGGAGGCGACGTCTTGGGCCTGCTGGAGGCAGATTCCAGCACTTCCCATGCCCAGCAGCTTGCTGAGTCCCTGCTGGATCTGCTGGTGCAGCTGCGGCAGCAAGCCAGGGACAAGAAGGACTGGGCTGCAGCTGACTTTATCCGGGATGAACTGGCCCGGTTAGGTGTAAAACTGGAGGATTCGCCCCTGGGGACCCGCTGGAAGCTGTAGTGCTGCGGTGCCGTTTCCCAGTGGGGAGAAAGGATGCTTCAGCCGGCGGATGCCGCCGGCTTGGTGGGGACTATCGCGGGGTGGATTTAATTTGGCAGATCAGCAAAACCATGTGCCGGACGGGGTGGATAAGCTGGAAGAGTCAATGAATGGGGGAGAGTCTGCCTTTTCCCAGGCGGATCTGGCGATGATGCCTCCCTTGGTTCTAGCGTATATCGGTGATGCAGTATTTGAGTTGTGGGTCCGCATGCAGCTTGTTCGGGGCGGAAACCGGCGCATGGCTGCCCTGCACAGAGAGGTAGTCCACTGGGTCAATGCCGGCAGCCAAGCCCGTATTCTGGAGATCTGGGAGCCAGCCCTAACAGATGCAGAGCGAGAGATTGTCAGACGGGGGCGCAATACTAAGAGCAGTGTCCCCAAGAGTGCAGCGGTGGCGGATTACCGTTTGAGCACGGGACTTGAGGCACTGGTGGGCTATTTGTACCTGGCCGGTGATCTTGATCGGCTGCGGGAGCTGTTGTCTATGGCAGTGGAAACTGACCCTTTCGAGGAAGTATAGTGCCTTTGCCTCTTGGGCACGCCCCACCGCCGGCATCAACTGGCCCCTTTCCATAGCGACAGTGGAAGCATCAGTGACAGGTTAGGGGAGTCTAAGATGAAATGGGAAAGAGAACAGATCGAAGGCAGGAATCCAGTGCGGGAGGCCCTCAGGGCCGGGGTAAAATTGGACAGGCTGGTGCTGGCCAAGGGTTCAGGGCGCAGCCTGCAGGATATAGTGGAACTGGCCGCAGCTGCCGGTACTCCTATTGAATGGAAGGATCGGGAGTGGCTGGATAGGAGAAGCCGCACCCGGGCCCATCAAGGTGTGATGGGCTGGCGGGAGCCTGTGGAATATCTGGAGCTGCCGGATCTGTTGGATGAGGCCCGCCNNAAAACTGCCGGATCTGTTGGATGAGGCCCGCCAGTCTTCCCGGGCACCCCTGCTGGTGATCCTAGACGGCATCCAGGACCCCCATAATCTCGGCTCAATACTGCGGACAGCGGAGGCCGTCGGCGCCCAGGGCATCGTCATTCCCAAGCGGCGGGCAGTTGGCCTCACGGCGACGGTGGCCAAGGTTTCCGCCGGGGCAGTAGAGTATGTGCCGGTGGCCCAGGTGACCAATTTGTCCCGGGCAATCGCCGCAGTCAAGGAGGCGGGGTTCTGGGTGGTGGGAGCCGATATGGATGGGGAAATGGTCCATTTTGAAGCAGATTTGACCGGCCCCCTGGCGCTGGTCATCGGCGGCGAAGGCAAAGGCCTAGCCCGCCTGACTAGAGAGACATGCGATCTGACGGTGAGGCTGCCGATGTACGGCAGTATAAACTCCCTCAATGCGGCTGTGGCTGCCGCGGTCATGATGTATGAAGTAGTCAGGCAGAGGGCACAGGCTGAGGCCTAGCGGAGGCGTTTTCTTGACGCTCCTCCGGTGCTATTGTATAATGTCTTTGTGTTGGCAATGGACAAGCTGAGCCCATTAGCAGGACGGCTGTGATATGCCTTTGGGGAAGGCTTGGATGGCTCCATTCCATGAGCAGGGAGGTCAGGGAAATGGACCCACTCCCCCACAGACACCTTGGTGCTCTGCTCGGGGAAGGGATGACGCTGCTGTGCTGGAGCACACAGCTAATCTCTGTCAGGCAAAATCGACCGGGTGGAGGCGATATGTTTGAGTAGTCAGGCGCAGCGTAAGTTGTACGAGTGTTACCTAGGCCTCGAGGACGAGCAGTTGGTCGGGCTGGTGAGGGAAGGCGATGAACTTGCGCTGGAGTATATGATCAGCAAGTACAAGAATTTTGTTCGGGCGAAAGCACGCTCGTATTTTCTTATCGGGGCCGATCGGGAAGACATTATTCAAGAAGGAATGATCGGTTTATATAAGGCCATCAGGGACTTTAGGTCTGACAAGCTGGCTTCCTTTCGTGCCTTTGCTGAACTGTGCATTACTCGGCAGATCATTACTGCCATCAAGACAGCAACTCGCCAGAAACACATTCCCCTCAACTCCTATGTATCGCTCAATAAGCCCATTTATGATGAGGAATCCGATAGGACGCTGCTGGATGTTCTGTCAGGCAACAAGGTCACCGATCCTGAGGAACTGGTTATCAGCCGGGAAGAGTTCATTCACATTGAGCAGAAGATGGGTGAGTTCCTCAGTGAGCTGGAGTGGAAAGTCTTGATGTACTATTTGGAAGGCAAGTCCTATCAGGAAATCGCCGACAGCCTTGGCCGGCATGTTAAGTCTGTGGACAACGCCCTGCAGAGAGTAAAGCGCAAGCTGGAAAGATATCTGCAAAAGCGGGATGAGAAGGCCACAGGCTAAAATGGCCCAGCGGCCGGATCAGTGCTGTTGAAGCTGTTCACAGGGAAAACCTGTATATAGTGCTAAAATAACGGGGATGCATAAAACGGGGATCAGATCCCGGCAGCATCTCCGTTAGTTGACTCTAGAGCTCAGCCTGTTTCCCCAGCGGCGGATGTTGACAGGCTTAAGCTTATGTGTTAAATTCTAAAGGTAACTGACTAGGGCTGGAGGTGTGACCGGATGCGGGTAGGCATTACATTAGAGTGTACCAAGTGCAAGAACCGGAACTATCGCAGTATCAAGAACCGACGTAATGATCCGGATCGCTTAGAGCTGAAGAAATACTGCAAGTTCTGCAGGGAACATACTACCCATAGAGAGACTCGTTAGCCTTATACGTCGAAATCGGCGGGTACAACAGCAGTGTCATCCTGTCATGCCCCGTGTAAGGATGTGAATCAGATGGGTGTAGCTACCAAGAGCGAAAGCAAGCCTCTTACAGAGAGGATCGGTCGGTTTTTGAAAGAGGTCCGGGCGGAACTGAGAAAAGTAGTTTGGCCGGACCGTGACGAGCTAAAGCGATACACGCTGATTGTCATCGTCTCCGTAGCTGTCATAGCTGTGCTTGTCGGCCTGGTGGATTTTGGCTTTGGCCGATTGCTTTTCCTATTGCAGAAACTAAGGGGGTGAGGGGGACGGCGGTGATTATCACCAGTACCCCCTTTGCATCATGGATGATGTCCAGGTTCCAGGTGCCCAGTGGTATGTAATCCATACTTATTCTGGGTACGAGAATAAAGTCAAGACTAATCTAGAGCGCCGGGTAGAATCCATGGCCATGGAAGACAAGATCTTCTCGGTGATTGTTCCCGTTGAAGAAGAGATGGATTTCAAAGACGGGAAGAAGAAGCTGGTGAAAAAGAAAATCTTCCCTGGCTATGTCTTGGTGCAGATGATTATGAGTGACGATTCCTGGTATGTTGTGCGCAACACCCCTGGTGTCACCGGCTTTGTCGGTTCTGGCAATAAGCCGATTCCGCTGATGGAAGACGAGCTTGAGGTTATTCGACAGCAGATGGGCCTGGAAGATCAAAAGCCCAGGGTTGTCTACGAGGTTGGCGACAATGTGCAGGTCATTGACGGGCCTTTTGTCAATTTCACCGGCACCATAGAAGAAGTCAACCTGGAGAGAGGCAAACTGCGGGTCATTGTCTCGGTTTTTGGGCGGGATACACCGGTAGAACTCAACTTTGAACAGGTTCAGAAGATGTAGTTTCCCGCTGTCAGAAGGAGGTGGAAGGATTGGCCAAGAAAGTAGCTGCTCTTATCAAGCTGCAGGTACCGGCAGGGAAAGCAAACCCGGCTCCTCCGGTGGGACCGGCACTCGGTCAGCACGGAGTCAACATTATGGAGTTCTGCAAGTCCTTTAATGAGCGCACCGCTAACCAGGCCGGAATGATCATACCTGTAGTGATCACCGTATATGAGGATCGTTCATTCACTTTTGTTACGAAAACTCCCCCGGCGGCTGTCCTGCTGAAGAAGGCGGCTGGACTAGATAGGGCCTCTGGGACTCCCAACCTGCAGAAGGTAGGCAAAGTCACCAAGGAGCAGGTGAGGGAGATCGCCGAGCTGAAGATGCCTGATCTCAACGCTGCCAGTTTGGAAGCGGCGATGCGGATGGTGGCCGGCACAGCTCGGAGCATGGGGATTGAAGTTGAGATGTAAGGGGACTACCCTGATACTGTGGGAGGAATCATCCGCTAGTACCACAAAGGAGGACGCAAGAGATGGCAAAGAGAGGCAAGCGATATCAAGAGGCTGCCAAAGCAGTTGAAAACGGCAAATTGTACTCACCGGCAGAAGCAATTGAGCTGGTTAAGAAGATGGCTACCGCCAAGTTTGATGAGACAGTGGAAGTTGCTCTCAAGCTGGGAGTCGACCCCCGGCACGCTGATCAGCAGGTGAGGGGCACCGTTGTCCTGCCCCATGGGACAGGTAAGAGCGTACGGGTGGCAGTGTTTGCCAAGGGCGAACATGCCAGGGAAGCTGAAGCAGCCGGAGCCGATATCGTCGGTGCAGAAGAACTGGTGGAAAAGGTGTCCAACGGTTTCCTGGACTTTGATGTGTCGGTGGCTACACCGGATATGATGGGTATGGTAGGCCGCCTGGGCCGGATCTTGGGGCCCCGGGGACTTATGCCCAACCCCAAAGCGGGGACTGTTACCTTTGAGGTAGGCAGAGCTGTTCAGGAACTGAAGGCTGGTAAGATTGAGTACAGGGTTGACCGGGCTGCAGGCATCCATGTGGCCATCGGCAAGGTTTCCTTCGACGATGGCGCCCTGATGCAGAACTTTAAGACACTGATGGATGCTGTTATCAAGGCTAGGCCGGCAGCAGCCAAGGGCCAGTACCTCCGCAAAGTCGCCATTTCATCAACCATGGGTCCTGGCATTAGGCTGGATCCGCAGCTGGTGCTTGGCGCAGTGACGGATAAGGAAGATTAAGCAGCTGTCAATCTGACAATTGAATCGCAAGCAATTCGGCCAGAGACAGTCGGCGTCTAATAGACTTAATGGGGCAACCCGCCAACCGAGGCTGGAGGAAAAGCGGCACTTGTTTTTCTGCGTGCTAAGGCCCTCTAGACTCATGTCTCTAGGGGCTTTTTTCATTGTCGGCAGTAAAGGGGAATGGAGGTGAGGAAGTGGCAAGACCAGAAAAGGTAGCTGTAGTTGAGGAACTAAAGGATAAACTCACCCGGGCGCAAGCCGTTGTATTGACAGATTATCGAGGGCTCAACGTTCAGGATATCACTGAGCTTCGGAAGCAGCTGCGGGAGGCGGGAGTAGAGTACAAGGTGGCTAAGAACACCTTGACTACCCTGGCGGCCAATGAGATTGACTTGTCTGAGCTGACGCAGTATTTGACCGGGCCGACGGCCATCGCCTTCGGTTATGATGAGCCGGTATCTGTGGCCAAGGTGTTGAGTGAATTTGCCCGCACCCATAAAGCACTGGAGATTAAGGGCGGAGTCCTGGAAGGCAGAGTCATTGGGGCCGATGAAGTCCAGGCCTTGGCAGATCTGCCCTCCCGGGAGGAGCTGCTGGGCATGGTGGCCAGGGCAATGCAGGGGCCCATTGCCGGTATGGCTATTGCTCTGCAGGGTATAGTGCGCAGCTTAGCATATGCCTTGAACGCAGTGCGTGAACAGAAGGAAGGTGCCGGTGCTTAGCAGCAGCCGGCAGGCCCATGGGAATCCCCGATGCCCAGAGACGGTAGAGAGGGGATGCACCTTAAGACAATTAGAATATGACCCAAGATGGTATCTATGAGGAGGAGACCAAATTGACGAAAGATCAGATTTTGGAAGCCATTGAGAATATGACTGTATTGGAGCTTTCTGAGCTAGTTAAGGCCATTGAGGACAGGTTTGGCGTTTCCGCAGCCGCCCCTGTAGCAGTAGCTGCCATGCCGGGTGCACCGGCTGCTGGCGCTGAGGAAGCAGAGCAGACTGAATTTGACGTCATTCTGACCAGTGCTGGCGACAAGAAGATCCAGGTGATCAAGGTTGTACGGGAGCTCACCGGACTCGGCCTGAAGGAAGCCAAGGCCCTGGTTGACGAGGCTCCTAAGCCCGTCAAAGAAGGCGTATCCAAGGATGAGGCCGAGGATATCAAGGCTAAGATCGAAGAGGTCGGCGGCACTGTCGAGCTGAAGTAAGCAAGAAGTGCTGGGAAGTGATATCGGGGCGGGAGCAGAGAGTCCCGCCCCGGTTCCCTTGGTCCGAAAATGGCCGGGAAGCGGTGCCGGCTTATCCCCCCGAAGGGGGCCTGCTTATCTACACCTCCTGTGAGTTAATTTCCGCTCATCACCTTGACAGGTGAGATCTGGCATGATACAATCAGTTAGTGTTATAGTAGGTGTATTGTGCCATAATACAAGACCAAGCATTAGCAGCTTACCAATATTTGTATTCCCAACGCATATTTACAGACATACAGGCGAATGCTAAAAAGTGTGCTTTGCGTTCTAATTATAGCAAGGCTCGGTGGGAAATATCAGGGAGAGGTCTGTGCATAAAGCATAGATACCAGTCTCCCATTTCTTGCTGTAGGGGTTTGCCTTCTGCAGGCGGTACCCCAGCTTAGTGGCAGAATGGAGATCCTGAAGGAGAGGTGAGCACTTTGGCCGCGGTGACGCAAGTGGGCAAAAGGCAGCAACGATTTAGTTTTGGCAAGATCAAAGAAGTGCTTGACATGCCTAACCTCATTGACATCCAGCGGGAGTCCTATGAGTGGTTTCTGAAAGAAGGACTCATGGAAACCTTTGAGGACATTTCCCCCATTGAGGATTTTACCGGGAACCTGGTGCTGGAGTTTATTGATCATTCTCTAGGTGAGCCCAAGTACTCCGTGGAGGAATGCAAGGATAGGGATGTTACCTATGCTGTGCCCTTAAAGGTACGAGCACGACTGATCAATAGAGAGACCGGTGAAGTGAAGGAACAAGAGGTCTTTATGGGAGATTTTCCCTTGATGACCGAGAACGGCACCTTCATTATTAATGGTGCAGAGCGGGTTGTTGTCAGCCAGCTGGTCCGTTCACCGGGAGTATACTACGGTAGAGAACTGCATTCCAGCGGCAAGGTTCTGTACAATGCCAGCATCATACCCAACCGGGGTGCATGGCTGGAGTTTGAGATGGATGCCAATGATGTGGTTTATGTACGGGTAGATAGGACCCGTAAGCTGCCGGTGACTGTGCTGCTGCGTGCCGTCGGCTACGGCACCAATGCTCAGTTGACTGAGCTGTTCAATGACGCCCCTGCCCTTGGGCCTACACTAGATAAGGACAGCACCGAGTCAGAAGGTGAAGGGCTGATTGAGATCTACAAACGCCTGCGGCCTGGTGAACCTCCGACTGAAGAATCGGCGAGAAGCTTGTTTGAGACCCTTTTCTACGACCAGAAGCGATACGATTTAGCTGCTGTCGGCCGCTATAAGATGAACAAGAAGCTCAGAATCACCGAGCGGCTTGTGGGGCGGACTTTATCCCGGGCCGTTGCACATCCGGAAACCGGCGAGATCTTGGCTGAGGCCAATACCCGCATCGATCGGCGGATGGCGGAGCGTATCGCTGAGGCTGGGGTTAATGCTGCCTATGTTAAGGGTAAAGATGATGAAGAGATTAAGATTATCGGCAACGGCCAGCCCGGTCCCGAGATGCGGGCTATCACCAGGGAAGATATTGTAGCTACTGTGGGGTATCTCTTCAACCTCATATCCGGAATCGGCAGCATCGATGACATCGATCATTTGGGCAACCGCAGGCTGAAGGCCGTGGGCGAGCTGCTGCAGAACCAGTTCCGCATCGGGCTTTCCCGAATGGAGAGGGTTGTGCGTGAGCGGATGACCATCCAAGATGTTGATATCATCACGCCCCAGGCGCTGATCAACATCCGGCCGCTGGTTGCGGCTACAAAAGAGTTTTTCGGCAGCAGTCAGCTGTCCCAGTTTATGGACCAGACCAATCCCCTGTCTGAGCTGACCCACAAGCGGCGCCTGTCGGCTCTGGGGCCAGGCGGCCTCAGCCGGGAAAGGGCTGGATTCGAAGTTCGGGATGTACATCACTCCCACTACGGGCGCATGTGTCCCATCGAGACTCCTGAAGGGCCCAATATTGGGCTGATCGGGTCTTTGTGTACCTATGCACGGATGAATGAGTACGGCTTTATTGAAACACCGTACCGCCGGGTAGACAACGGCCGGGTCACCGACGAGGTCGTCTATCTGACAGCCGATGAAGAGGACAACTATGTAGTTGCCCAGGCCAACGAACCTCTGGATGAGGAGGGGCGGTTCGTTCACCCCCGTGTAACTGTTCGGTACATGGATCGAATTCTCCTTGTTCCTTCAGAACAGGTAGACTTCATGGACGTATCGCCGAAGCAGGTAGTCAGTGTTGCCACTGCTTTGATTCCATTCTTGGAAAATGATGACGCCTCCCGGGCATTGATGGGTGCTAACATGCAGCGCCAGGCAGTGCCTCTCTTGCGCACTGAGGCTCCGTTTGTCGGTACCGGCATGGAAACCAAGACTGCTGCCGATTCCGGTGTTCTGGTCCTGGCCAAGAATTCGGGAGTGGCTGCCAAGGTCACGGCCAGGGAAATTGTCATTGAGACCGATGCCGGCGGCCGGGATGTTTACCATCTAAGGAAGTTTGAGCGGTCCAACCAGGGTACCTGCATCAACCAGCGGCCGCTGGTGCGCAAGGGCGAGAAGGTCGAGGCTGGCGATGTCATTGCCGACGGGCCGTCAACCGAGAACGGCGAGCTGGCTTTGGGCCGCAATGTGCTGGTGGCTTTTATGCCCTGGGAGGGCTACAACTACGAGGATGCTATCTTGATCAGCGAAAGCTTGGTCAAGTACGATACTTTTACTTCTATTCATATTCAAGAGTATGAGGCACAGGCCCGGGATACCAAGCTTGGCTCTGAGGAGATCACCCGGGATATACCCAATGTCGGTGAAGATGTCCTCAAAGATCTGGATTCCCGGGGTATAGTCCGTATCGGAGCCGAGGTAAGGCCGGGAGACATCTTGGTGGGCAAGGTAACCCCCAAGGGAGAAACAGAGCTGACTGCCGAGGAGCGGCTCCTCAGGGCCATCTTTGGCGAGAAGGCCCGGGAAGTCAGGGATACATCTCTGCGGGTCCCCCACGGTGAGGGCGGTACAGTAGTTGATGTGAAAGTCTTTTCCCGGGAAAACGGCGATGAACTGTCTCCTGGGGTTAACCGTCTGGTAAGGGTGTATGTGGCCCAGAAGCGCAAGCTCTCTGAGGGTGATAAAATGGCTGGGCGCCACGGCAATAAGGGCGTCATTGCCCGGATTTTGCCGGAGGAGGATATGCCCTTCCTGCCCGATGGACGGCCGGTAGAGATTGTCCTTAATCCCTTAGGAGTGCCTTCCCGGATGAATATCGGCCAGGTACTGGAGACCCATCTGGGCTGGGCGGCAGCTGCCTTGGGCAGGAGAGTTGCCACCCCGGTTTTTGACGGTGCCGGCGAAAAAGACATCGTCGAGATGCTTAGGGAGGCCCAGCTGCCTGAGAATGGGAAAATCGAGCTGCGGGACGGCCGCAGCGGCGAGGCCTTTGAGAACGATATTACCGTCGGATATATCTATATGCTCAAGCTGGCACATCTGGTTGATGACAAGATCCATGCCCGGTCGACAGGGCCTTACTCCCTGGTCACCCAGCAGCCGCTGGGCGGGAAGGCGCAGTTCGGCGGCCAGCGGTTTGGTGAGATGGAGGTCTGGGCGCTGGAGGCATATGGAGCGGCCTACACCCTTCAGGAGCTGCTCACTGTAAAGTCCGATGACGTTGTGGGGCGGGTGAAGACCTATGAGGCTATTGTAAAGGGAGAAAACATCCCCGAGCCCGGTGTGCCCGAGTCCTTCAAGGTATTGATTAAGGAACTCCAGAGCCTCTGCCTGGATGTGCGGGTCTACAGTGAAGAGGGCGAAGTAGAGATCAAGGAAGTTGACGAAGACGTCAGCGAAATGGCCAAAGAACTGGGTATTGATATCCAAACCCAAGAGGTTGGCAAGGTTCGGCGGCAGGGTGAGCGGGACGCTGAAGCAGAAGAAGCAGAGCAGGCGGAAGATGACGACCTTGCAGGCAGCGCCAGCAGAAGTAGAGCGGCAGAAGATGAAGCGCCTGTAGAGCCGGAAGACGAAAGTGATGGGGACGATTTGGAAGACTTTGAGTTTGAGTTTGAGGATGAAGATGAAGAGGCTGAGCTAGAGTTAGATGCTGTAGATGACGATGACAGCGATGTCGATTTTGAAAGTGATTTGGATGACGACGACATCGATTACAGCGATGATTATAGTGATTACGAGGATGATGAGTCTGACGCTGATGATGACTCCTATTAAAGGCAGCTGACGGCAGCGGTGCCGTCGAGCTCCATCACCTTTTGTACGGAACGGTTCTAGACAAGAGGAGTGGTCGCTTCGTGATAGATGTTAACAACTTTGATGCCATTCGCATTGGTCTTGCTTCTCCGGAGCGGATCCGGGCATGGTCCAGCGGTGAGGTGAAAAAGCCGGAGACCATCAACTACCGGACTCTGAAGCCGGAGCGGGAAGGTTTGTTCTGTGAAAAGATCTTTGGCCCCAGTAAGGATTGGGAGTGCCACTGCGGCAAGTACAAGCGGGTCCGGTACAAAGGCGTTGTCTGTGACCGTTGCGGCGTAGAGGTCACTAGAGCTAAGGTGCGCCGGGAACGGATGGGCCATATTGAGCTGGCTGCACCGGTATCCCATATCTGGTATTTCAAGGGCATACCCAGCCGTATGGGCCTGACATTGGACATGTCGCCCCGGGCCTTGGAGCAGGTGCTTTACTTCGCTTCATATATAGTAATTGATCCAGGCGAGACTCCCTTGACCAAGAAGCAGCTGCTCAACGAGCAGGAGTACCGGGAATTCCGGTCCAAGTACGGGGACGGTTTCCAGGCCGGCATGGGTGCTGAAGCTGTCAAGCGGCTGCTGGAGGAGATTGATCTAGATGAATTGGCCCGGGAGCTGCGGGCGGAGATCAAGGAGAGCAAGGGACAGCGCCGAACACGGGCCATCCGCCGCCTGGAGGTTGTCGAAGGTTTCCGCAAGTCTGGGAACCGGCCCGAGTGGATGATCTTGGACGTCATCCCAGTCATCCCGCCAGAACTGCGGCCCATGGTCCAGCTGGATGGCGGGCGGTTTGCCACCTCTGACTTGAACGATCTATACAGACGGGTGATCAACCGCAATAACCGGCTAAAGCGGCTGTTGGAACTGGGAGCCCCCGATATCATCGTGCGCAATGAAAAGCGGATGCTGCAGGAAGCAGTCGACGCATTGATCGACAACGGCCGGCGTGGGCGGCCGGTAACCGGCCCCGGAAATCGGCCCTTAAAGTCCCTTTCCGACATGCTCAAAGGCAAGCAGGGACGGTTCCGCCAGAATCTATTGGGAAAGCGTGTGGATTATTCGGGACGCTCCGTTATCGTCATCGGCCCCGAGTTGAAGATGCACCAGTGCGGGCTGCCTAAGGAAATGGCCTTGGAGCTCTTTAAGCCCTTTGTGATGAAGCGGCTGGTAGATCTCGGCCATGCTCACAATATCAAGAGTGCCAAGCGGATGGTAGAGCGGGTCAGGCCTGAAGTATGGGACGTTTTGGAAGAGGTCATTAAAGAGCACCCGGTACTGCTCAACCGGGCGCCGACTCTGCACCGTTTGGGAATTCAGGCCTTTGAACCGGTATTGGTTGAGGGCCGGGCAATCCAGATTCACCCATTGGTGTGTACCGCTTACAATGCCGACTTTGACGGCGACCAGATGGCTGTCCATGTGCCTCTATCGGCTGAAGCGCAGGCAGAAGCCCGGCTGTTGATGTTGTCTACCAACAACATCCTGCTGCCGGCCAGTGGGCGCCCTGTTACCACTCCTACGCAGGATATGGTAATTGGCTGTTACTATCTGACCCAGGTGAAGGAAGGGGCCCCAGGTGAAGGCCGCTGTTTCAGCTCTCCAGAGGAAGTACACATGGCCTATGCCGAGGAGCAAGTTGACCTGCATGCCAAGATCAAGGTGCGGTGGAATGGCGAGACCATCGAGACCACTGTGGGGCGTGTATTTTTCAATGAGATCCTCCCTGAGGAGCTGGGTTTCTACAATGCTGTTGTCGGCAGCAAGGAGCTGGCCCAGCTGGTAGCCAGGCTTTATCGCCGCTTTGGCAGCACCCGCACAGCGGAGGTCCTGGATGAAGTAAAGCGGATGGGCTTTCATTATGCAACAGTCTCTGGCACTACAGTGGCACTGAGCGATATTACCAGCCCGCCGGAGAAAGATGACCTGATTGGCACAGCCGAGGAGCAGGTAGAGACCGTTGAACAGCAGCACCGGCGGGGGCTTTTGACTGCCGAGGAAAGGTACCAGCGGATTTGCGACATCTGGACCAGGACCAAGGAGGAGGTCACCAGGGCTTTGCGGGAACACAGCGACCCCTTCAATCCAATCTGGATGATGGCTCGCTCTGGAGCCCGGGGTAATGAGTCGCAGCTCAGCCAGTTGGCTGGTATGAGGGGCCTGGTAGCAGACCCAACGGGCAAGACCATTGAGATACCTATTAAAGCCAACTTCCGGGAAGGCCTTACCGTGCTGGAGTACTTCAATTCCACCCACGGTACCCGCAAGGGCCTGGCAGATACTGCTCTGCGGACGGCTGACTCCGGGTATCTAACTAGGCGGCTGGTGGATGTGGCCCAAGATGTGATTGTCCGGGAAATGGACTGCGGCACTGAGCAGGGGATCACCATTGCTGCCATTACCGATGTAGGCAGGGATATTGAGCAGGTGATTGAGCCCTTAAGCGAACGGCTGACCGGAAGGGTAGCGGCAGCTCCCATTGTGCATCCGGAAACCGGAGAGGTCCTGGTTGAGGCCAATGAGATGATCGATGAGGATACGGCGGAGGCGGTGGAGGCTGCAGGGA
>LFTN01000118.1 GCA_001513495.1 Clostridiales bacterium DTU087
GACTAGTACATTCCGGTCGGGCTTAATCGAGGACCAGCGTCCGCCCGCCTTGGGCGGTACCACCGACACGCGGCCGTCTTCAATCCGGATCAAGCCATCCACGGGCGTTCCCGCCTGTACCGGCACATCCTCCAAGGGGTGCCTTTCTGCCTCTTGTCCAGTCTGGTTGACTGGAGAGCCGTCTTTCCTTGTCTCGTCATCGTGTGCAATCATACCAACGACCCTCCCTGATTGTTTCAACTAGCGGGCCTCGAGATCCTCACAGCCAGTTTTTGGAGTTCACCGACAATCACTGGAACCAATGCCAGGGCAATGACAACTTCCCAGTGTGCAAGGCCAAGGGGAGTCACCTCGAAAACACCCTGGAGAAACGGTACCAGCATAACCAAGAGCTGCAAGCTGATGGAGCCGGCAACTGCCAGCACCATATACTTGTTGCTGAACAACCCCACTCTAAACAGCGATTCCGACGACCTGACATTGAGAGCTTGGAACAACTGGGCAAAGGCCAAGGTCGCAAAACTCATGGTCCGGGCAGTAGCCAACGGCACTCCTCTGCGGATTCCCAGGTAGTAGGCAGTCACACCCAGCAGTCCGATGAGGCATCCGTAGAGGAGAATCCTCGCACCCATGCCGCCTGCAAAAACGCTTTCCCTTAGCCGGCGGGGCTTCTGCCGCATTACCCCGGCCTCGGCTGGTTCTACTCCCAGGGCTAGGGCCGGCAGGCCATCGGTAACCAGGTTGATCCAGAGAATCTGAATAGCAGTCAGGGGGCGCCCCCAGCCCAACATGATGGCAACGAAAATGGCCAGGATTTCGCCAATGTTGCAGGACAGCAGATAGTAAATCGCCTTGCGGATATTGTCATATATGGTCCGGCCTTCCGCCACTGCCGCCACTATAGTAGCAAAATTGTCATCGGCTAGGACCATTTCCGATGCCTCTTTGGCGACATCGGTACCGGTAATTCCCATGGCTGCCCCGATATCTGCACCCTTCAAAGCCGGCGCATCGTTGACACCGTCTCCCGTCATGGCCACTACATGGTCCTTCTTCTTAAGAGCATCTACGATCCTCATTTTATGCTCCGGGGAAACCCGGGCAAAGACCCGCACCTTCTCGATGACCTGGTCGAGCTCTGTATCGGTCATCTTCTCTAGTTCAGGCCCCGAGACCACCAGCTGCTCATCATTTTCCAAAATGCCCAGATCCTTGGCGATGGCAGTAGCCGTCAACTTGTGATCACCGGTGACCATGATGGTCCTGATGCCGGCCAGTTTGGCCTCTTTGACTGCATCTTTGACCTCCGGACGGGGAGGATCGATCATGCCGGCAAATCCCACAAAGACCATGTCAGCCTCCACCGTCTCCGGCGATATGTCATCGGGCATTGCCTCCCAGTGCCGCAGTGCCAGGGCCAAAACCCTGAGGGCCTGCTGGCCCATGGAGGCATTGACTTCTAGGAGCTCTTCCCGCTCTGCATCAGTAAGGGGCCTAATCCCGCCATCGGCGTAGATATGGGTACAGAGGGTGAGCAGTACATCCGGCGCACCCTTGCAGAAGGAGACTATGCCCGAAGGCAAAGCTCCACTGCCCAGGGACCCGGCACCGTTAAGCTCGTGAAAAGTAGTCATCCGCTTCCGCCGGGAATCAAAGGGTATTTCCCCAATCCGGGGATAAGCCTGCTCATCATCCACTGCCAATCCGGCCTTGGCGGCCAGCACTACCAACGCACCCTCTGTGGGATCACCGATGATCCCGTAGCCATTGGCGCCGGCATCCAGCCTGGCATCATTGGCCAGGGCAAACCCGTGCAGGAGGACACTGAGATGGTCATCCTCCAATGGTTCCTGCTTTGTTTCACCCTCTTGAAGCCGAAACTCACCGGCGGGCTCATATCCCTGCCCGGTGACCTCCAGCATGCGGCCGTTGACGTATACATGGGTAACCGTCATCTCATTTTGGGTCAGAGTGCCGGTCTTGTCCGAGGCGATGACAGTAGCTGTACCCAAGGTTTCCACAGCTGGAAGCTTCCGGATGATAGCCCGGCGCCTGGCCATCCGCTGTACACCCAAGGCCAGTACGATGGTGACTATGGCCGGCAGCCCTTCGGGAATGGCGGCCACAGCTAGGCTGATGGCAGTCATAAACATCTCAAACGCCGGTTCTCCCCGCAGCAGCCCCATGACAAACACGCCTACAACCAAAATGAGTGCCACAACACCCAGTGTCTTGCCCAGTTCTGCCAGCTTAATCTGCAGAGGGGTCGGTTCTTGGGGCGCCTTTTGGATCATGCTGGCGATCTTGCCGATCTCGGTCTGCATGCCGGTACCGACTACTACCGCCCTGCCCCGGCCGTAGACTGCACTGGTGCCGCTGAACACCATGTTCACCCGATCACCGAGTCCCGCCTCTGGATCATCCAGGGGTATGGTGGATTTTTCCACTGGGACAGATTCCCCGGTCAAGGCTGCCTCTTCGCACCGCAGGTTGGCAGCTTCCACCAGCCGGGCATCGGCCGGAATATTGGTACCGGCCTCCAAAAGGATTACATCACCGGGAACCAGTTCCCGAGCTGGTATTTGCTTTACTTTACCTCCCCTGACAACCGCGGCAGCGGGAGCCGATAGTTTCCGCAGGGCCGCCAGGGAGTTCTCTGCCTTGCTTTCCTGGACTACCCCCAAGATCCCGTTGAGCACAACAATGAGCAAGATGATCAGACTATCCTCAATCTCTCCCACCAGGCCTGAAATCAACGCGGCACCGATGAGCATCAGTACTAATACATCTTTGAACTGGTCCAGCAGCATATCCCAGATGCTCCTGGCCGCCTGGGCCTCCAGCTCATTGGGGCCATACTTCTCTAATCTGCGGGCAGCCTCCTCAGGAGTCAACCCGGTATGGATATCCGTCTCCAAAGCCTTTGCCGCATCTTCCCTGTCCATAAGGTACCAGGTTTGTTCCCTGTCTTCTTGCATCGTAATCAATATTCCCCCCGTGATATGCAGCGCTTCCCTTTTGAATGGTTGTCCACTACTGCGTCATGATCTACTTCTTCCGGTCGATAAACCGGGACTCACCTATGTCCGTCGGCCCGGTGTAGGCCTTGGCAGCCTTCCTGCTGCGGCCAAAATCCCTAAGCTGGGCCTGAACGGCTTGTACCAACTTGCGCAGCTGTTCCTCATTAGTCTTTTCTCTTGCCTGCAGTTCATCAATGATATCCCGCAGCTCATCGAGGGTGTCATTGAGCTGGGCAGCGGCCGGGCTTTGCGGAAGATGGGCCAATGAGAACTTCTCCACTCCCAATCTATCCTGAAGCTCCTCCCGCAGCCGGCTCAACTCTGCCTCCCGGGAATCGATTACCTGCATAATGCCCTGCTTCTTGGCTAACAGCGCATCGACTTCTTTCCAATCGCCTGCTGCCAGGCTTTTGCCAACAGATGCTGCCAGGTTCGAGAGCTCCTGATACAACTGGATCATCCCTCGATAACCGGCTTCCAGCTGGCAGATCAATCCATCCATACTGTTCACCGCCTTAGGTTTTGCATGCAGGCAAAAACCGACGTAACATTATAGATTTCGTCTCAAAGGAAAAAACTCCTACCAAAAGGAATCATTCAGAAGGGGGCATCGGACACCGCTGGATCTAATGGAGTTAGGAGGCTGCATCACACCGTGGACATCTTTGGTATCAGTGACCTGCATCTCCCTGGAGGAGAGGACAAACCCATGGATGTTTTTGGAACTGAATGGTCGGGGCACGCAGAACGCGTTGCCACCGCCTGGAAAGACTTGGTTGCACCCGATGACCTGGTACTGGTCCCCGGAGATCTCTCTTGGGCAATGAAGCTGCCTGCTGTCCAGGGCGATCTGGACTTCCTGGGCACACTCCCCGGTACCATTGTATTGGTCAAGGGAAATCACGATCTGTGGTGGAAGAGCATCAGCCAGCTCCGGCAGCTGCTTCCGGCAAACGTCTTCGCCCTGCAAAATGATTTCTATCAGCTGCCGGGACAGCTGGCGGTCTGCGGCACCCGGGGCTGGAAGTCACCGGGGGCAGCGGACTTTACCCCCGATGATGAGAAAATCTACCGGCGGGAGCTGGAACGGCTGCGGCTTTCCCTTCAGACTGCCCAAGACCGGGGCTGCCGGCCATATATTGTGATGCTCCATTATCCCCCCACCGCCGAAGGCCAGACAGAATCGGAACTTACCGAGCTCATGGAGGCAGCAGGGGCACAGTACTGCATCTACGGCCACCTGCATGGGCCTGCCCAGCGCCAGGCCCTGACAGGGACCCACCGGGGAATTGCCTATCACCTAGTGGCTTGTGATGCCATCGGGTTCAAGCCGCTGTATGTCACCAGCCTGCCGGGCTGATGCCTTTCTTACCTTTGAATACACCTTACAGCAAGCCCATCTTCTTTGCTTCAGCTGTCAGCTCATCCCGGAACCTGGGGTGAGCTAGACCGATCAACAGCCGGGCCCTTTCCCGCATAGACTTGCCCTTCAGCTGGGCAACTCCATACTCAGTGACGATGTAGTGTACATCGGTTCTGGGAGTAGTGACTACTGCTCCCGGGCTCAAGGTGGGCACAATCCGGGATACTTCCCCTCCCCTAGCCGTGGAACAGAAGGCGATGATGGCCTTGCCCCCCGGCGAATCATATGCCCCCCTGATGAAATCCAACTGGCCGCCGGTCCCGCTGTACTGATCTGTTCCCATTGACTCAGCACAGATCTGGCCGGTCAAGTCGACCTCCAAGGCGGCATTGATGGCCACCTGCTTAGTGTTTCTGGCAATAACTGCCGGATTGTTGACATACTGCACCGGCTGGCCCTCGATCATGGGATTGTCATCCATGAAATCATACAAATGCCGGGTACCTGCTGCAAAGGCAATGACCGCCTTGTAAGGGTGAATGGTTTTGCACCGGCCCGTCGCCACCCCTGCCAGCATCAATTCCATGAGGCCGTCGCTGAGCATTTCTGTATGGATGCCCAGGTCTTTGTGGTCCATCAAATACTTGATCACAGCAGTGGGGATACCGCCAATACCCAGCTGAAGAGTAGCTCCGTCGGGAATCATCTCGGCGATGAGCTGTCCAATCCGCTCTTCCTCCGGTCCGAAGGTAGGCACCGGCAGCTCGGGAAGGGGCGCGTCATTTTCGACGATGAAATCGATGTCGTCGATATGCAGGAAACCTGCTCCGTGGGTGCGGGGCATATTGGGATTGACCTCCACAATCACCTGCCGGGCCTTGCGGCATACTTCCAGATTGTAGTCTACCGATACCCCCAAACTGAAGCAGCCGTGGCGGTCCATAGGGGAAACCGCGGTAATAGCTGTGTCGATCTCGCCTTTCTCAACGAAAATCCGGGGGGCCTGGTGGAACAAGTTGGGTGTATAAGTAGCTCTCCCCGCCTTATAGGCCTTGCGGTCCACACCGCTAAAGAAGTATGATTCCCAGTTGATCTCCGGAGGCAGATCAGGGCTCAATACCGTCTGCAGGGTATGGGTCAAAGGCAGCATGGCATGCATGGTGATGTTCTTCAGTTCTCCGGCTCTCACCGCATCGGCAATGGCTGCCAAGAGTGCAGGGGGCTCACCGGCACCCAGGGGCTGAATAATCGTAGAGCTGCTCTTCAGCCTCGATACTGCTTCTTCTGGTGTCATCAGTTTATCCTTGTACTTCTGCTGCACCGTCCTATCGATAGTCAGCAAAACAAGACCTCCTCCCTAGGCCGTCGGCTAATGCGCTCACTTGACCAGCTTTGCCGGCACCAGCAGCACTGCTATTAGCTTCTACGGGACACCACTCTTCAATACTACAAATTGTATCACAATCCTGCTGTTCCCAGCTTCACATATAGCCTCCAGCATGCCGCCCCTGCCGGCCTCTCACCGCATACCGCCTTCTCCGGCTGCCATCCAGAAAGCTCTCCTGCCACCTGCCCCCTCCAGCAGGCCCGCTCTTTCCAGCCGGCCCACTGCCCCAGACAGGCTTTGCCAGCCGCTTGCTCCCTGAATGGAAAAAATGCATGGCTCTCCAAGCCATGGGGAAATCTAAGGATGCAAGAACAGGCAATCCCAGCATACCAGACTGTAAGAAAGGAGTTGGGACAATGCAGCTAATCCACGGAGTGTCAGTTTTCCCCAGCAGTCCATATCAGAACCAGGACATCACCATCAACTATGACGGCCTCTTGCACAAGAGCGGGGCAGACCAGGTGTTCCTGCACTATGGAGCAGACGGTTGGAAGAACCCGACGACCATACCAATGATGCGGAACCACACAGGTGCGTTCCAGTCTTTGATCAGGGCATCAGCCCAGAATGAAATCAACTTCTGCTTCCACGACAGCGCCATGAACTGGGATAACAACAACGGGCTGGACTGGACAATTCGGGTCCACTAACCGGTGCTGAGCGGAACTTGGACTACCTAAGACTGCCGGGCGGAATCCCAACCTTGGGGTTTCGCCTGTCCCGGCCCTGCACGAGGAGGTGGCATTGTGGGCAATTATATCTGCATGCGGTGCGGCGAAGAAACCGATGAACCCCATTTTGATCTGGTCTCTGGCACTGTGAGCTGCCCCATCTGCTTAGAGCAGGATGCGGGGATCTTGAGCAGACTCCGAAGCAGCAGCGAACACAAAGACTTAGACAGTTCCCGCGGCTGACTCAGGATAGGCAAGGCAGGAAACCAATCTTCCCTCAAGAAGCTATACTTACCGCCCGCCTTGGGCAAAAAGACATACCGACGGGATGATTGGCATTGGATATATACAAGCTGCTGACCATAGGGACTTGGACCCGCCCCACCGATAAGATGGCAGTCTATACTGAGATCCGCCCCGGTGATGTGTGGGGAATCAGAGTAACCCTTTACCAAGACACTGCGCAGGTGGAAGCCATCGATGGGCCGAAATGCACTTGGTATAGGGCCCCTGCGGAGGTATCTGCCCTGGTAGTTCCGCCCAGCTTTTGGGAGAGAATGCGGGGCATCTCCTTCCAAGACAAACTGATGGCCGAGGTTGCCAAGAAGCGGAATGTGGCTGAGGCTGAGAACCGCAAGCTCAAGGAAGGCTCTGGTTAGAGGGGGCGCCTCAGGATTGCTCATAAGCCTATATGGAACAGCTCTTTCAAGATATCTATGCGAAGAACGATGAAATCAAAGCTTATTATAGGCAATACTCGGGTCTAGCCGACAAGCTCCTCTATCAGCTAACATACGGTTATGTGGATAATGAGAACGAGTATCCGGACTTTATCACCGCTTTGCCGCCTCGGCCTCCCGCAGCATCAGCAGTGCAGCGTTTTTGCCTGACTGCATGGCTCCGCTGATGCTGCCAGAGGTCACATGCCAGTGGCCGCACTGGAAAAGGCCGGGCAGGGCTGTACCTTCCCGCCTGAGCCTGGACATGCCCTCAACCGTAGGCAGCCAGCCCCGGCGAGCCCCTTTCCAGTTGCCAGTATACCGCCGATATGTAATGGGAGTGGCAATATCGGCCACCCTAATCCTCCTCCGCAGCCCGGGCAGAATCCGTTCCGCTGAAGCCAGGAGAGCTGCGGCAACCTCTTCTTTCAGTGCAGTGTACTCGGGGCCCCGCATCTCACCGATGGTCTGCCAGCGCTGTCTGTAGTCAAAGGACACCGGGGCTCCAATGGTGATGCTGCGGCAGCCCGTCGGGGCATGGAGGCTGTCGGCAAAGCTGTTATCAACGACATTGATCAGCCAGTGGTTTGGATCCTCGCTGTCCAGGGCATCCATCAATGCCGGGCAGTAGGTAATATGATGGTGCCATGCACCCAGCTGGGCGACACTGTCATCTACTCCCAGGGAGATTAAGAAGTACGAAGGCCAGGGCTCCAATTCCTTAAGGTTTTCCAAGACATAATCGGGCACTGCACCGGGGGGAAGCATCTGGCTGTAAAGCTGCATGGCATCACAAGCAGCTGCCACGCAGCTGCCGCTGACCTGTTCGCCCCCATCGAGGACGACCCCAACTGCCCTGGCGTCCTCCACCAGTATCCTCTCAACTGCCCGGCCGCAGATAACCTCACCGCCGCTATCTGTGATTACCTGACGAAGGCTGTCAATAATAGCTTGGCCGCCACCCACTGGATAGTAGAAGTGCCCTTCTTTGATCCAGCCGATGGTGGTGAGCAGAAGCAGTGCTGAGGCACTGCCGACAGGGCATAGGGAGTAGAAAAACGTGCGGACTTGGGGATCCTTAAACTCCTGCACCAGCAGATCTTGGATGCTGATCCCCATATACTTTCTATACAGCCGCATGTTCAATACTGCCGTCAAACCGATTCTCAGCTTCTCCCATGTGGTAAGCAGATCATTGGGTTTCCTGGGAGTGTCGGGTATGCGGCGGAAAAGCTTGAGGGCATCGGCTGTCAGCCGTTGGATCGCCCCAGCTTCCTTGGGAAACAGCCGGCACAGCTCTCCAACCCATTCCCTCACATTGGAGGAAAGCAGGAGATCAAAGCCGGGGCCGATCTGGCGGCTCCAAGGGTCCAGCTTCTTAAAGCTCAAGTTCAGCCCCAGTTCCTCCCGGCAGGTATAGATTGTTCCCCCAGGATGACAGCCGACCACCCACTGGAGGGCCTGTTCAAATAAGAAATCCTTGCGGGAGAAGGCACCGGCCAGGCCTCCCAGCTTATGCTGCTGTTCAAATACGGCTGCCCGCATCCCAGCTTGGGACAGGTAAGCAGCTGCTGTTAAACCGGCAGCACCGCCGCCGATGACTATGACATCAAAATCTCTTCCCATTATTCTACCCCTCATTCCCCGTCACTTAGGGCTTCGGCCTAGTCACGCCACTACCGGCCAACAACCCGCTACTGCAAACCGCTGCGCCTCAACAAGCGGATGAACTGCAGCAGAAACTCAAACTCCGGGCCAGTCATATCACAGACCATTCTGAGCACCAGCTGCACCCGGGGCTCCTCAAGCAGTGCCCGCAATTCAGGATTCAGTCCCCGGATCATTTCCTCTGCTGTATCATCTTCGAGAATCAGGTAGCAGGGAGACACATCCA
Organism: Clostridiales bacterium DTU087; assembly: GCA_001513495.1. Taxonomy (GTDB): domain Bacteria; phylum Bacillota; class Limnochordia; order DTU087; family DTU087; genus DTU087. Next base: position 9,055 of record LFTN01000118.1, read on the forward strand.
AGCACTGGGCTATCCGTCTCAATGTCGCCAAAGAAGCCTGGGTCTTGTTGTTCTCCAGCTGGGCGATGAAGCCCGGCGTCACGCCGGCAGCCTCCGCCAGTTCCGCTCTGGACAGGCCCAGGCGCTCCCGGAGCATCCTCACCTTATCGCCGATGGAGCCGCAGTGAAATGCTTGGGAAAGCGGCAGGCCCACTACCTCTGCCAGCAGCCGCAGCGTTTCCACCGCCGGCTGTGCCTGACCCCGCTCGATCTCGCTTAAGTAACCAGCGGAGATGCCGGCAGCCTCTGCCGCCGCCGCCAGAGACATGCCCTTTCGTTCCCGGGCCAGTCGCAGGTGCTCACCCAAGCGGCCCTCGGCTTCTGCCTCAGCTTCTCTTCCTCCATCCGGGATGAGTGCATCCAGGGCAACATTCAGCGCGTCTGCCAAGGCCTCCAAGGCTTTGATCGACGGCTGCTTTTTCCCATTTTCCAGCTCGCTGAGGTAAGACCGGGACAATCCGCTGCGGCTGGCGACCTCCTGCAGCGTCAGGCCCCTTCTCTCTCTAAACGCCCGAAGCCTCTCGCCCAGCATGGCTGCTCCCTTCATCTCAGCTTCACTGGCTGCCCGCTCCTGGCCGATTCGTAGGCAGCAACTACCACTTCGAGGGCCCGGATCCCGTCCTGGGCAGTGATGCTCGGTTCCCGATCCTCTTTGATGCTGCCCACAAATTCCTTGACCAAATAGTAATCCATGTTTGCTCCCCAGAAATCCCACTGGTAGGTGGGCTGATCAAGGGTAATCCGCTCTAAGCTCTGCCGCATTAGATCCACCTCAGCGGCCATATCTGTACCGACTACATGCATGTACAGATCTCCCCAGGTGTAGAAGCTGTCGGGCCTGGACCAGCTGGGATCTATGGTCATAAAGGCGCCGTTGTCCAACTCCAGGGTGAGGAGCCCGCAATCATCTGTGGGAATATCGTGGAAGCGGCGGTCAATCTCGCAGTATACTTCCCGGAACTCAGTCTGGAAAATCCAGCGCACCAAATCAGCTAAATGTACAGTATGGTCGATCACAGCACCGCCTCCGGCGGCCTCTGGATCGATAAAGAACCCACCGGGCATCTTCCCGTGATTGGTGCTGCGGATGGCCAACAGCCTGCCCAAACGCCCTTCTTCATACAGCGCCTTCAGCCGCTGCACAGACGGGATAAAGCGGCAGGGAAAGGCCATTTGGAACTTGATGCCTGCCTCCTTGGCGGCTTTCTCCATGGCATAGGCATCCTCTAAAGTTGTCGCAATGGGCTTTTCGCAAAGGATATGCTTGCCTGCAGCAGCAGCCATCTCGGTCAGGGCCCTGTGATCCCGATTGGCAGAAGTAATGATCACACCGTCGAGATCGGCCTTAAGCAGCTCGTCAAAGGAAGGAAAATACCTAGTATTCAACTGTTCAGCTGCCTGCTTGCCCCGATCGGGCTCTTCATCGGCTACACCCGCCAGTTCTACACCGGGCAGCTGGCCAATCGCAGCAGCATAGCCATAGGAATGCATATGGGCAAAACTCATGATCCCCAGTCTCATCCTTCTACCCCCTCTCCCCGCTTACGGCCACCGGCCGGCCGGTGGCCATGGACTCTAGAGCGGCTAAGGCTATGTCTAAGGCCGCCAGGCCTTCCTCTCCCGTGATCAAGGGCGCTTTGCCCTGACTAATGCTTTGGATGAAATGCTCCAGCTCAAGTGTGTATGGGCTTCTATCCAGGGGATTTTCCGGCACAGCCACACCAGGGGCTCCTGCAGCCGCAGCTTTCTGCAGATAGCTGCGAAAGCCCGCTGCTGTCTTAGAATCATGGGTCAAGAGCCCCTTCTCACAGGCAAACTCAAACTTGGTGCCGAACCCGCCCAAATTGAGCCAGCTGCCTTCCACATTGCCGATGACTCCGTTCTTGAACCGCAGGCTCACCAGTACATGCTCCAGGCGGTTGTATGCCCGGCCATAGGTACCCTTGGCATACACCCTCTCCACATCACCTAAAGTCCAGCGGAGAAAATCAAAATCATGGATAATCAGATCTAGGGTCAACCCGCCGCTCCAGTGGTAGTTGGCATACCAATCCTGCCATGCTGTGGGAAAGCCGCCTCCGCCCCGGAAGGTAAAGACAGTCCCTACCTGGCCCAAATTACCTGCCTGGATGATCTCCCGTGCCCGGCGATACTCAGGGAAGAAGCGCACAACATGGCCGACGCCAAGGGTCACCCCTGCTTTGCGGCAGGCAT
>LFTN01000207.1 GCA_001513495.1 Clostridiales bacterium DTU087
GCCATAGTTGATCCCCTTTTGTGGTACAATAAGGATATTCTGGAGAACTAGCGGAGGGGTTCATAGTGGGCAATGTCGAGATTGGTATGTAAGTGGAAAGAGGGGAGCTAGTCCCCTCTTTTCTCAATACAGGAGGTGCCTCACGGCCCCTGCACCCCGCCGGTGCAGTCTCGATTTGCTACTTCTTGCGCTCCATTCCACCCAACCGGTAAATATCCAAGATGCAGTTGAGAGATTCCATCGCCTCTTGGCCGCTGACCGGCGGCTGCTCTCCGGCCAGGATGCTTCTAGCAATGGCCTGCAGCTGAGCGGTATGGTTCTCCAGCGGGATGCCGCCGGGATCGGAACTGCCGGAACCCATGGCCACTGGATCCAGGTAGTCTTCTTCCTGCATCCCTTCTACCTGCCAGCGAACGATGCGGCCCGCTTCCAGGGCAATAGACCCCTTTTCACCGTAGAGTTCTATCCGCTCAGGGAAGCCTGGTGTCATCGCGGTGGAACCGACGATGTGGCCTAGAGCTCCCGATTCAAACTCCAATATGGCTGTCGCCAGGTCCTCAACTTCAATGGGATGCAGTACTGTCCTGGCAAAGCTCTTGATCTCCTTGATCTTGCTGCCCATGAACCAGAGGAGCAGGTCGATGGTATGGATCGCCTGGACCAGCAGGGCACCGCCGCCGTCAAACTCCCAAGTGCCCTTCCAAGGCTTTGATGTGTAGTAGCTCTCCTGCCGGTACCACTTGATCGTTGCCTCACCATAGAGCAGCCGCCCTAAGGCTCCTTCATCCAGGGCCTTTCTTACCTTGTTCATCGATGGGGCGAACCGGTTCTGCAGTATAACTGCTAAGCTGACTCCAGCCTTGTCGGCAGTGGCAATGAGCTTCTCAGCGGCCTCTTTGGTTACATCAATGGGTTTTTCCACAATCAAGTGCTTGCCGGCCTCTGCCGCCTGGCAGCCGTACTGGGCATGGACTCCTGCCGGCAGGCAGATATCAATTATGTCCACCTGGGGATCGGCAATCATTTCCTCGTAAGAACCATATGCCTTCACATTCCATTTCTCCGCCGTGTTCTTGGCCAGATCAGCTGCTATGTCCCATACTCCCGCCAGTTCCAGCTCGGGGATCTGTTTCATAGCCCTGATGTGAAACTCGGTGATCATGCCGCAGCCGGCAATACCTACCCGCAGTTTATCCTTCGCCATTTAATCTGCCTCCTTTTATCGCTCAAGGATGTCCGGCCTGACGAACTTGATCCCTTCAACCTCCATTTCCACGGTAGGGAAGATGATTGGCTTGCTGATCATCAAAGGCCCATTAGGTGTTGCGATGAAACCGTCTTCAGACTTGGTGCCGGTGATGGATGGATTCCAGCAAAAAGCCTGATTGGGCCGCACCTTCTCCTCTACCTTGTGGTGTACCCGGATATCCCGGCCGTAATAGCCCATGGGCCCGCCTTGATGATGCAGTTTCCACTCATCATGATAGCCCATGTTTTCGTACATATCAATGGCTGTCAGAAGCGGAACATTCATGGGGGTACCAATGGTGGTCTTGGCAATCATGGTACACTCGATCTTGACATTGTCCAGATACTGCTTGCGCAGCTCCTCAGGCACAGGGCCGAAATGGACTAGGCGGGTAATGGTGGTGATCAAGCCTTTATAGCGGGCATTCACACACAGCATCAGGTATTTTTTCACCTTGTTCATGGTGGGAATGGGATGCCGGTAGAGATCTGCCCGCTCATCGGCTGCCGCCATGTAGCCGGTGGGGTCGATGCGGTCTTTCCACAGCTCTGCTGCCAGCCGGCCGGTGATCTCCGCTTCGGTATCGCCGGGCTGTACCTCTGTGAGGGTCTTTTCAATGGCGGCAGAAACCTTTTCACCGAGGAAAAGATACCGCTGGATCTCACCTTCAGTCAGTTCATACCGCAGGCGGTTGACATCGGCTGCCACATCTTCGACTCCAGGGACTGCTGCATCGCCGCCGACGCGGCCTTCGCCGACAACTTCCTTAACATAATCCATTTCCTTGTTGTCATACCACTCATACTCCAAGAGTTTAAAGCCCAGCTCTCCGAGCCCTTCCTCCTGCATCATGCGATTGGCTTCAATGCGGCTGGCAATTACATACGCGTCCTGCGCCGTAACCAGCAATGATGTAACGCCCATCTCAGT
>LFTN01000144.1 GCA_001513495.1 Clostridiales bacterium DTU087
CTGGCTGGGTACCCCCTAGCTGAGCAGGGACAGGCAGGTAAAGCCATCACTGTGGCTACCATCGCGTCAGCAGCCGGCGGTTTGTTCAGCGCCATCTGTCTTATGCTCATAGCACCATCTCTGGCCAAAGTAGCCTTGAGATTTAGTCCAGCAGACTATTTCTCCTTGGCTATCTTCGGACTGACTATTATGGCCAGTGCCTCCGGGAAGAACCTGGTGAAAGGGCTGCTGGCCGGGTGGTTTGGCCTTCTGATCTCCACCGTTGGTATCGACCCGATCATGGGGGTAAACCGCTTCACCTTCGGTGTTCCCAACTTGATGAGCGGCTTTCAGCTCCTTCCTGTTCTGATCGGTGTGTTTGCCATCTCCCAAGTGCTGGTGGAAGTTGAGCAGAAGACCAGGCCGCCTCGGGTCATGCAGGAACTAGATGACACCATCCCCAGCCGCCAGGAACTGAGGTTGGTTGTCCCGGCCATTTTGGTAGGCTGTGTCATCGGTACAATGATCGGGGTGATCCCCGGCACCGGCGGCGCGATCGCTTGTTTCTTAGCCTATGATGTAGCCCGGCGGTTCTCCAAGCGGAAGGAGTTGTGGGGCCACGGTGCCCTTGAGGGTGTTGCGGCACCTGAATCAGCCAACAATGCTGTTACCGGCGGCGCATTGGTGCCCATGCTTACCTTGGGCATACCGGGAGACGTAGTCACCGCTGTTATGCTGGGTGCACTGATGCTCATCGGAGTGCAGCCTGGCCCGCTTCTTTTTACCCAGAATGCTGAGGTTGTCTACACACTGCTGACTGGATTTGTGATCATTCAGTTTGTCATGCTGGTGGTAGGCCTCTTCTCGGCAAAGATTGCGCCCCGGATTCTGAGCGTCCCCTATAATCTCCTAATGCCCGCGATTCTCTTGTTCTGTGTCGTCGGATCATTTACCCTGCAGAACAGCTTGTGGGATGTGAAAGTAGCCCTGCTTTTCGGTCTAATCGGCTACTTTATGAAAAAGCACAACTATCCCCCTGCTCCTTTGGTCCTCGGCGTCATCCTGGGACCCATGGCGGAAGAGCACTTGAATAGGGCGCTGCTTCTAAACCACAATGATTGGACTATCTTGGTCCGCAGCCCCATATCCCTGTTCTTCCTCATCTTGTCGGTGGTGTCCATCTTGACTGCACTGTTTGCCATCGGCAGTCCAGGAAAGAAAACCAGCCAGGCAGCGTAGGCAGCAAGGAGGCTGGGGCAGGAATATATGAGATGGAGGTTTGATTGAATGGAAAGAAAACAGGAAGTCGATGTGAAGCTGCAGCGGGTCCGCAGCTTTCTCCAGGAGAAAAACTTGGACGCACTGTTGCTCAAGAAGCAGCCCAACTTCTCGTGGCTGACTGCCGGCGGACTCAACATGGTGGGCATTACCACTGAGATGGGCGTTACATCACTGCTGGTCACGGCGCAGGACGCGTATGTAATTGCCAGCCGCATTGAAGCCAATCGCATGATGCAGGAGGAAGGGCTGGGAGAGCTGGGCTTTAAGCTCTTGGAGTATGAGTGGTATGACAACAAGGAAATGGATTATGTTAAGGAAGTTGTCGGCGAAGGCCGCGTCGGCGGCGATGCAGCAGTCCCTGGAGTCGAAGATGTGGCAGCCGATGTCAACCGCCTGCGGTATGAAC
>LFTN01000126.1 GCA_001513495.1 Clostridiales bacterium DTU087
GCCGCCGTTGTACCGGGGGCCATTGGTCAGATATCACTCCTAAACACCTTTGCCCATATCCATTCACCCCTGGCAGCCTCTATCATCCGGTCCTTTTGGGGGCTGGTGCTGGGAGCTTGTCTGGGAAGCGCCCTGCTCTACGGGGTACTCTTGGCCCTGGGCAAGGGGCAAAGAGACTAACTGGGCCGGTGGCGGGGGGTTCGGGGGCCTGAATCAAGGCCGCCCGCGGCGGACTGTTCTTGAGGGCAGCGGGCTAAGACGCGGGGTGTTAGCTATGGCAGCCAAGTCACAGATAACCTTCGTCATCTCCGGCTATTACGGCTTTGACAATATCGGCGATGAAGCGGTGCTGGCGGCCCTTCTCCAGCAGCTGAGATGCCTTGCGCCCGGATGCCGAGCCATCGTTCTTTCCGGCGATCCGGCGGGGACTGCTGCAGAACATGGGGTTGAGGCTGTCTGCAGCCGTGATCTTAAGGCCGTGGGGAGAGCCCTGCGGCAGGGAACAGTGTTCATCAGCGGAGGGGGAACCCTGTTTCAAGATACCACCAGCTCCCGCTCCCTATACTACTACCTGATGATGATCGCCGCTGCTCGGGCTTACCGCCTGCCGGTGGTCATCTATGGACAGGGAATCGGCCCCTTAAGCTCCCGGTGGAATCGGCTGCTGACCCGACAAGTACTGCAGCTGGCCAGTTTGGTAATTGTCCGGGACCGGGAGGCCTATCAGGAGCTTAGAACCTGGGGGTTTGATGAAACGCGGCTGTGTCTGGGTGCTGATCCGGTAATATCCCTGAGGGCTGAGCCCGGCGGGAGTCTTGGCAGTGACCAAGGGGGCCGCAGCCAGGAACCCGGGAGCCTGCTCCGGCGCGGCCTTGGGGATAGGTTTTTGCCCGGGAGGCCGGTGCTCTTGGTTTCTCTGCGGCCGTGGCCTTTGCTTGATGCCAGCCTGCCGGCCATTGCCGCTGCCTTGGACCAGTTGGTACGGAGGGCCTGGCAAGTGGTTTTCATACCCTTTCAGTTCTCAGCTGACTATCCAGTCTGCAGAAGATGTGCAGACTGGATGGAGGAGGCAGCGTTTGTATGGCCAGAGGCTTTAGATGTGCAGGAGGCCTTCGCCCTCTTTGGCGAAGCTGACTACTGTCTGGGGATGCGGCTCCATGCTCTGATCTTTGCAGCGGTCCATCGGGTGCCGATGCTGGGCCTGGTTTACGATCCTAAGGTAGCAAGCTTTCTGCAGGAACTGGGCCTGCCGGAGGCAGCGCTGCACCTGCCGCCTGTTGAGGGCAGAACCCTAGATGGGAGAGACTTGCTTGTGGGGCTGCAGCATCTGGAGGCAGAGCGGAAGAGGTTGTCCCGGCAGATTGGAGTAAAGACTGAGGAGATGGCAGCTCGGCTGGCAGCGGCCAACAGCCGCCTGCAGGAACAGCTGGCTCCGGTTGGTGTGAAGGAATGACGAGAGCGCCTATTCAAAATGGAAGTCATGTTCCCACTGTCGATATCCTTGGAGTGCCCATCCACCGGCTGACCCGCAGGGAGCTATTGCGGCTTCTGCAGCAGCGCCGGGAGCAGGGCCTTGCCACTTGGCTGGTGACCGTCAATGCTGAGCTGGTGGTCAGGGCAGGTGATGACCCGGCGGTGGCCGCCGCCCTGGGAAAGGCAGATCTCTTGGCGGCGGACGGAGCCGGTGTGGTGTGGGCGGCCCGCTGCTTAAGCAATGTGGAGCTGGAACGGCTGCCTGGGGTGGAGATCGCCGAAGAGCTGGTGAAGTGGGCGGCAGGGGCAGGGCTTAAAGTCTATTTTCTCGGGGCAGAACCAGGGGTGGCAGAGGCTGCCGTTGGCCAGCTCCGGCAGCGATATCCTGGGCTGGTGGCGGCAGGATGCCGGCACGGCTACTTCAGCCCGTCAGAAGAGCAGGGCATTTTGGAGGAAATCAAGGCGGCCGAGCCGGACATACTCCTGGTGGCCTTAGGGGCTCCCCGGCAGGAGCTGTGGCTGGCCGAGCATCAGGAAAAGCTGTCTGTTCCTGTTGCTGTAGGCGTTGGCGGCAGTTTTGATGTGTGGGCAGGCCGGGCTCAGCGGGCCCCTGATTGGATGGGCAATGCCGGGTTGGAATGGCTGTACCGGCTGATTAAAGAACCCCGGCGGGCCCGCCGGATGCTGGCCCTGCCTAGATTTGTTCAGCAGGTCGTTACGCGGAAATTATCCGGCAGGTGAGTGGGGAAGTAGGTGAAGCAATGTCTCGATGGCAGAGGATAGGATTTGAATACTTCATGATTACCCTGGGGGTACTTCTCACTGCCCTAGGCTACAACTGGTTCTTGATTCCCAATAGAATTGCTGCCGGCGGTGTCAGCGGCATCGGTACCGTGTTCCACTACTTGTGGGGCTGGCCGGTGGGTGCTGTCATGCTGACCCTCAATATTCCTCTATTCTTGGCTGTGACCTTTGTTCTAGGGCCGAAGTTCGGGGTAAAGAGCGTCTACGGTGCAATATCATTGAGTCTGCTAGTTGACCTCTTGGCAGCATTTACCGGCCCGGTCACCACCGATCCCCTGCTGGCCTGCATCTACGGCGGTGTTTTCGTGGGAATCGGCATCGGGATTACCATGCGGTTTCAAGGCTCTACCGGCGGGACTGACCTGGCGGCACTGCTGCTCAATCATTTTACTGACATGCGCTTGGGCCAGGCTGTGCTGGTGATTGATGCCTGTATAATCGCCCTGGCAGGCCTAGTATTCGGTCCAGAGCTGGGGCTGTACGCCTTTCTCGCCTTGGTGGTTTCCTCAAGGGCCATTGATTTAGTTCAAGAAGGAACGGGTTACAATAAGGCGGCGTACATCATCTCTGAGTACCCAGAGGAAATCTCCCGGGAGATCATGAACCGGCTGGAGCGGGGAGTGACATCGCTGCAGGGCACCGGTATGTTCACCAAGACCGATCGGCAGGTGTTGATGGTGATTGTCAGCCGCCGGGAGGTAGGCGCAGTCAAAGACTTGGTGCGGAACATAGATCCAAGGGCTTTCTTGGTGATTAGTGACGTGCGGGAAGTATTGGGAGAAGGTTTCAAAGGCATGTAAGACGCTGGCAGGAGAAGTGCATTGTCCAGCGGAATAGATGAGGATGAGCAGGAAGTGAAGGAGTGATAACATGGCCGGCGCTGATGAGCAAGTAATTAAAGAATTGGCGAAACAGGCTAGGAAACTGAGAAAGCATGTCATCGAGATGCTGGGAGAAGCAGGCTCGGGACATCCAGGCGGTTCTCTCTCGGCAGCAGATATTATGACAGTGCTGTACTGGCATGAGATGAACATCGATCCGGCAAGGCCCGATTGGCCGGACCGGGACCGATTTGTGCTTTCTAAGGGGCATGCAGCACCTATTCTCTACGCCGTATTGGCAGAGAAGGGCTACTTCCCGGTAGAGGACTTAAAGACTCTGCGGAAAATCGGCAGCCATCTGCAGGGACATCCTGACAGTACAAAGACACCGGGAGTCGAGGTTCCCACCGGCTCTTTGGGCCAAGGCTTATCACTGGCCAACGGCATGGCCCTGGCGGCCAAGATGGATGGCCGGGATTACAGGGTATACGCCCTGCTGGGTGACGGCGAGCTGGAGGAAGGCATGGTCTGGGAAGCAGCTATGACCAGTGCCCACTATAAGCTGGATAATCTAGTGGCCATCGTTGACAACAACAACCTCCAGATTGATGGAGATGTCAGGGAGGTCATGGGCGTTGATGACATCGCCCTGCGCTTCCGCAGTTTTGGCTGGTACGCCCTGGATATTGACGGCCATGACTTGAGCCAGATCATGGCGGCTCTCCGCCTGGCCAGAGGCAACAAAGGACAGCCGACGGTGATTGTTGCCCATACTGTTAAGGGCAAGGGTGTTTCCTTCATGGAAAATCAGGTGGGCTGGCATGGTAATGCCCCCTCCAAAGAGCAAACCGAAGCAGCCCTGGTGGAACTGGCTGCTGGAGAGGAGTGAGGGGAATGGCTGTCAAGAAAGCAACAAGAGATGCATACGGAGAGGCTTTAGTAGAGCTGGGACAGGTGAATCCTCAAATAGTTGTCTTGGATGCTGATTTGTCTGCATCAACCAAGACGGCAGGTTTCGCGAAGGCTTTCCCCGAGCGTTTTGTGCAGATAGGCATCGCGGAACAGGACCTGATCGGGACAGCTGCCGGGCTGGCAGCGGCGGGCAAGGTCCCCTTTGCCAGTTCCTTTGCCATCTTTGCCACAGGCAGGGCCTATGATCAGGTCCGCAATTCTGTGGCCTACGGCAATCTCAATGTCAAGATCGCCGCCACCCATGCCGGGGTGACAGTGGGTGAGGACGGCGGCTCCCATCAGATGCTGGAGGATATAGCTTTGATGAGGGCACTGCCGGGCATGACGGTCATCGTCCCTGCGGACGCTGTGGAGGCTAAGCTAGCGGTGAAGGCAGCGGCAGAATATGTGGGCCCTGTCTATCTGCGGATGGGGCGAGGTGCCTGGCCGGTGATTTTCGGCGAAGATCACACATTTGAGATCGGCAAAGCTGCCCTTCTCAAAGATGGAGATGCTGCCACCATCATTGCCTGCGGCATCATGGTGTCGGAGGCGCTAAAAGCTGCTGAAGCGCTGGAAGCTGAAGGCTTCAAGGTGCGGGTTTTGGATATGGCCACCGTCAAGCCCCTCGATGTGGAAGCAGTGCTTAAGGCTGCCCGGGAGACGGGAGCCGTTGTCACAGCGGAGGAGCATAATATCGTCGGCGGCCTAGGCGGGGCAGTGGCGGAGGTATTGGTTGAGCACTGCCCAGTCCCCATGGAGAGGGTCGGAGTTAAGGATGTATTCGGCCGGTCAGGGACCCCTGATGAGCTTTTGGAGTACTACGGCCTCACAGCCAGGGAGATAGCTGCGGCAGTGAAGCGGGTAGTTGAGCGCAAAGGGTGAGCTTGGGCCTGAGAAGCTGGGCCTGTTGAAATCATAAGGCCTGGGCTGCGGCTGGATTTCTTGCAGCACAGGCATACTTGAACCACCGTGTGGGGTGGGAAGGGAGAGTTTCCCCTTCCCACTCTGGATCGTGGTGCCGTAACGGCACCGGATCCCGGTGGTTTTTTCTATGCGTGGAGTGCTGGCAGACCGGCAGCCGGCCTGATGGTTGACTGAGCCCCCTGGCATTCTCTCCTGAGAAAAGCGTAAGCGTTAAAGAGGGCGTACCTTGACAATGGCCTACGGGCAAATGAGTGAGTTGAGAGAC